>CAZUHM010000009.1:0-28982 GCA_964620575.1 uncultured Methanobacteriaceae archaeon | reverse complement strand
GCATCCTATAGTTCATCATCGGTTACGGTTTCTGCAGTACCGTTTGATTCCTTGATTGCTCTCATTGCTTTAACAGTACTTACAGGTGCACCAATTCTGATAGCTGTTGCTATAGTTTCAGGGTTTTCTACAGGTACAACTTCATCTGTTCCAGCTTTTACTGCGTTTGCTATTGGAGCACTGTTTACTGCCTGTATTCCTGTCATCATAGGAGTGTCTTTTATGTATCCTGCATCTGCAAATTCAGTTATTCCTTTCCAGATTGCTGATATGTTTCCTGCATTTCCCACTGGGAGTACTATTCTGTCAGGTGATTGCCATCCTAAATCATGTACAATTTCCATACCTATGGTTTTCTGTCCTTCTAGTCTGTATGGGTTGATTGAGTTTAGGAGGTATAGTTCTCCGTTTAATGCTAGTTGTGTGATTGTTTCAAGTGCATCGTCGAAGTTTCCATCTACTCCAAATACTTTAGCTCCATGGAACATTGCTTGTGCTAGTTTTCCTAGGGCTACTTTTCCTGCAGGTAAGAGAACAGCACATTTTAATCCTGCTCTTGCTGCGTATGCTGATAATGATGCTGAGGTGTTTCCTGTTGAAGCACATCCTACCATATTAACTCCAAGGTCTACTGCTTTGGTTGTTCCTACACTCATTCCTCTGTCTTTGAAACTGCCTGTAGGGTTTGATCCTTCTACTTTTACGTATAGATCCACGCCTAGTTCTTCTCCTATTTTGTCACATTTGCAGAATGGTGTTCCTCCTTCGTCAAGACTTATTCTGTTTTCCGGGTTTACTGGTAAGAATTCTTTATATTTCCAGATATTGTCTCTTCTGTTTTCGAAGGTTTCCTTTGGTATGTTATCTACTTCTGTTACTACTTCTAATATTGATCCACATTCACAAGTGTATATTATTTCATCATCGTCGTATTCTGCTCCACATGAAATACATCGTATCATTATGATTCTCCTGTAAAAATTAATTTATTATCCTGTGTTCTCTACACACGATTTATAGTATTATAATATTTGTTTTTAGTATAATAAGTTATTTTCTTTTTGGTGGGGATTGTGTTGTAAAAATTAGTTAAAGGAGTGTGTAGGGTTTTTTGATGTAGTATTTTTCATCAATTCAAGTGGTGAATAAAGATTGTGAAAAATTTCTCATACTGTGTTTTTGTGTATAAATGTGTACTAACATCAAACCCTTACAGTATTAATTTTAATTTAATTAGTTAATATATGTATCGTTAAATTAATTTTGAATAAATATTAAATTTTTATAAAAATAGATTATTTTTGTGGAGGGGATTAATTATCCATGTCCTCCACCCATGAGGTAACTTATAATAACAATAAGAATACCCACACCAATGATTTCAATAGCAGTCTTGGACATACTTTCCTTAGCAATCTTACCAAGATAACAACCAAGAACGGTTAACATCACAAAACACACTATTAAAGTAGCAGTAATGGCAGTGTAAATATCGCTAAATATGAAAAAGGGGATGGATGGTATGAATGAACCAAGAAAACTTGCAGAACCATGAGTCAACATACTCATGAAAACTCTGTACTTTGCCTGTTCATGAATAACAGTATCATCCAGCTTACGCTCCTTAAGAATCATCTGACTTTCCAAGTCACGGATAATTTTTCCTTCCTCGGCATGTTCACCAACATAGGAACCAAAACCATTGGATAATGCAATAGCAATACCACCACTAAGACCGGTCAAACCAACTGTCCATGGATTGACATTACCACCAGTAGAAATACCCATCAGTGCCGCAGTTAAAGAAATACTCAGAACGGTTAAAATACCATCCAATGAACCAAGAGCAACATACCTGCTTAAAGCAATATAATCCTGTAAAACCTTTTTAAATGTAATCTTCATATATAACCTACACTCTTTAATGATTTATCTGCCTAATTCCTTGTGTGCACGAGCTAAATGACCGGCAGCTAAAGCACCGACAAGTGATAATTCACCTGCCAATACAATGCTTGCAACAAAGCTGGCAAATTTCTTAACGTTTCCACTACCCTTAACGTTCATAATGTTCAATGATTCGGTTGCAGTTTCAAGTCTGGTTCCACCACCAACAGTAGCAACAGGTAAATCAGGAATGGTTACACTAAAGTATAAATCTCCGTTAACATTTTCTGCGTTTGTAATGCCTATGCTGCCTTCCACAACATGTGCAGGGTCTTGACCACAGGCAAGGAATACTGCGGCAACCATGTTGGCAAAATGTGCATTATAACCATAACTACCTGCAATTGCTGAACCAACCAAGTTTTTAGCAGTATTTACTTCAACAACAGCTTCGGGGGTGGTTTTCAATATTTTTTCTACAACATCTTTAGGAACTGTTACTTCAGCAACAATACTTTTTCCACGACCTTCTATCATGTTAAGTGCTGATGGCTTCTTGTCTACACAGAAATTTGAACTCAGAGCGATAACATGTATGTCATTTTCTTCTTCAATGAAATTGATTGCTTCCTGTGTTGCAATCGTTACCATGTTCATACCCATGCTGTCTCCGGTTTCAAAGACAAAACGGGGATAAACCATACGTCCAACAATGGCAATAGGATCTATTTTAATCAGTTTTCCATGATTTGTGGTGCTTTCAGCAACTTCCTTGATTTTATCGAAATTGTCTTTAATCCACTGTTTAAGTTTGCTTGCTTCATGCACGCCTTTAGTTTTAATAACAGGAGCTCTTGTCATTTGATTGTTAAGAATTGATATGTTACAACCGTTTGAACGTCTTATAACTGAACATCCTCTGTTTACACTGGCCAGTAATGCTCCTTCTGTTGTTGCCATGGGGATATATGATTCTAGAGTTTCTCCATCTTCCGTGTTAATTGTTACGGGTCCTACAACACCTACTGGTACCTGTATTGTTCCTATCTGGTTTTCAATATTTTTCTTTGCAGTTTCTGTCATGTCAATTGAGTAGTTGCCCATGTGTTCTAGTTGTGTGTTGGTTTTTTCTTCAATGAATTTGCGTCTAATGTCTGTTGCAATGTTAGCGTTTTCTGCATATTTTTCTATTTCGTGAAGTCTGATTTCACCAGAATTTAATTTTTCTATTATTTCTTCATTAGTTAAATTCATTTTAATGCATTCCTAAAATTATTTATATTGAATTGTTATTCTATTATATTGTATTTAAAGTTTATCAAATTAGTGAAAAGGAAAAAAAGTTGGGTTTGTTATAGTTAAAACTATAACTGTTTGGTATGATTTTATTAATATGTTGTAGGTTTATTCTTTGATTAAATCTACAATATCACTAGGTTTATCTGCTACTTTGATTCCATGTTCTGCTAAAATTGCTTTTTTGTTTTGTGCAGTACCGTCTGTACCTTCAATAATAGCTCCGGCATGTCCCATTCGTTTTCCTAACGGTGCGGATACTCCTGCGATGAATGATATTACTGGTTTGGAAACGTGTTTTTCAGCATATTCTGCTGCTTTTATTTCTGCTACTCCACCAATTTCACCTAAGAGTACGATTTGTTCTGTCTGAGGATCGTTTTCGAATTTTTCAAGTGCTGTGATAAAGTCGATACCGGTAACAGGGTCTCCTCCTACACCTAAACAGGTACTTTGTCCCAGTCCTGCATCAGTAATTTGACTTGCTACTTCGTATGTTAATGTTCCACTTCTTGAAACAAGTCCTATATTTCCTTCTCTGAATATGTGTGTTGGCATAATTCCTAATTTACCAATGCCTGGTGTGATGATACCTGGAGTGTTTGGTCCAATTACTGTAGTATTGTTTTCCTTTGCATATTTAACTATTTCCATTGTGTCGTGAATTGGAATGTGTTCTGTGATGATGATTACCAGGTCTACCTGTGTAATTGCTTCAAATGCTGCATCTTTCACGAATGGTGCAGGGATGAATATGATACTTGCGTTAATGTCAGGGTGGTATTTTTTTATTTCTTCAATTGAATTGTATACTGGTACTCCTTCCACTTTTTCTCCAGCTTTACCTGGGCTGGTACCTGCAACAATGTTAGTTCCGTATTCAATCATTTCTTTTGTATGAAACCGTCCTTGTTTTCCTGTTATTCCTTGTACAATTGCTTTTGTGTTTTCATCTAATAAAATCAATTAAACCTTCTCCTCTTTTTTTTTTTTAGTTGTTGTATTAATAAAACCATTCAATCTAATGTAATAATAAAGTATCATTTCGTATTATTCTAATCAGATATAGTTATTACTTAATCTGTTTAAACTAATATAAAAACTTTCATTATAAACCTAACAAAAACATAATATGTCAAAAATAATAAGAAATACTTTTTAAATATACAAAATAGGAAATAGGCAAAAAAGGAGACATGTTCTAAAAAATAAACAAGATAAAGACTTAAAAAAAGTTAAAAATATTATTTCATAACTCTGCTCCTATAAGAAAATGCTTCTGCCAAATCAATAGGATTACCATTCATTATTGCAGTAACACTGAATATGACACTGCCTGGAACAACATTAATGGGTGTGTGACGTTTAACAAGATAAGTGTTTTTGTTACCCAAAACAGCACCAATCATAGCACCAGCAACAACACCAACTTGTTCAACATTTGTTACATTGGCTACAATCACGGGATCATCTGTCTGATTGGACACATAACCTACGCCAGGAATATGAACAATGGAATTAGAAACGCTAGAGGAAACATTATAAACATCCTTCATGCCACGGGCAGCTTCAACAGCACTTAATGCAACATCATCAACAAAATATTCACCACAATAAGTATCAAAAGCAACAATAACCGCATCCGGATAAAAGTCTTCATTCAAATCCAGTTCAACATAACTGATTCCCTCACCAGCATCCTCACGTTTCAAACCAACACCATTCAAATCATCAAAACCAAGAGCATTCTCCTTCAATACACTGAAAATTGCCTGATTAACACTTTCAACAAGCAAATCGTCTTCAACAACAGCACTAATTACAATATCGTCACCGGTAATATTTGAAAGTAATGCATGTGAAGCACCAGCTTCCTTAATCTTATACAAACTACTTTCCACGTTATCTATTAACGATTCACTACAGGAAACATCATTATCAGAGATATCTATACCATGACAAAGCATTTTCATTTTTTAACCTCATAGAAATAATTAATACTTATTATATGCTTGTACTATCTTAAACATTGTCATTAAGATAATTTTTTTACTAAGAACAAAGAAAGATATATACAGTAAATAACACAACTGAGGAGTAGATTAAAATAAACACTGGGGTATGTGCTTCAATAATTGAAGAAAATGAAGAACAAATATTAAAAACAGTAAAAAAACTTACAGATAAAGATATAGATTATATGGAATTAAGACTTGATGTTATAAGGGACATTACAACAGAAAAAGCAACGAAAATTATCAAGTCCATAAAGGAAATATCCTCAACACCAATCATACTGACAAACAGAACAGCCAAAGAGGGAGGATATTTCAAAAAAACAGAAGAAGAACGTGTACAGATATTAGCAGATAATGCACACCTGGTGGAAATCACAGACATTGAACTGAGCACGGAAGAAAAGTTACGTCAACAGGTAATAGAAAAGGCAAATAAAACAATAATATCATATCATAACTTCCAGAAAACACCTTCAGAGGAATACTTGCAGGAAATCATAGACCAGGCATTTCAGGTAGGTGACATACCAAAAATAGCAGTTAAACCCGAATCCATGGAAGACACTTACATTCTATTAAGGCTGCTCATGAAAAACACTGGAATAATAGCAATAAGTATGGATAAAATAGGCTCATACACCAGAGTAATAGCACCACTTATGGGTTCACCAGTAACATATGCTGCAATAGACACTCAATCAGCTCCTGGACAACTGGATATAGAGACAACAAGTAAAATGATAAAACAATTAAAAGCTGATTAAAAATGAATAATGAAGAAAAAAGAATAATAAAATCACTCAATAAATTAGGGGTAGATACCAGATTCATCAGTCTATACGGGCATAATATTTATATCAACAACCTTAAGTTTTCAAAATTCTCAAGAAATAAGGAAGAAAAGTTTCACGAAGAATATCCTCAGATAAACATAATACGTTCAAAACTCTTCCAGAAAATATGTATTAAAGTTTCAAGAACAGTTAAAAATCAGATAAAACCAAGAAATGAATTATACATCGAAAATGATGATTCAATGGAAAACATATTATTATACATAACATTGGAGCCGTATCGGAGAAAATATGGGATTAAAATAACTGATAAACAGACATCAGATTCAATCAATGTAAGTAAGGAATGTCTGGATGATTTTTCAATGACTTACATGAACCAAATGATCAACGGTGAGAAAATTCATGAAACAACACAGAATAATACAATATACCCCTTAACACACGTTCCACATCAATGGATTGAAGACTGGATAAACACAACAGACATAAAACATGTAAAAACCAGGAAACATGAAGAAAATGTCGAACATGAAATATTAGATTTCCTTGAAAAGCATATTCCAAATGTTCAGGAATCAATTAAACAGTCAGTTAGTTATTTGGAAGAAAACAATCAATAAAAAGGAGAAAAAGTAAAATGGCATCAAACACTACTGGAGAAATATTCAAAGTAACAACTTTCGGAGCAAGTCATGGAATAGCTCTGGGAGCAACAATAGATGGATGTCCAGCAGGACTACCATTGACAAGAGAAGACATTCAGGAAGAACTAAACAAAAGACGACCCGGAACCAGTAATCTTACAACAGCAAGAGATGAAAAAGATTCCGTGGAAATACTCTCAGGAATATTTAATGACAAAACAGACGGTACACCAATAACGGCAATAATCAGAAACAAAGATCAGAGAAGTAAAAACTATGATAACCTGATAAACAATCCGCGACCGGGACACGGAGACTTGTGCTGGCAGGAAAAGTTTTCAAACTATGACTATCGTGGTGGTGGAAGAGGTAGTGGCAGAATCACAATAGGTCATGTAATTGGCGGAGCAGTAAGTAAAAAACTGTTGTCCTTCCATGATATAACAGTCACAGCTCACGTTACATCAATCCACAAAGTAAAAACTGAAAGGAAATTCACATTGGATGAAATAAAGGAAAACATCACTAAGAATAATGTTAGATGTGCAGATTTGGATAAAGCAAAAGAAATGGAAGAAGTCATTCTTGAAGCAAAAAGTGAAGGAAATTCGGTAGGAGGAACTGTGGAAATAATCATATATAACGTTCCATTAGGTTTGGGTCAGCCTGTCTTTGACAAACTGGACGGTGATCTTGCAAAAGCTCTTATGAATATTGGTGCAGTAAAAGCAGTTGAGGTAGGATTAGGCTTTGACAGTACATTGCTGACAGGAAAAGAGTATAATGACCAGTATTATATGGATGACGATAAGATTAAAACGGAAACCAATAATGCTGGAGGTATTCTTGGAGGTATGTCTAATGGTATGCCCATAGTGCTGAAAATTGGGGTAAAACCTACACCATCTGTTAGTGGCGTGCAGAAAACTGTTAATTTGGAAAACTACGCTGATTCCACAATTGAAGTAGAGGGACGTCATGATCCATGTATTTGTCCTAGAGTTACAACAGTAGCAGAATCCAGTTGTAGCATGGTTATTGCTGACCATATGATAAGAGCAGGATTTATTCATCCGGATAAAATATAAAATAAAATTAGTATAAGCCCCGAGGGGGATTTGAACCCCCGATCCCCTGTTTACGAGACAGGTACTGTGCCGGGCTGAGCCATCGAGGCAATAAAAAAAAATAACTAACAAATTAACTAATCATGACACGAATTGATCTAAGTTCATAGTTAATCCGTCAGTTGCAGCAATTGTTCTTACACCAGTATTTTTGGTGATAATCCTAGTATTTTGGAAAGGATTGTTCATTATCAAGTTCACGCCTAAGTGGGTCATTATAGCTATTTGTGGTTGTACTTCATTTACTAATTCTTCAAAGTCCATTGTTCTCATATGACCCTTAATTTTTCGTTCTCCTTCTTTAATTACACAACCAATTAGTACGTCGGCACCTTTATGTTCCTCTGCCAGTTCAGGAAAGTATTCAGTGTCAGCAGTATAATTAATATTTAATCCATCATAATTAATGTTGAATCCTACACATGTCGGATCCCCATGATGGGTATCAGTACCTTTTACTGTTATTTCATCTTCTTTAATCACATCTCCTGGATGCATTACAGTAATATCAGACTTTGATTGGTGATATTTTGAGATGCTGGGACCTAATTCCCCATTACCATTAATTACACTTTCACTTCCTATAACATGACCTGTTCTTTTTGTCATTCCTTGTGTCATAGCTTCAATCAAAACCTCGGCGTCATTGTAATGATCGGTATGGCAATGACTGACAAGTAACATGTTTATCTTTCTTGGGTTTAAACCGTATTGATGGCTTCTTACTAAAGCACCTGGTCCTGGGTCTACATGGATATTTTTGCCATCAATAGAATCGATTCTAAAGCCACCAGTCATTCTTTTCTGGCTAATGGTGGCAAATCGACCGCCTCCGGTTCCCAAAAATTGTAATTTCATCAAATCTCCTTTTAATTTTTGAGATAATAATATTCTTTTTTAAAAAAATATTATCTATGTACTTATTAGCCTATGTGAGTATATATAGTTTCCTATATTTAATAAAATAATAAATTTTTTTAGGATTATATTTATAGTTAAAGAATTGATGAAATTTGAACGATTTATCTTTTATTCTTCCTTTATTCGAGCATAGGTTTCAAATAAAGTCCGGTATATGAACCGCTTTCAGCTACTTCTTCAGGAGTTCCTTGGGCAATTATTTCCCCTCCCTTATCTCCTCCTTCTGGACCTAAATCAATAATATGGTCTGCTGTTTTGATTACATCAAGGTTATGTTCGATAACCACTAAAGTATTACCTTGATTTCTTAATTTTAATAACACTTTAAGAAGCCTGTTAATATCATCGAAGTGAAGACCAGTTGTTGGTTCATCCAAGATATATAAGGTGTTGGATGTACTCTGCCTACTAAGTTCTTTAGCTAATTTAACTCTCTGTGCTTCTCCACCAGATAATGTTGTGGCAGGCTGACCAAGTTTAACATATCCAAGACCAACATCTACAAGAGTTTGTAGTTTACGTTTAATCTTCGGAATGTTTTCAAAGAATTTCAAAGCTTCTTCACAGGTCATTTCAAGAACATCGTTGATATTCTTACCTTTATAACGAATATCTAATGTTTCCCTATTGTAACGTTTACCTTCACAAACCTCACATGGAACATAGACATCAGCCAAGAAATGCATCTCGATTTGTACAATACCATCACCACTACAGGATTCGCATCGTCCACCCTTAACATTGAAACTAAAACGTCCCGGCTTATATCCACGCTGTTTTGATTCAGCTGTCTGAGCATATAATTCTCTGATATACGTGAACAGACCAATGTATGTTGCAGGATTAGAACGTGGCGTACGACCAATTGGAGACTGGTCAATTACAATAATTTTATCAATATTTTCAACGCCAGTAATACTTTCATGTTTTCCAATTTTATGCTTATGTTTATTAGTTAATTGTTCGTCAATGCCATGATAAAGAATCTCATTCACAAGAGTACTTTTACCACTACCTGAAACTCCGGTAACACAGATAAACCTGCCAAGCGGGAATTCAACATCAATATTCTTAAGATTGTTCTCCTGAGCGCCATGAACAGTGATAAACTTACCGTTACCTTCTTTTCGCTCTGTTGGAACAGGAATTTCCTTAATACCTGAAAGGTACTGGCCTGTAAGGGAATCCTTATTGTTTTTAATATCATCAGGAGTTCCTTCAGCAGTAAGTATTCCTCCATGTTCTCCTGCACCCGGACCAATATCAATCACGTGGTCTGCTTCAATAATGGTTTCTTCATCATGTTCTACAACTATGAGTGTATTACCTATATCCCTCAAATGTTTTAGAGTGTCAATAAGTTTCATATTGTCCCTTTGATGTAAACCAATACTTGGCTCATCAAGAACATATAATACACCCACCAATCGGCTACCAATCTGTGTGGCTAAACGTATACGTTGTGCTTCTCCACCAGATAACGTTCCCGATGATCGTGCAAGCGTCAAATAATCAAGTCCGACATCATTAAGAAATTCAAGCCTTTCCTTAATTTCCTTAAGAATTTCCTTTCCAATAAACTCCTGTCTTGGAGTCAGTTCCAAGTTTTCAAAGAATTCTCTGCTCTGACTTAGTGATAATTTTGTTAAATCGGCAATGTTTATGTCACCGACAGTTACTGCTAACATCTCCGGCTTTAATCTGTCTCCATGACATGTTGGACAGTCGTTTAATGTCATATATGTACGGGCTGCTTTTCTACGATACCTTGAACTGGTTTCAATAAACAGTCTTTTCATATATGGGATAACACCCTCAAATGGTTTGGATACGTTACGTGTGGTTCTTCCATTTCCAAATGTGAATGATATGCTTTCTGTGCCACTACCATATAATATTATCTCCTGAATGTCCTCAGGTAACGTGTTGAACGGAACGTCAAGGTCAAAATTGTAATGTTTTGCAAGACCAGCAATCATTTTATTGTAGTATGTGTCTGTTTTTTGCGAATTGCTCCAAGGTTTTATAGCACCTTCACGTAAACTCAGGGTTTTGTCAGGTATGATCAGGTCAGGATCTGCCTCCAGGGTACTTCCAATACCATTACAGCTAGGACAGGCAGCCTGTGGATTGTTGAATGAAAACATTCTTGGACTTATCTCTGTGAAGTTGATACCACAGTCAGGACATGCTAATGCTTCACTGTAGTACTGGTCAGGAACATCAGCTTTGCTGTTGGCAATAGTAACTAGTCCTTCACCTATTTCCAGTGCTGTTTCAACTGACTCCACTAATCTTTTCCTGAAGTTTTCATTATTTGCTACTTTTAATCTGTCCACAACAACTTCAATAGTATGCTTATTGTTCTTATTTAATTTAATTTCTTCATCAAGTGAGAGAATTTCATCATCCACTCTGACTCTTACAAAACCCTTTTCCTTGTATGATTCAAGAACCTTCTGATGCATTCCTTTTCTATCTTTAATTACTGGTGCAAGAACAATTATCTTTTCATGTTCGTTTTCGTCAATTATTGCTTCTGCAATCTGTCCAGGTGTTTGTTGTGATATTTCTTTTCCACAGTTGTAGCAGTGTGCTATTCCTATTCTTGCATATAACAGTCTCAGATAATCATATATTTCCGTAACGGTTCCTACAGTGGAACGTGGATTGACTCTTGTGGTTTTCTGGTCAATGGATATTGCAGGGGACAGTCCTTCAATGTAGTCTACTTCCGGTTTTTCCATCTGTCCGAGAAATTGTCTTGCATATGCTGATAATGATTCGACATATCTTCTCTGTCCTTCCGCATATATTGTGTCAAATGCCAGGGAGGACTTTCCTGAACCGCTAAGACCTGTAATTACTATGAATTGGTCTCTTGGTATGGTGACATCAATATTTTGAAGGTTATGTTCTCTTGCTCCTTTAATAATTATTTTACGGTCTTGTATTGCTCTGTTTCTTATTTCTTCTTTACTTTCCATTATTTATTCCTCTTTCAATTCCTGTATTCTGTCCCTTAATTTTGCAGCCCTTTCAAAGTCAAGCTTTTGTGCAGCTTCCTTCATTTCAACTTCCAGTTCCTCAATCAAAATGTCAACTTCTTCAATTGTAATGTTGTCAATTTCCTGTATGTCTTCAACTTTATCTTCAATCTTTTTATCTTTAAGTTTACGTACAACATTTCTAGGTATGATATTATGGTCCCTGTTGTATGCCATCTGTATTTTTCTTCTACGTTCTGTGATGTCCACGGCATTTCTTACTGAATCTGTAATGTTGTCTGCATAGAGAATTACTTCACCGTCAACATTACGGGCAGCCCTACCGATAGTCTGTATCAGACTGGTCTGTGATCTAAGGAATCCTTCCTTGTCTGCATCAAGTATTGCAACAAGTGATACTTCCGGTAAGTCAAGACCTTCCCTTAACAGGTTCACTCCAACAAGACAATCAAACTCTCCTCTACGAAGATCATCAATTATCTCAGTTCTTTCAAGCGTAGTAATCTCAGAATGTAAATATCTGCATTTTACGTTCATTTTTATATAGTAATCTGTCAAGTCTTCTGCCATCTTCTTTGTCAGTGCAGTTACAAGTATTCTCTGATTATTTTCTACACGTTTTCTGATTTCACCCAAGAGGTCGTCAACCTGGTTTTTAACAGGTCTGATGATTGGTTTTGGATCAACAAGTCCTGTTGGCCGGATAATCTGTTCAACCTTGTTTTTGCTTCTTCCAAGCTCAAATGGTGCAGGTGTTGCTGAAACGTAGAGAACCTGATTTTGAGCTTTCATAAACTCATCAAATCTTAACGGTCTGTTTTCCTTTGCACTTGGTAATCTGAAACCATACTGTACCAATGTCTCTTTACGTGCTCTGTCACCCTCGTACATTCCTCTTATCTGTGGAACCGTAACGTGTGATTCGTCGATTATTGTAAGATAATCATCGGGGAAATATCCTAAAAGTGAGTACGGTGTTTCACCCCACTTTCTTCCGTTCATGTGCATGGAATAGTTTTCTATACCTGAACAGTAACCTATTTCCTGTATCATTTCCATGTCAAAATTTGTTCTCTGTTCAATACGTTGGGCTTCAACGTACTTTCCCGTTGCTTTAAATGTATTCACTCTTTCTTCCAGTTCTTTCCTTATGTTTTTCATTGCAACGTCCTGTTTTTCTCTTGCAATTACAAAGTGTTTTGCAGGGAAAATAATAACTTTTCTTATCTCTTCGATTATGTTGTTTGTAAGAGGATCTGTTTTATAGATGCAATCTATCTCATCTCCCCACATTTCAATTCTAAGAGAATAATTGGCGTTAATAGGATATATTTCAAGCACGTCTCCGTGTACTCTGAATTTTCCTCTTTCAAATTCAATATCGTTTCGTTCATACTGCATTTCCACAAGACTTCTCAGTATTTCTTCCCTGGAAATTTCCTGCTCTGATTCTAATTGTAAGGTGAATTCAACATAGTCTTCGGGAGAACCGATACCATAGATACATGAAACGCTGCTAACGACTATAACATCATCCCGTGTTAATAGGGATTGTGTGGTGGAATGTCTTAGTCTGTCAATTTCTTCATTAACTGATGATTCCTTATCAATGAATGTGTCTGTCTGTGCAACATAGGCCTCCGGCTGGTAGTAATCATAGTAACTTACAAAGTATTCAACTGCATTATCCGGGAAGAATTCCTTAAATTCCTCGAATAACTGTGATGCTAAAGTTTTGTTATGGCTCATAACCAATGTTGGCTTATCCAATTGTTCAATAACATTAGCCATGGTGAATGTTTTTCCAGAACCGGTAACTCCTTCCAATGTCTGTTCATTATCACCATTTTTGAAATGTTCAACAAGTGATTGAATTGCTTTGGGCTGGTCACCGAATGCTTTATAATCAGAATGTAAATTGAATTTTGACATAATAAATTTATATTTCTAAAAGGTTGTTGATAATATTATTTGTTAGCAGAACAAGGTATACTCTTTAATTATTTTTTAATTTAATTCAAATGATTTTTACAATAGAGATATATTAATTTTTATTTGATGAAAATAAGAAGTATATACAACCAATTAGGTATGTGAAATCAATGATAGACTGGGATTTCAATGAAATAGATAAAATCGATAAGCACTATAGGAAAGTGCTGAAGCCAGGCATAAATTTTAACTATTTCTGCAGACATTTTGAAGAAATATATCGTATGAGCATTGATGATGAACTGCTGATACCGGACATATTCAATGACATCACATACTATACATTCAATGGGATAAACGCCAAGGATAAACTCTTATTTGTTGCCGACAAAGAAAAGGAAGTTACAGAAAAGTTATTGGCAAAGAGAATGGCTCAAAGAGCACAAAGGCAGGAGTCTCGAAACAGGGGAATGGAATATTACTACCAGTTCATAACAGGTGAGGTAGAAGAGTTTGTGAAAAAATATCCCTTCTGGAAGGAACTTTTAAGAAAATAATTTCTATTCAACCTGAAATCCTACACTAATTTTAACTTTTAATAATTTATCTTTCCATATAATATATTAGCAGAAGTGGAGTGTTGAAAAATGTCTATGAAAATTAAAAGTCCCAGTGAACTTCCCCAAAAACCTGGCGTATACATATTTCATAACAGTGAAGATGAAATAATATACATTGGAAAAGCAAAAAAACTAAAAAACAGGGTACAAAGCTATTTTAGAGATGAAGACAAACTGGACAGGCCAAAAACACAGGTTCTCATGAAACACTTCGCATACCTGGAATACATACTGACTAACACTGAAAAAGAGGCATTGATCCTGGAAGCAAACCTTATCAAAAAGCATAAACCCCATTATAACATAGACTTAAAGGATGGAAAACAGTATCCTTACATAAAAATTACGAATGAGGAATTTCCAAGAATATACATAACAAGAAGACTCAAAAATGATGGTGCATCATACTATGGCCCATACACTGATGCAACAAATGCAAGGGGATTCATAGACTTCCTGAACAAGAACTTCAAAATCAGAACATGCAAAAACATGGACGGGCCATGCTTAAACTATCAGATTAAACAATGTGACGCACCATGCAAAAACAACATATCCCAAAAGGATTACAATCGTAACATAAAACGGGCAAAATTAATGCTGCAGGGAAAATATAAGACAATACTCAGACAACTAGAGGGGGATATGAAAAAATACTCCAAAAACATGGAATTTGAAAAGGCAGCAATGATGCGTGACCAGATAGAAACAATAAAAGTAACACTGGAAAAACAGAACATTCAGCCAACACGAGATGTAGACCAGGATATAATAGGAATAGATCATAACGAATCGGAAGCAGCAGTAGTAATAATATCAGTAAGAAATGGAAAAACAAACAAAAAGGATGATCTTGTACTTAAACAGATAGAAGGATTCACAGACACTGAAATACTGACAGAATTCATTAAACAGTATTATTCAACAGCACCGGCACCTGATGAAATAATTTTGGAAGACTCAATAAATGACCTTGAAATAATCACGGAATGGCTTGAGGAAAAACAGGGACATAAAATACGTATCAGTGTAGCAGAAGATGGACATTACCTGACACTCATAAAAATAGCTAAGAAAAATGCTCATATCAGCCTGACAGAAAACACTAAGGAAGAAGAAAATCCGTTATTGACCTTAGAACAATACCTGAACCTTCCAAAACTCCCCTATCATATTGAAGCTTTTGATATCTCTAACATATCAGGTATACACGCGGTAGCATCAATGGTCGTATTTGAAAATGCCAAGCCGGCAAAGAAAATGTATAGAAAGTTTAAGATGAACACTCCCGGACCAAACGACTTTGCAATGATGAAGGAAGTGCTGACAAGAAGATATTCACGCATATCACCGGACTACACCAAACCGGTGGATGCTAACGATTCAATGTTTATCAAGCCAGATCTTGTACTGATAGATGGTGGTAAAGGGCAGTTGGGAATGGCAGTGGATGTATTCAATGAATTGAACATAACTGATGTTCCGCTAGTGGGACTTGCCAAGAAGTTTGAGGAATTGTATGTTCCGGGAAGAAGCGATCCTATCATATTGCCAAGAAAATCAACTGCATTGCACCTGTTACAGTATGTTCGTGATGAATCCCACCGTTTTGCTATTACATTCCACAGACAACTAAGAAGTAAGGCATTCACAAAATCAATACTGGATGAAATTCCAGGAGTAGGAAGAAAAAGAAAACAGGCATTACTGTCCTATTTTGATAATCTGGATGCAATATATGATGCAAGTGTTGATGAAATTAGTCAGGTTGAAGGAATAAGCAAAAAATTAGCACAAACAATATATGAAACATTAGAAAACGATAAAAATAAGGAAAAGAGGGGTTAATTAGAGTGTTGCAGAATCAAGGTCAAGTTTATGTGGGATAATTTCATATTCTTCAAGTTCATAACCAATATCCTCATAATCTTCCAATTCAAATTCCTCTAATTTTCGGTCATCCATTAAATTTCCAATATCAAGTATTTTATTCACTTTAAAAGAACCAGAAACAAGACATCTATGAGTATTTTCTATAACAAAGTCGTTAATATTCTTGGAATAATGAGTAATCATCATTAAACACAACTTGTCATTCATACTTAATTCAGGGTTGTAGCCGATAGAATTTAATCTGTCAAGGAAGAGTTTGGAGTGTCCTGCAAGGTCATTCCAAAAGATAGGTGCTGTGAAAATAAAGTAATCAGCATCCCTTATTTTTTCTATTATCAACTCAAAGTCATCCTCTAAAACACAGCCACTACCGTTATTACAGGCTCTACATCCGGTACAGTATTTAATTTCAAAATCATCCATAAACAGAACTTCGTTTGTTCCACCATTATCCTTTATACCAATTGTTAATCTGTCAACAATTTGTTTTGTAAATCCACGACGATTGGATGAAGTTATAAGCGTAACTACCTTCATTTAAATCACCATATTATTCAACTTTTTCTACTTTGTCATTACCGAAGGGACATATGAAAAGACACATTCCACAAGCAACAGGATGACCCTCATCTTTTCTGCCCATTAAAAAGTCACCACATTTAACCGGACTGTACGATTCCTTAGGATCCGGTAAGTCAACAATAGCTTTTCCGGGGCATGCTTTTACACATATTTTACAGTCTCCACATAAAGACTCCATAGGTTTACCAGCATATTCGGCTAATGGTGCATCAGTCAGAACTGTTGCCCAGGTTAATCGTGGACCAAATTCCTTTGTTGTCAGTAGGTTATTCTTACCAAGCCACCCTATTCCGGCAAGGTTTGCACTGGCCTTATTGCTGAATGGTATTTTAAGATCTAATTCAGGGTTTGTACCGGAAACATCCAATTCAATAGCAGTATAACCTGCATCCTCTATGTATTTCACGACTTTCTGTGCAATAGAAGAAACTCTTTGGTGTGAATTGAAATATTCGTCAAGATATTCCTGTGCAAGATCATCATTGGTGTATGTTAAGGGAATCTTCTCGATAATCTCTTCTAACATCTTATGTCCAATACTGATTGCATAGGGGTATTTGCATATGTCTTCACCATAAGTTTCCACCAGTTTGTCCTCATCTAATGAAAAATCTGCAACTCCACAGATATCACTTAATGATTCAACATATTCCATAATTGTCATAATATCACTTTTTATTCAGTAAATCCTACGATTAACGTTCCGATTGCAGCATCATGTGGCAAGTCAAAGACATCCTTAATATAATGATCTGTACTTGTTGAGGGAATAGCAACTTTAAGGCTTGTTACAAGACTTTCAAGATCTTTATTAGTGAAAAAATCACTGGTTGTACTACTCATTACAAAGAACTGCTTTTCTCCAGGTACTGTAAGGTCGTTGTATGTGACAAAGTTATCGGACAGGAAAAAAACATTTGGATCATCTCTCAGCTCTTCAAGTTCCTCTTCATCATATATTGTTTCACCAATAATCTTACCAGATTCACTTCTAAGAGTAAAGCTGGTATCCTGCGTATCATAAGAATTTTCTATTCTATCAGATTTCTTTTCATTATTGATTACAAGAACTAATGCTTCTGTTTCCTGAAAAGCCTCTTCCATTCCCTCGTTTATGAAAGGCACTAATTCATCAAGTCTTTTCATTTCATGAGCCAGTACCTGTTTTTTCATTTCATCAGACATTACTTCAGCAAGAATTATGCTTTCATCTTCTTTTATTAAATTAATTAAGTCTGATTTTATATTCAATTATGTCACCTAATAAGTTAATCTTTTTTAACATTAAATCCTACGAGAATTGAAGCTAGTTTTGCATCATCTTCAAAGTTAAAGTATTTTTTAATGTATAAGTCAGCAAGTGGGTCTGGACTACTGGATACTACATCACATGTGTCTTCCAATTCTTCAACTTCAATGAACTGTACTGGTGGTAAGACAAATGCCTGTTTTGCAGGATTTTTCTCTAGACGTTCTGCTTTAAGGTTCTCTTCTATTTCTTTTGGGTTCTGTGTTAACACAAAGTCTGGAGTAATGAACGTTGCGTTTTCATTTGCTTCATGTTCTCTTTTCTGTTTTGCATTAACTATTTCTTCTCCCAAAATGTTTCCTCGATTGTCAACAAGTTGTACTGTTGCAGTTGGAGGTGGTCTGAATGATGCAGTTTTGATTATTGCAACTGTATATTCCCTTTGCAGGCATTCATGAACTCCGTAATTTATGACCGGTATGAGTTCACCTGATTTTTCCATTTCAATTTCTAAAATTTTTTTACGTACTTCATCATTCAGCACTCCAACACTTTGCACTCCTCTTAATGGGTTGATAGTGTCTAAAACTTCTTGAAGTACTTCTTCAGGATTTTTAGTAATATGTATTCCTCCCTCATCATTTAATTATTAATATTTAAAACTTGTCTAACATAATTTAAGTATTTTATGTTAGTTGAAAGATACAAATATGAAACTAATAATTAATTTAAAGGATATTTGGTGAAATAATACTTTGAAAGATGTTCTTTCATCAATTAAAAATAAGGAAAATATTTTGGGGGAGAAGATTATACTGTGTATCCAAGAACTATTGTAACAATCCTATCTTCATAATCCATTTTATAGATGTCTTTAATATAATGGTCTGCTTTTGTGGATGGTGCGGCAATAGAAAGACTTGAAACAAGTTCTTCCAGTTCTTCTTCACATTCAAGTTCTCCGCGTAGCTGGTTAACCACAAAAAACTGTTTCTCACCAGGAGTCGAAAGGTTGGGGTATGTTGCGAAATGTTCTGATATGAAATAAACGTTAGGGTCTTCTCGGAGCTCTTCCAGTTCTTCAGGATCATATATTTCCTCACCGATAAGTGTTCCATTTTCACTCATAAGTGTTAATGTGGGAATCAGTTCTTCATCAGGAAGAATAATGTCCGTTTTGTCCTTAATTATGATTAGAACATTCTCCTCTTCCAAGCATTCTTCAAATCCCCTGTTGATTAATGGAACCATTTCCTCTAATCTTTTCATCTCAATAAGGGTAAGAGCCTTCTTAGTTTCGTCACTCATATTGTCTACTTTAATTACTCCTTCCTCATTTTCAAGAATTTCAAATATTTTTTCATCAAGTGACATGCTAATCATTCCCCCAACTGTCTGGCTAAATTGCAGACATGTTCTATTAGGTCATCACAATTTCCGGTACTTGGCTTGTTTTTGCCCACGGATAAAACTTCAAATACTTCACAGCCTATGGAATTAAATACCCGTGAACGTTTTTTGATGTATTCATCATAATGTCCGTCACTTGCTCCATAGGTATGTATTACAATGCATTTTGGCTTGTTTTTCAGCTGATTGGGAGTTGTCTTTGTCATTGAATAGAATCTGTTAATGAATATATGTCCCTGTGCACTTATTTCTCCAAAATAATTTGGAGCAGCAAATATGAATGCATCGGATTTTTCAACTTCATCCATTATCTTAATAAAATCATCATTGATGACACATTTTGTGGGATGTTCCATGTTCTTGCATGCTTTGCATGCCTGGCAGGGACTGATGTCTAAGTCATCAACGAAATATACCTTGTTTGTACTTCCCTCTTGTTTGAGTGTTTCGGTTATAATATCAACTATCTGTTTACAATTTCCATTCTTTCTGGGACTGGCAATAACACTTATGGCTTTCAAGATGAACACCTCTTAAGATAATCTATGTCATATGATGTAGATAATCATTTTCGATTTAAGGATATAATTATATATTATTTATATCAAATTTTTATCTATGATGAGAAGAATTATGGAGTTCTTCACTGAAAGTGGACAAGTGTTTACAAACCCTGATGACCTATTTTATCTAAAAACAGAAGAAAAGGATAATAATGGTATAGTATCATTGATATTCTATAATTTAATGTTGGGATTAGTTATAGGGCTTTTTACAGGAGATTTATTAGTAACTGGAATTCTTTTAGTTGTATTTGTAATTTCTCAACTAATATTTAAGTTCGTAGAATCCCTGTTTGTATTCATATTTGCCAGATTACTTGGAGGTTCTGGTTCTTTAATGAATACTTTTAATCTGATAAGTTATTCAAGCGTATTGAATATACTATTAATTGTTGGAATAGCTTTAGCAACTTTAGGAAAAGTAGTTATTATTCCATTGATTTTCCTAGTATTCTTATGGAAAATGGTTATCGAAATCATCGCTGTTAGTGAAGAACACAGTTTAGGATATGCAAAATCATTTTTATCAACAGTTGGTATACCTTTAATTATATTTGTTATTTTAGTGGGGTTGATTTAAATGGAAGGACGTAAAATATTGGGTGTTATAATCATTATAGCTTTGATATTATCTATTGGGCTGGTCAGTTACAGTGCTGTGACCAAACAGTTTTCTCCAAAAGATAAAAATGTTAACACTATTGAAAATATATTGGATGAATCAGAATTGAACACAACATTGCTTGAAAATTCAACTGATGGAAACATAACAACAATCAATCTGAACATTTATCAGAAAACGGGTGGATCAAAAATATCATTTGCCGACAATACAACAACAATATACAACATAACATCCACTACTAAAAAGAATGCATCTACTAACGTAACGACTGAAGTGGATGGAGATACTTTAACGGTTAACATAGAATCAAATGATTCAGACAATAAAATTGTTCTAAGTAACAAGTACAGATATAATATTAATGATGAATTTGTAGCTGGTGCCTTTGATGCAACATTAGACAATAATGCTGAAGTTGATAATATGGAAATCCATGGTACACTTGGTGGAGTTAACATTAAATTTAATGATGGAAGTTTAAATTCATCTGATATTAAGATTACCACTGGTGGATTGAATATTCGTGGAGAACCTAAAGGACAAAGCACTATCGCTTCTGAAATAGAAATTGGTGGTGTCAATTTAGCCTTGTCTAAACCAGTAGCTGATATATTCACTAATATAGATGTTGGTGGAACAAATCCTGGTAAATATCAGAAAGTTTCCGATAATGAGTATAAAGGAACTGATTTCGATGCATCAGGAAACAAGTTAATCATTACTAGCAATATTAGAGTTGGAGGAGTTAACGCTCAATCATCCTCTAAATAATCTTATTTTTTTTTATTATTAATCTTTTTTTGTATAATCATTTAAATTTACTTGATTTTTAATAATTCCTGTAGTCTATTTTTTAATACACCTTTTCTCGAAGCATATTTATTATTTGGATGATATATATAGATACATATTAATATAATCAATTTTATTTGTTATCATAAATAGTTGATTAGTTAATTTTAATTTTAATTATTAATTTTTAGGAGGTGAAAAGATTTATTCCTAAAGTAAGTAAGAAAACAATACTTATCCTACTAACATTAATAATAATAACGACATTAACAAGCATTTCAGCAACAGAACAAAATCAGATAAACACTACACATACAAATCATATAAACAAAACAGAAACAACACAGTTTAAAACAGAAGATACATTAATAACGGATATGGAAACTGATGATAACATTCAAGAAATACAGGAAAATACACCAGAAACAATATATCTCACAAAATCAAATTATCAAAACTATGATGGAAGTCAATTCAAAGACAATTCAAACATCATAATCAATGAAACATTGGAAGATTACTATCTGGAAATAACCAACAAAAACATTACAATAACAGGAAACAATACCTCATTAATCAATTCACAAATTGTCTTATATGATGATGCAAACATAATTCTATCAAATCTTACATTAATATCAGACGACAACACAATGTATCCTGAAAACATAATTATTGAAAGTAATGGAAATATTCTTGAAAACCTGCTTTTCATAGATTACAAAAATAGGATAACGGATGATTACTATAGAACAATACTTGTTTACGGTGACAACAATATAATCGAAAACTGTATATTTGATGTCATATATCCATCAATGTCTATCGATTGGGTAACTACAACAGCAGAAGCTAGAGCTGAACCCATAGTAATTCATGGAAATAACAACACATTAAAAAGAAATATCATACATGTTAAAGAAGCTGAAAACAAACAATATCCTTTCGGAACAATATTTGGAGTATCAATAAGAGGAAACAACAACATAGTGGACTTAAATGAAATAGTATTGGATGGAACAATATACATGTATGGGCTGAGGATATACAAAAACAACAATCTTATTACCAACAACTACATAGAGGTTACATCAATAAGATATGCAAATGGAATATCCATAGAAGGAAGATCATCAAACAACACACTCAGAAACAACACAATAATACTTAAAACAGAAAATACTACTATAGACAATTCAGGAATTATAGATGTATCCTATGGTATAATAATAACAGAATATGATTATTATGGTGGAATATACAATGGAGAAAAATCTAAAACATCCACTAATATTATAGACTCAAACACGATAACCGCTTCATCAACACATGTCTACGGAATAGAAACATTCGGTGGAACAAATTCAGTAATATCAAACAACGACATCAATGTAACAGGATTATCTGCAATTGGAATAGCATCAATAGGTTCAAACACACAAATAAACACAACAAAATAGAAGTTACAGGACAAACAAATCAATCGCAAATTTCACCGGACTATCTTAAACCACAAACATCAGGAATATACTTGTTCAATGGAAAAAATGTGAGTGTCACAGGAAACTACATAAAAAGTAACAACGGTACTTCAATAAGAACAGAAAATGAATATGAGACATTAATCACGGATAATATATTAATTACAGAAGATAATTCAGTAGTGATAGAAATTGTTGGTCCAAGAGGACAAAACAATACAATAATTGAAGGAAATTCAATATATGACAAGGATAATAAAATAATAACAGGGGGTGTCGTGTTAAACAACACGGAATATCTACTTCAACAAGAAACAGATGAGACAAGTAATACTACACAAAATGACGAAAATCCACAAAATGATACAAAAGATGAAAACGAAAACAATTCCACAGACACTACAGATAATCATGATGAAAATGATACAGTAATGCCTGAAGACTCAGATAACAACAATACAGATATTAATACAGATATTAATACAGATATCAATACAGATATCAATACAGACAACAATAATACAGACAACAATAATACAGACAACAATAATACAGACAACAATAATACAGACAACAATAATACAAACAATACAGCAGATGATGAAAATACAGATGATAATCACCATAACTCAACAGTAGAAATTGAAGATCCTAATATTAATGGTACAAATATGCCTGATATAGATGATTTGAATGATACAGAAGATACTGATGAAAATGAAACAAATATCAATAGTAATAACAATTCTACAATAATTATCGAAATTCCCGTAATTAATGACACAGAAACTCCAGACAATCAGGAAATCATTAATCAAACAATAACCGATGAAAATATTAAAAATGATACCCTAGCTGAGAATTCAACAGAAATTTCCGATACGCCAATAGTCAATGACACTAACATTTCCGAAAATCAAACAGAAATAATAGAAAATTCTACAGTAAACAACACAATAATACCCGAAAACCCAGAACAAGAAAATAATTTGACTGAGGAAATTGATGAGGTCGTGGATGTTAATTCTACTGATGTTGTTGATGTTCCTGTTGTTAATGGTAGTGTGGTTGAGGATAATTCTGTTCAGGAGGATAATTTGACTGAAGTAATTGATGATGTTGTTGATGTTAATTCTACTGATGTTGTTGATGTTCCTGTTGTTAATGGTAGTGTGGTTGAGGATAATCCTGTTCGGGAGGATAATTTGACTGAGGAAATTGATGATGTTGTGGATGTCAATTCAACAGAAATTCCAGATATTCCTAATAGAAATGAAACAATTATTCCAGATAACCAAGAAGACAATAACAAAACTGAATCAGAAGATAACCAAGAAAACAACACACAAACACCTGAAAATACAAATTCAACATTCATACCTGAAGAAAATAAAAATAACACTAGCATAGTTAATGATACTGTTATTGAGAATAGGGTTATCTCGGAAACAAATGTTTCAGAAGAATTCAATTCATCAGTTAATGAAACGATTCCTGATGATAATGATGTTACAGTAGACAATAATTTATCAGATATACCAGAAGAAACAATCAACATTAATACAACGGAAACATCCAACAATAATACTCAAATGGATACAAATCAAACTGAAATTATTGAAGAAAATGAAACATCAGAAATACAGAACAACACAGAAATAATAAATAGTGCTGAAAATATTACCATACCACTTAGAGAAAATGATACACAAATTTCAGAAACAGATACAAACAATACTGATTACAATGAAGAAACAATAGATGATAATAATACAAACAATGAGACAGATAATCAGGTAGAGGATAACAATGAGACAGTGGAACAAACAGATAACAATGAAACAATAGAAAATACATTTAATCAAACAGAAGAAGCAGAAATCATTAATCAAACAGAAGAAATAACTAATCAAACAGTAATTCCTGTAAACATAAACCAGACAACACAACCAGATTCACAAATCATTAACAACACACAAAACATCATGAATAATAGTAATATTATTAACCAAACATCGAGTGCAGGTGATGAAGCTGATAATGAAGATGCAGATAATAGTAATGGGGATATCATAGAAATTATTTCGCAACCAGAATCTCAAGAAAAATCTCAAGATAAATCAGAATCTGAAAATGTAGTGCAAAATAAACCAGAACCAATTAATAATCAGAAGGATACATCTGAAAATAACTATAATAATCATGCTGATTCATCTGAAACGGAAGTTGTAGATGTATCAGATGATACAGTTGCTGAAGCAGGTGAACCTTCTGAATTTACAGAAGAAAAGAATTCAGAAGATGATTCTCAAACAGAATCATCCAATGATGAAAGTAATTCTGATTCTAAAAACAGTGAAAGTTCATCTACACTTCAACTAACAGCAGTACTTGGTTCTAATACTAAACTCTTCGAAATTAATCCCGTAACAAAGGAATTACAAAAACTTGACAATCCATACTTAATCATAATGTTGTTAGTATTTGTAGGTATTGCTTTAGCATATGGTTTTACTAAAAGAAACAGAAGTTAAATATTCTTCAACTTTTTTTTACTTTTTTTAAAGAATTTATTTATTCAAAACAAGATTGAATATTACGGAGTTTAGAAAAAATAGAGATAAGTGATAAAATTCACTTATAAACGTTTTAAAAATTCAAGGATAAGTTTTACAGTATCTTCAACATCCTTAACATTTACAACACTTATTGGTGTGTGAATGTATCTTGATCCGCTGGATAATGTTGCAGTAGCTATTCCTTCTCTGGTAAGGTGTATTGCAGTTGCATCCGTTGTTCCACCGTCTCCCACTTCTACCTGATATTCGATTCCTGCAGCTTCTGCAGCTTCAACCAGTAATTTTTTCATCATTGGATGAGTTAATAATCCTCTTCCACTAGCATCTGCAAAGGATATTACTGGTCCTTTTCCTGCTTTAACAGGAGCATCTTCAGGTTTTACTCCAGGATGATCTCCGGCAATAGTAACGTCCAATGCAATTGCCATGTCAGGGTTTAATTTGAAAGCTGAGGTTTTTGCTCCTTTAAGACCTACTTCTTCCTGTACTGTTCCTACACCATATACTGTTGCATCACAATCCGTCTGTTTCATTACTTCAGCCATCACTGCACAACCTACACGGTTATCCAATGCTTTACCCATAACAAGATCGTTTAAGCATTCTTCAAATTGTGTGTGGAATACAATTGCATCACCTATTGACACTAAACTTTCTGCTTGTTCCTTGTCTTTTGCTCCAATGTCTATGAACATGTCCTTGTATGAAATGATTTTTTTAGCTTCTTCTGCACTGGTAATGTGAGGTGGTTTGGAACCGATGATACCTGGAACGTCCCCATTTTCTGTCTGTACATATACTTTCTGGTTTAATAACATCTGGTCGTTGATTCCACCAATCTTTACAAATCTTAAATATCCTTCATCATCAATGAAACTTACCATTAAACCGATTTCGTCCATGTGGGAAGCTAACATTACACTAGGTTTTCCTTCCTTACCTTTGTGTGTGGTAATAAGGTTACCCATTACGTCAGTTTCCATTTCATCTACACAGTCTTTTAATTCTTCTTTGAGTATTTCACGGATTTCATCTTCAAATCCGGATATACCGCATGCTTCAGATAATCTTTTTAATAAATCTTTCATTGTAAAACCTCTGATGTTTTTAATTTTATTTTTTTTCTTTATATCTTAGTTTATAAAAACTTTTATAATAACCTTTGTTTAGTTTTATAATTTCCTTATTTTTTGGATTAAATACAAATATGATTGGATACAAAATATATAATAATATTGAAAAATTAAATATGGGATGGTTTATTCTTAAATCATTCTTTAGAGAGTGGATTAAAATATGGATGCTTTGACAATAATAATAATGTTAATATTGTTTGTTCTAGCTATGTTATTTGTATTTTCAACAGCATTGTTAACACCATACATTGGTAAAAAGAATCTGATTTCCGTAATCCTGCTGGGACTGATTGTAGGACTTGCCGCAGGAGCTTTCTTACTTAGTCCGATAGCAGATGACATACCTGATTTTACTCGTACTCTTGTAGAGGAGAGTGTATCGGGTACTGATGAAATAGAGTTGGATTTATCAACTAATGGAAATTTAACACAAATCATTCAGAATATTTCATCAATAAATGGTGTTGAAAAGGTTAAATACACTGGAATAACAATTAAGATTGATGAAGACTTTGACTCGGAAACGGAGAAGACACTGATAAAACAGGCACTCAATTACAGTAATGAAGACATTACAGATGTGGTTGATGAAGGTAACAACACATTCTTTGTAGTGATATCTGAAAACGGTGACCCTCAGGGAGTACTAAACAGCATATACAGTACTTTCAGTAGGGAAACATACACTCACCTAAGATACACTTCAATGCAGGCAAATGCAACAGTTCAAGCAAACCAGGTCACAAGGATAATAAACGAATTGACCCAGAACGATGTTGTTATACTTAACATATCAGGGCCAACGGAGACTCAAAGTGCAGCATTAAACAGTATCATACCTGACCAGAACAATATTATACTTGTATCGGGTATAGTGGGAATCATTGTGGCAATAGCAGGATTCTTCGTAGATTCTCTTATAACATTCATCAACAATTTCAGAAAGAAAAGAAAGAAAAAACCATCTGAAAGTGAAAAGATTAAGAGAAAAGTCGTTCCGGGAACAGATACTAGGGGATCGCCAAGAAGAAACAGAAGAAAAAGAAAAGCCAATTCAATTGACATATTTGACGAATCATTTGATGAAAGTCCAAAACAAAACATAGGTTCAAACAAACGATTCAAACAATTGACAGTAGATGATTTTAAATCTGATGAAAAAATTGCAGAAGAAGCTAAAAAGGAAAAATCAAGCAGATTCTCATTTAGAAGATCATCAAAATCTGATGAAAAATCAGAAGATAAAAAAGAAAGTAGGAATAGAAAGGATAAATCCAAAAAACGTGGAGTTCCTAGATTCAGACCTAAACGAAGGGACTAAAACTTTCAAAATCCACTTTCTAAACTAATTTTTTTTACAATTACTTTTTTTTAGGAGTATTACTATTTATGAAATCAGTTATATTATATTCTGGAGGAAAAGACAGTACAATGGCTGTTTACGAATCATTAAACAATGGTGATGAGATCTATGCATTACTGGCAATGGTTTCACGAAATGATGAATCATACATGTTCCATGTACCTGACATACATATGGTCGACTACTGTTCTGCTGCAATGGAAATTCCATCAATAGATGTTTTAACCGATGGAATAAAGGAAGAGGAACTGGATGACCTTGAAGAAATGTTGAGAAAACTAAAAGATAAAGGAGTGGAGGCAGTATACTCCGGAGCATTGGAATCAGTATATCAGAAATCAAGAATAGATAAGATATGTGAACGGTTGGAATTAAAATCAATATCACCATTATGGCATAGAAATCCTGTAGAATACATGAGACAAATAGTTGACCTTGGCTTTGAAGTCATAATAACCAGCGTATCAGCATATGGGCTAACTGAAGAATGGCTGGGAAAAACAATAACGCACAAAACAATTGATGAAATAATTAACTTAAATGAAAAATATGGAATACATCCTGCATTTGAGGGTGGAGAAGCAGAAACATTAGTGCTTGATGCACCATTCTTTGACAGAAAAATAGTAATTGATGAAGCAGATATTAACTGGCAATTCGACAATGGAACATATGATATAAAAAAAGCACACCTCGAGGAAAAATATGATTACAGTCTGGATGAATAATTCAGGAAGTTATCCATCCAATTACTTCTTCAGGATTCCCTGTTCTTATTTCAACTTCAATATCTCCTAATGGAGACATTTCTTCATCAATCATATGAAGGGAATTATTGTAAGCTGCCTGTTTATTGATGAAAAACTTAATAGAATCGTCAGTCATATTCCTTTCCATAATATTAACTGCTAACTCTTCCTGTTCATTCTTTAAAATAAAATGATTAATCTTACTTAAAACTGAAATATCCCCCTCTTCAATTATCAAATAGTCATCTTCTGTTTTTTTGATTGTAAGTTTTTCTCCCATCATATTTAGCATACTGTTTTCTACCTTTAA
>CAZUHM010000008.1:0-30101 GCA_964620575.1 uncultured Methanobacteriaceae archaeon | reverse complement strand
CTTCATGCAACAATCATGCTTCATATATCTGTCTTATTGAAGAACGTGTACTTGAGTTTGTCAACAAGTGGGAAAAAAAACATCATATCTTGCCTGTCAAAAATGATGAAATTATTAAAAACGATTTTAATCTAAATCCTAAAAGATATGTGTACACTTTAAACTATCAATCAAGAGATGTTGATGAAGTGATAAAGGAACAACAGGAATACACTTCTAAAATCCGAGAATTAGATGAAGAAATAGAAGAAATGCTTAAGAAAGTAACGGATAATTAAATATTGGAGAAGAATATGGTTAATCCAAATAAACATGCAAATAATTTGAATGAAGACGATTTAGAAAAGATATATAATAGATTAGAACAACAGTATGAGAATACAGAAGACTATCATTCACGTAAGATGATCAACCAGCAGAAAA
Source organism: uncultured Methanobacteriaceae archaeon (assembly GCA_964620575.1). GTDB lineage: Archaea > Methanobacteriota > Methanobacteria > Methanobacteriales > Methanobacteriaceae > Methanosphaera. Next base: position 29,678 of record CAZUHM010000008.1, on the reverse strand, counting down.
TAGCATTCATACTCTCATGTAAACGTTTTAGCCCATCAGACATGGTAAGAATTCCATACTCATTCTTTCAAAAGATAGAAAGGGATGATGTATTATATGAACCTGTCACTACACATATAGAAAATCAGTACTGTAAACATGACGGATTACTTTTAACAGACAAGGACAACAATCCATATGAAGCAGATGATATCGACATATTACTGTCTAAGATTGAAAAGGGCAAACTAGAAAAAACTATTAGTGTGGAGACACTTAACAAGACCAAATCCAGATTCAATAATTATGGTCATACAGGCACTAATAAGCATAAGCTAAGAGAATATTTGAAATTTAAGATAGATATGGGCTTGAATATGACAGCTAAAGAAGACAATATTGTGGAAAATAAAGAGGAAAATGATTACGATGGATTAACTGACAAGTTAGCTGAGAAACTAAGACAAAAAGTTAAGAGTGATATTGACTCAATTACGTCTGCGGATGATTATTCCAAACAATTATCAGAAATAATGGAAAAACAGGACATATTGCAGGATAGTTTAGCAAATAAATTCAATCAATTATCAAATACTGTTAATAAGGTTCATCAGAAAGTCAAATCATCAAATGCTAAGTATACCCAACTCAATAATGAGATTCATCAATTAAATCAGATAAAAGATTTACGAAACAGTATCGGACAATTGGATGAAAAACAGGACACTAAGCTGGAACAATTGGAAAGAAAAGTTGAAAAGCTTACTCAAATGATTGATGAAATGTCAGATTATAATAAAACAACCAAAATTGAACAGGTTCAACCAGATAATGATAATATGTTATCACAATCAGATTATTTGGATAATAACCAAATGTATGATTATAAGCAATTCATGTACAACTGGTTTAATAGAAATATGAGAGTAACGAGAAGTCCACATGATACGGTAGATCTTTCTAAAATAGAAGATAAACTATCTAAAGACTTGGAAAAAGACGGTTATAATGCAATTGAGAAGGATATTCTCTTTGAACGTCTTGAAAACTATTTACATTACTGGTATAACACTCAAAATCCTCCAATGAAATTTAAGGACATTAAAACTACCAGCATAAATGGAAATGAATTTCTCTCAAATATTAAGTTCATCAATCTAAAACAGGAAAGAGAAAACACTATTAAAAACACTATAATTACCTGGCTAAAGGAACATACTGTTGAAATGGAGAATACAAAAACTTACACCAAGGACATTTTACTACAGATAAAACCTATATTTGAGGAAAACGGTTGGATAATCACTGACAATGAACAATGGAAACAGTTACATGATGCAGGATATACAAAAATCTGTCCAAAAAGAACATTTTCGCAGATAATTGGTAAGGCAGTACAGGAAGTATACATTTCAATCAACAAAAACACAATCCAAAGGGACACACCAAATGATGAAGGCTACATAACATGGTATCCAAACATTCAAATTGTTGATAAGAAACTAAGTGATAATGTGCATTCAAAGATGAAGGATGAATTATCCAGTGAAATATTTGAATCAGACAACATCATCATGAAATGGTTTAAGCAAAACATCAAATACACTGCAAACACTAATGACAGGATATCCTCTAACAGAATACTTCAAAGGCTAGTAAAATACTTACAGGTACATGATATATGTTTATCAAAGGAAAATTTGGATACAATGTATATCAACAATCTTGAAACATTCCTAAAACAGTATAACACACTAATTGGGGATGAAATAAGTGGTTTCGTACTTGAAAGGAATGCTGACGATAAGATTGAACAGATAATGTTAAACTGGGTGGAAAATCATCTTGAACATACTGGAAATGCTGAAGATATACTCTACATTGAGGATGTACAGGAGAAAGTATTACATACACTTCTGGAAGAGAAAATTACAGTAACAGAGGATGATATCTACAGTCAATTACCTGAAGCACTGCATAGGAATTTCATCACAAAAACATTATACCAGCAAACACTGGATCAAATACTTTATAATCATTTCAAAACAGAACAGAAGGATTCAGTGCAGGGATATTTTGTTGAGGGATGGAAGATTAACAAGTATCATACACTAACCAGTGACATCATAAGAGACTGGATTGAGGAAAATATAGTAATTATCAAACAGCAAATAATATTCAATCAGAAAGTATTGTATGAAGACTTTGAAGACTATCTTAAAGCTAACAGTATAAGAAATACGCAGGAAATTGCCGTTGAATCATTACTGGATGAAGAACTTAACAAGTTTTATCAGGATAAAACAGGAAGCAAATTACAAGTATTGCAGGATAATGCAAGTTTAACTCAATTCTATGTCGGAATAGAATATGCAACTTCCTAAAAAAAGGGTTGTGGAGGGGAATTATATTATTTCTCCTTTATTATACCTTTCAACAAGATGAATGGTATTAATTAATGCGTAGAACCATACGATGATAAGAATAAATATTGGGATAATTAGGAAAGAAATTATTAAACAAATGAATGACACTGCCAAAATAATAAAAAATTTATCCCATTTACCAATATATCCATAACCTAATCCTACTAGTAACAGATGAAGTATTATAGCTATTAAAACACTTTTTTGATTTCTCTGAACTTGATAATTATTTGTATACGGGTTATAGTTAGGATTCTGTTGGTTGTAGTTAGTGTTTTGCTGATTATACTGGTTTGTATTCTGTTGCATATTGGGATTGTACTGTGTGTTCTGATAATTCATGTTATAATTAGAATGCTGTTGCGTGTTATTTTGAGTAAAGTGGTTTTGTATCTTCGGCAAAATCATGTTATAAAGCTGATAAGCAATATTCTTCTCATATTCTTTAAAATTAAAAACAATATTGCTGCCGTTAAACAAGAATATTTCAACAGTACACATAATACTATTTTGATCTGATTTATTGAATAGGGGATTATTGTCATTAAATGTAATGTTTCTCATCATGGAATAGGGAATATTCTGACTGAATACGTTGTTGTCAATAAAGATATGGTCACTGAAGATGAGAATATTGCTCTGTTCGTAAATATTAAATTGCTGAATGAAATTTAAGTCCTGTTTTAACATGGTTTCTTTAGCAAGATTATATAATAAATTCTTATTTTCAGTAACGGGAGCATTAATCTTTAATAAAACTTCCTGCCGATAAGCATAATCTTTTTCTTTAGAAGCCATTCTGGATTGAATAAAAGTATAAGCATTACTAAAAGGATTGTTTTCATCATCAATAATAACTAAATTAACTGTTTCACCGTGAATTAAGAAAATTTCCAAGTTTTTACCATTAAGATGTAACCTTGGAATATTGTCAAAAGTAATAATCCTATTAGTTGTATTGGTATTGATGCTTATTCGATTATCGTAAACTTCTAAAGTCCCAATTTCATTAATTGTTTTAATTCCATAGGAGTATTTTCTTTCTGACATAGTTCATAATATGTATTCATAATATATAAATTCTTTTAAAAAAGTTAAGAGAGGAAAAGGGAAGAATTAGAGATATTTTGACCAGGTTGATTAATTTTATATGATTTTAGTGGCAGTTTATTCTTTTCGTGTAAACTTCTTCATAACGAGCAGCTTACTTGGTTGTTCCAAACCATTCTGATTTTACTGTTTTACCACTACTCCGAATATTATATGATATATTTCATGTACATATGAAGATATAATTTTCTTTGATTAGGATTATCTTTTTAATATTTTAATTTTATAATAAATATTTATCATAGTATTTTAATAAAGTATTCATTTAAATAAAGTTTAAAATAAGTTTTTCGTTATGGGGGAATATGTTAATTGGATGCTTATATTATTTCATAGAAAAAAATTTTTAATAGTCTACTTTTTCAACAATATCATCTAAATTAAGACAGAATATCATATCAGCTCTTATTTGTTTGGAAATTAATAAAAATGAATTAAAACTAGTTCATAAAGAATTAAACTAAAAAAATTAAAATTAAAAAAAGAAAGTTTAAAAGAAATTAAACTTATTCATTGGAAATGTCGGAAGCACTACTTGAAGCAGAATTTGCATTGGATGATGTTTCTTCTGCTTGGTTGTTATTGGATGAATCACTTCTACTTGAATCCCTAATGTTATCACTACTTGTACCAGATGAAGAATCATTGGTAGTGTTGGTTGTATCATTTGCTGTAGTATTAGTATCGACTGTGTCAATTTCTGTAGGTCCAGGTATGGTTATTCCCATCCATGTAATTGAACCATCAGGATTTAAAGTGATTCCTGTAGTGTCAAAATTGAACATTTCCAAATATTTGACAAATTCATCAAATGTTAATCTGCCATACATGTATTCATCAATTAATACTTCAAGAATATTGATAGGTGCTTCTGATGGTAATACATTACGGAACTTTTGACCGGTAGTTTTACTAACTGAAGACACTTTAAATTCAGTATTATCATTATTGTTTCCATTGAAGATACTTAATACTGCATCAAATGGATTGGACTGATGATTATTTTTGTCAGAATCAACAGGGGATACTTGATGGAAATTAAATTTCTGTACTAATGCCAATATATCCAATAGTTTCTGGTACTCCTCATCACTTAAACTATCAATAAGTTTTGACAAATCATTTTCTGTCATATTTTCTGCAGATAAAAGTGCTATTATATCCTTGTACTGATCATTATTTAATGTTTTTAATGATTCAAGAAGAACGTCATGTTGGTTTGCATTCAAATCATTTATCATGTTGTATATATCTTCATTAGATACTTGACTTAATCTTTCAGTAGTATTTGTTTCGTTTGTTTCATTTGTGTTATTGTTGTCAGCTATATTGTTGTCACCACTGCTTCCAACATTATTTTCACCTTGTGATGAACTAGATGCATCAGTAACATCTGTATTAACTAAATCATTTGAAGATGATTCAGTAGCTGTTACACTTGTTAATCCTACAGTTAATAAACTGAATATTAACAAGATTGCTATAAATTTCTTATTCATAGTAATTTACCTCATTTTTTTCTTTTATTTATAAATATCACTTTTGTAGTTATTTTTTATATCTAAAATTTTTACATTCTAATGTATGTGAGAGAAAATATATAATTTTTCTTAAGAAAAAATTTCATTTGATTTTTCATAAGTATATCATATATTATTTTTAAGTCTTATTTATTTTTTTTAAAGGATTTTGTTATTTTAGTTGTTAAAAAAGCTCATATCTCTAAATACTATTAATCATATAAATAATATTACTCATATAATTGTTTTCTAAAAAATTAAGATAATTCGAAATGATAAACGGTTTAAATGAGTAAATGGTGAATAAAATGAATGAAAATAAAGAAAAAACTGATTTAATAAATAAACTTTTGTTTGAAAAAGGTCATCAATCTGATATTACTTCTTTATTGGGGGAGGAAGGAGAATTATCAGAAGTCTTATTAGCATTAGTTAATGATGGGATAATTAGTCAGGAAAAAGCTTTAGAAATACAGAAAAGACTCATACGTGAATATAAAAATGGTGAAGTATTGGGCGAAGGAATTTTCACAAGATTAACATTTCTAGCAAGTGGAGAAAATATTAGGGAAGCATTAAAAGTTATTGATATCTACACTCCCAGCGATAATAAATGTACCTGCTGTAACATGGGTTTTGATGATGATGAAACATTCTGTACCTACTGTGGATATAACCTAGCCTATGTTGAAGAAGAAAATTAACACTGATATTCAATTACTCTTTCTTGTATAGTTTTCCTTCTTAATCATTCTTAAAAATATTAATATCTATTTTTAACACTGCAATCAAATTGTTTTTCTGATTTTTTTATGAAAAACTCCTTTATATATAATTGTACAAGCATATACAAAAATTAAGTTAAGTTAAATTCGGTAATGTAACACATATCTAGATAAGGAATAAATAATGCTTCTGTAAACTTAACAATCAATAATCAAACATCAACATCATTTAATCATATTTTTCATTGGAACGAATTTAACTTTTAAATATGTTTAATAGAAATAATATATTATATGGAAAAAATCTTTATTTTAAAACTTTTAAGGAAGGTGAAAAATGAGAAAAAATAATTTGAGTAGAATCTTATTATTCATTTCACTTCTAATATTACTGGTAGGTATAACTTATGCTGCAGATAACACTACTGACACTAGTGATTCTGTTAGTGATGTATCATCATCTAATACCCAAACAAACAGTAATTATGAAGTCAACACGAAATATAATAATACAAAAAGTATAGTAAAAACAAATGAATCCCTTTTTAAAACAGCAACAAAGAAGAAAAATTCAACAATCACTGTAAAAAGTACAAAAAGTGTTTATGTCGATGATACGGTATCCATATATGGAAAACTATCATCAAACTCTGAAAACATAACAAAGACATATATCACAGTCACAGTTGGTTCACAAAGCTATAATTTAAAAACAACCAGGTATGGTAACTATAACCTTAAAATAAAAGGTTCTACGCTGGGAAATAACACGGTTGTAGCAAGTTTTGCTGGATCAAAATATTACAGTCCCAGCAATGCATCAACAATATTCACAGTTAGTCAGAAAACCACATTACTTACACTGGGCAGTACTAAGAGTGCTTATGTTGGAGACAGCATATCAGTTTATGGAAAGTTGTCTGCCAGATCAATAGGTTTGCCTTATAAAAACATTACCATTACTGCTGATGGCAGAACGTACAATGTTACAACAAGTAAGTATGGAAACTATAATATAAAAGTCAGCAGTTCGACGGCCGGAAATAAAACTATAACGGCAGAATATGGAGGAACGAACATATACACAAAATCAACTAATAAAACAACTTTCAAGGCAAACATGAAAACAACACTACTAAATCTTGGCAGTACTAAGAGTGCTAATGTTGGAGATAACATATCAGTTTATGGAAAGTTGTCTGCCAGATCAATAGGTTTGCCTTATAAGAATATTACTATTACTGCTGATGGCAGAACGTACAATGTTACAACAAGTAAGTATGGAAACTTTAACATAAAAGTCAGCAGTTCTACAGCAGGAAATAAAACTATAACGGTAGAATATGAAGGAACAAACATATACACAAGTTCAGTCAACCAGACAACCACAATAGCAAAGCCACTTAAATCAAACATATTTGCTAACAGCATTCAAGCAATTAATACAGAAAATATAGAATTTGAGGTCAATATAACCGATGAACTAAATAATACAGTCAATGAAGGAAACATTACTTTATATTTAAACAATAAAAAGATGATAACAAAAAACGTATCCTCAAACAATCTGTTAACCATTGATAAACAAAATGTGGGAACTTATGATTTAAAAGTTTTATATAATTCTAATAAATATGTATCAGCTGAAAAGGTTGTAAAATTAACAGTAAATCCTAAAACAAATTATAGCATTAAGTTAATAAACAGTCCTACATTAAAAAGTTATGATACTGCATCAATGAGGGCAACAGTTAGAAATAGCAGTAATGTCACTGTTAATAAGGGTACTGTTAAATTCTATTTAAATAATGTGTATAAAGGTTCTGCTAGTGTAAGTAATAATCTATCAATTTTGAGAAACGTTTATTATGGAGTAAGTGAGGGATATCATCCTGTTAAAATAGAATATTACTTAAATAACAAATTTATATGTTCTTATTCAGAATTTATACACGTTAATAAAAATCAACAGCAAATAGGACAAAATGTTTTCATTACATTGGCAGCTGATCTGATATCAAATTCTAAAATATCCAGTAGTAAGAAAGATGTTTACTTTGTGATGGATAGAACGACTGCATCATATGATTATAGTCCTAATGACATGAAAATAATGAACACTATAGCATACTACTTAAAGGCTAATGGATTTAATGTTAAAAGAATAAAAAATGGTCCTTCAGAAACGTACAATACAGCCAAGTACATGTACAATAACAATATCAAGAACAGTATCTGCTTCATATTATGTAATGGTGTGGATGCTAATGTTATACGTGAATATCTTATAGGATATGATAATCGTCTAACTAAAGTTAGAAATAGAGGTAACGATATTGTTATGGGCTGGTTCCACGGTGCTGGAGACATATATAATCCAGATGGTGAATATTATTATTGGCTACCTAAGGCTTGGGATGACAATTATTCCAGTTGGGGTGGAATGAGTAACCCTAGAAAAACAGCAGAAAAAGATGGAATAAAAATAATATATGAGAAAAATGATTTGATAGGAAACAAAATTGCAGAATCATTTGTTAAATTATATGGTGGCAATTTTACTGAAGTTGTAGCAAAAAATACTAAATTATCTCTAAAAACAAATCTTTACACTACAAACAACCAGAAGATATCTGGAAATATCGTTTATACTTTAAATGGTAAAGTTATTAAAAATGTTACAACTACTACTGACTCATATACATTTAATTATGTTATGCCGAATGTTTCCGGAACTTATAATTTAAAAGTAAGTTATTATGCCAACAATAAACTTGTCTGTACTACAGGTGACCGTTATATTAAAGTTTCATAATTTTATTTCCATCTTTTTCAATTACTTTTTTTTAATCTTTTTTTGAGCGAATTCATGATTTATGATAAAAAAATGTAAAAATGGGGGATGAAGTAATCATTTCCTTTCGAAATCATATTTCGCATTAATCAAGTTCTTAAAGAGTTTTTCCACGTCCTTACTTCTTTCTATTTCATAATAATTCATCTTATTTTTAATGTAATTGTCTCCAAATCCTAGGGATTTTGCTAATTCTGCTGGTGGTATTATATCATACCCCTTCTGGTAGCTAGTTCCGATACTTGCTAGTTCAAAGTCGTTAAGTTCATCCCAATTGGATGTTACAGGTTGTATATCTTCATTCAATATTGTTTAGAGTCAATATCTGGTATTATGCTGCTGTTTTTGTTTGTGTATGCTATGCTGAGTTTTAATTGACTAAAGTATATGTTTACTCTGTCTGTTAATGTTCTGGCAAGATTATTCATCCATCTTTGATAATATTCTACGGTTTTATCAGCGGGAAAGAGAATTTCTATCTTTATGATGTTACTTATCTTTTCAATTTTAAGTATGTTGCTCTTTCGAGCATAGTTTGTGACTATTGTAGTGATTTTGTTTCGTGTTCGTTTTGTAGGGTACTGCTTTGTTCTAGGATTTTTCATTATTTGGATTGTTAATATTTTCTTACGGTAGTCTTCGTTTCTGAAGAAGTAATGTTGTATTCCATTATTGTCATAGAATGAATATATGGAATGTCCATCTTTTTTTTCTTCCTTCCATTTTTCCAGGTCAAGATTCATATTTAATGGGGATAGTTCGAATTTTGATTCCAGCACGAATTTTGTTATTCTTTTTCTTTTCATAAGATATTGTTTTTTGTATAATGTTATTAAGCTTATTGTCATAATTTGTATTTATGACTTGTTTATCTGAAAATTATGCTGAAGGATGGGGTCTTGAGAAGTAATAATGTTTAAAAAGCTTATATTTATGGAAATACATACAAATAATATGAAAAATATATTCTTAAATAATAAAGCATAAGGGATTTTGTATTTGATGAAAAACTATATAGTGCTGGATTTAGAAACTCCGAACAGGCTGAATAATTCAATGTGTAGTATAGGTATAGTTGTTGTAGAAAACAATGAGATTGTCGATGAAATATACACATTAATCAATCCGGAAAGTGATTTTGATGATTTTAACATAGCATTCACGGGTATAGGTCCTGAAGACGTAGTCAACAAGCCGACTTTTGAAGATTTCTGGAACGAATATGAAAAACTAGTGACCGGTAACTTAATTGTTGGACAGAACATTACCTTTGATTTGAATGTTATTTCAAAGGCATTAACAAGGTATAACAGGCCAATACCATCATTTAATTATTACTGTACTTTAAGCTCATCAAAAAGAAATCTTAATCTGGCGGATAATAGTTTAAGTTATATTGTTAAGAATGTCTTGCAAACAACCTATAATGCACATAATGCGATGGCCGATGCACAGATGACTTATGAGTTCTTCAATTATCTGGAAAATTATGAAAAAGATCGTAATAAGCATATTAAAACATATTATTTCAGGCCTAACTGCAAGAGAGACTTTGACAGAAGTATGGATATTAACTATAATTATCTATATGGACTTTTACAGAAATTCACTTACATAAACCAGTTAACAGATAATCATTATAAACTAATAGAAACATGGTATGATTCTAATAATTATGAGAATAATCATCCACTTATACAAAATATGTTACTTAAGGTAAGATACATCCTGGAAAATAAGCAGTTATCAACTAAACAGATGAGAAACATAACCCAGTCATTAAAGCCAATATTAAGATCACCGGAATATAAAGCTCCTCGATTAAAGCTTGAAATTCTACGCGGACTGATTGATAGCATTGTTTGTGAAGATGAATTATTCGGACAGGATATTGAATTTCTTGGAAGTTATGTTCTTGATGCAAAAATTAACGATAAAAACTTTAAGAAATTCTTCAAAGAACTTGACTGGTCAGATGATGACTTAAAAGATGTGTTAAGTGCATATTCCACCTCCTTGCAGGATTATATATGAAGTTATCAGATTATGATAATTTATATTTTTTTTATGATACATTAATTGAAGTATTATTATTATAATTCTAACTAATTGATATTAATCCAAATATTAATGACAGTGATGTTTTGAGTACTAGCAATGTTACTGTTGTGTTGTATGCTGATGGTGTCGATACTGGTAAAAGTGTTGTGTTATGTGCTGATAACAGTTGGAAAGGTGTATTTGATGGTCTTGACAAGTATACTGAGGGAAGGCTAGTCGTTTATTCTGTAGGTGAACTGAATGTTCCTGAAGGTTATACTGTAAGTATTGAAAACAATACAAATACATTCACTGTTACAAACACACACGTACCGGAAAAAAAACAAAAACTATTAAGTTTGCATGGATGGTATCTGGTAGGAGTAATGGATCATACATCTATAACTTCTCCAAAAACAATACCAATTTCATCAAAATAAACAACCAAACAAACAAAACAGTTCAAAAGAATTCCAATTATAGGAATAATGGACACATAGCATAGGAAAATATTCAAGATACAACAACAGAAACAGAAACAACTACTATGACAGGTATTCACAATACAACAGAAAATACAATAAATACAGTTACAGAGGACACTATAAAGGCTCATACAGATATTACCGTTTATACATTTACCTACTGGATGAATATATGAATGGTGAAATATCATATGCAGACTTCATAGCACTCCTTGACACTTATGATATAAGATACTTTGAAATCGATGGAACAATAACCATTGACTATCAAAACATAGAAGACGTACCGGAGGAAATAACAGTCTATGATAATACAGGAAAAATACCTGCATCAAGCGACAACGTAGATGTAAATAATCCTGATAATCATCAAGAACCAGTTATAGACTCAGGATATGTTGAAGTGGAAGTAGAAGTAAGTGAATAACACTTACTTCAAAATCTTTTTCCTTTAAAAAAATGATAAAATGCTCTTTTTATAATTTACTCAAAATATTTATGATTATCCTATTATAAAGCAAAAACTCAGTTTATAATATATTAAACATAATCATATTTTATTAAAAACATTCATTATCCATAACAATTATTATACAATCTTTTTTGAACTAATTATTTATTATATAATCGTTTTAATCAATCTAAAGAAGATATTATCATAATATAATGTTAAAAAAGACATTAAATCTCATTTTTTTCCTTAAATATAAATATTTTATGAAACATACAACTATTCATGTAAAGATATTTTCTTCAACAAAATGGAAGGTGATTAATGTGTTTAATCATAAAAAGATATTGCTGATAATGATATTAGCATTACTTTTTTCCTTAACGGTCGTAAACGCTTCCGATACTCAAAATTCTACAGACATTGTATCTGAACAACTGGAAGATACCAGTTCATATTCAGATGTCGACACTAGCCAAATATCAGATTCAAACACCAGGGAAATTGCTAAGAATAATCATACAAATACATCAGAAAAAACGGGTAATGCTGATGATAACATTATATATGCTGCAAATAATGGAAATTCTTCATTGAACACTACCAGCATATCAAATCCTACCAGTCTTGAAAACGCTTTCAAACTACTGAAAGAAAATTCAACAATATACCTGGAAGGAAGCAGTGAAGAAACAGTCTATGATATCGATTCATACATTTCAACGGTAAACATTACTGATGTGAAGAATTTTATTATAACAACTTCCACAGACAACAATGTTATACTAAGATTTTCATCAGATGCCTATCTGCTTAATTCTTATCATAACATAAACATCAGCAATGTTGTCATCACAAACAAGGATAATCCAAGCTTTCCCCTTGTTTACAATTCAGGTTTGATGAATTTAAATAACTGTACATTTTATTATAACAATACTGATTCAACATCAAGCCTATTTTCCAATATGAACGAGTCAACATTGAACAACTGTAAATTCTATTCAACAGGCAGTACAACAACATATAGTACTATCTATAATGAGGGATTGCTGACATTGAACAATTGCAGTGTTTATAATATTACTACAACTTATAGATATGGAATGATATACAATAAGAATAATTTGACATTGAACAACTCAAGAATATACAACAATAGGGGTAATCTCTATTCCTGTGCAATCTATTCAAGTGACGCTAATGTCAGCATATACAATTCAATTATAGAAAATCAGTCAGCTGCCTATGGTAGTGTCATCTACCTTGAAGGGTCAGTGGCAAACTGTATCAATTCAAGTTTCAATTCAAACAATGCTTCATTCGGAGGAGTCTTTTTAATAAAAAGTAACTCTCAAATTAACGTTACAGATTGCAGCTTTGTCAACAATTCAGCACAGTATAATGGTGGTGTTATAAATTCATGGTATTCTACTGCCATATTCAAATCATCAAGATTCATAGACAACAGTGCTAATTATGGTGGAGTTTCATATGAAGTAAACAATAATTACATGAAATATATGGACTCACTCTTTGAAAACAATACATCAGGTGCAACAGGAAATAACATATACTCTGTAAGCAATAATCTGACAGTGAACAACTGTGTAATACTTGATTCAAACAATAAAACATCAGTATACTGTTATGATGTAACAGGTAATCTGGATGAAAACTGGTGGGGCGTGAATAATCCACAATTTGAAACATTGACCAATGGCATAATGCCGAACAACTGGAGATTATTGAAGGTAACTTCAACAAGAAATGCTGACAAATACAAGTTAAATGTATCCTTGAACAGTCTATCTGATTCAACAATCACTGATAATGAATTAATTGATAGAAAGATAGGCTTTGAAACAGAAAGTGGAGTTTATACTCTAAACTCATCCACCATTAATTCAAGTATTGTCAATGTATATGAGGGATCTTTAGATGATGCATATGTAATCATGGATAAAGAAAGGTTAACATTGTCAGATAAGATAAATGCATACCTCTACGTTAAGGATATTTCAACAAAAATCAATGACAACACAAGCATAATAATTAAATGCAGCCCAGATATAACAGGAAAAATAGAAATAAGAATAAACAATACATTACTAAGTACATTAACACAGGTAAATGGAATAGCACAGTACTCTTATGTTTTTAATTCAACATGGGAAAGGGGAAGATATGATTTAACAGTATCATTACTCGATGACCCTGTATATGCCAATAAAACCTATGATTCCAAGCTTGATATAAAGGATAACTATAATACCACAGTAACTCTCATAGACGTGATGAATACACAAGAAGTTGAAGAAGAAAATATCATAATACCTTCCAGTTACGATTCACGCGACTATGGTTATGTTACCAGTGTTAAAGATCAGCTAAACAGTGGAAGCTGCTGGGCTTTCGGTACACTTGCCACACTAGAATCTGCCTTACTGAGAAGTTACGGTGAATATTATAATCTGTCTGTCAACCATATGAAAAATACACTTAAAAGGTATTCAATATATGGAGACACATTCGGTGAGCCTGATGGTGGAAACAATGACCTGGTATCAGCAGCATACCTGGTAGGATGGTTTGGACCGGTAACAGAAGAAGAAGATGAATACAATGACTATAGTATAATGTCACCAACATTAAATACTAGCATTCACGTACAGAATATTTACTTCATTCCGTCAAGAACTCAGGCAACTGATAATGATGCTATAAAACTGGCAATAATGAAATATGGTTCAGTATCAACAGATTTCTATGCATATACAAGTGGAAAAAATACCTACTATAATGGAACTGATATAAATCATTGTATAAGCATAGTTGGATGGGATGATAATTACAGCAGAACCAATTTCCGATGCTATCACGGCGGATTAAATCCGGAAGGTGACGGTGCATGGATAATAAAAAACAGTTGGGGAACAGGAATAGGAGTATCTGGTTATCAGTACGTTTCATACTATGACACATCATTTGGAGGATTATGGCAAAATCCTGATTATATACATGCATTATATAATATGGCATTTCCATTAAATGAAAGTGAAATATACGACAGCATATACCAGCATGATACAATATCAAATTACTGGGACTTCCTAACACCGTCAGCATGGGTAAGAAATGTTTACACGGCCGAAAAAAACGAAAGCATAGCTGCAGTGGGAACCTTCATATATGAAGACTGTGACTATGAAGTCTATGTATACGTAAATGACAAGCTATGCTATGTACAAAACGGCACAATACTACAGGAAGGATTCAGAACAATCAAACTGGACAGTTACGTTCTTGTAACAGAAGGAGACGTATTCCGGGTGGACTTCAAACTAAAAGCACATGTAGGAGACTATACCATAGTAACGTTACAGAATACAAACGCATACAAATCATTCTCAAATGCAAACCAGTCATTTATAAGTACAGACGGAGAAAACTGGATAGACCTGTACACAGACTATGAAAAAATAAACAAGACTGCCGCATGTTTAAAAGTATATACAAAACAGACACCCGCCATATATTCAACAATAAACCAGACAAACTCTTACAACATAACAACACAGATAGTAAACTTAAACACGGGAACAGGAAAACTATCATATAAGATAGACGGAGAATACTATGCTGACAGCACAGGTAACACAGTATATCTTCAAGTAAACGGTGACGGAAGCTATAACATACAAATACCGTTAAGGGATGTTGAAAAATATGAATACAACATAAGCATAATATTTGAAAATAATGATTATATTATCACAGAAAACGTGACCATAGTAACACAAACAAAAAACGTGACACTTCAACCTGAAAAACTCACATATTATGTTGATAAAGAACAAACAATACCAATCCAGGTCAAAATAGAAAACAACACGTATAACATCATCCTAAATAGTGGAGTGGTCATACTATACGATACAAATGGCACAATAATCAGAAAAAGCACAGTAAACAATGATAAAGCAGAATTAACAATGGAATTAGCTGCAGGAACATACAATTACACAATATACTACAGAGGATCATATGCATACAAATCACAAAGCAACAACATAACAGTAAACATCATCAAACACCCCGTAACTATCAGGATAACAAACATTACAGAAACAAGAGTGGATGAAATCACAGAAATATCAGGATACGCAGTATATGATGAAGACAAAGCATTAAAAAACACACAACTAAACATATACATAAATGGAACACAGACAAATGTAACTACAGACACTAACGGTAAATTTAACTGTTCATACAGGATAGAAAATGTTGGAACAATAGAAATACAATGCACATTCACAGAAAACGCAACATACGAAGAAGCAACGACATACACTCAGCTTACATCAACGAAACATACAGCCACTATAAGTCTCAACAATATGAACACAACGGCAATAGGAGAAAATCTGCTGATAAGTGGAAAACTCTACGATGAAAAGAAAAACAGCATAGCAAATGCAACAGTTGACATTTACGTAAACAATAACAGAATAAATACTGTAAAAACAAATCAAAACGGAGAATACAACCTCACATACCTTACAACAAAGGTAGGAACAAACAATGTCACGGTAACATATAAGGGAGACACAAAATACACAAACACCACAAACAAAAAAACAGTAACAATAAGAAAACTGGATACAAAACTGACAGCATCATTAAACGCTTCAACAGTTAAAGTAGAAGGAAACATAAAAATAACAGGAAAACTAACGGATGAAAACAACAAAGCACTAACTAACGAGAAGATAACAGTAAATTTAAATAACAATAAGACATTAACACTCACAACAAGTACCGACGGAACATATTCAACTACACTAAAAACAGACACAACAGGAACAAACAACATATCAATCTCATATGCAGGTAACACAAATTATACCTCAAACAGCACAAAAACAACATTCAATGTAGAAAAACAAACAAGTAAACTTACAATATCCGTCAACAATTCTACAGCATACATAGCTGACACAGTATCAATAACAGGAAAACTAACTAATGAAAACAATAACCCCGTAAGCAATGAAAAAATAACAATCACAGTAAATAACAGTAATAATACAGTAACAACAGACAGCAGTGGAAATTATAAACTGCTTATCATAACAAACCTAGTAGGAACCAACAATGTAACAGTAAACTATGCAGGTAACGCTTCATATATGCCATCATCCAATAATACAACATTCACAGTAAAAAAGAGAACATCAGTAATAACTTTAACAAGCAATTCAACACTGGAACTCGAAGATAGTATAACAATATCAGGTAAACTAAGAAGTGACAACACAGCCATATCTGGTGCAAAAATAATAATAAACCTTAACAATAGGAATACTACAGTTACCACGGACAATAATGGAAAATATGAACTTGTAACATTTGCTAGTATTGTTGGTTCCAATAATGTTACAGTAAGTTATGCAGGTAATGGAACATATCTTGCATCATCCACAGCAACTACATTTACAGTTAATAAGAAAACATCTGTATTGACTGCTGGTAGTGCGTCTACTGTATATGTTGGTGATAATGTAACGATATCCGGTAAATTGCTTAGCGGTTCAAGTGCTGTTGTTGGGGCTAATATTGTGATAATGGTAAACGATGAAAATACTACCGTTACTACTGATAGTAGTGGTAATTATAAGATGGTGACTGTTGCTAATGTTGTTGGTTCCAATAAGGTTACTGTTAATTATGCAGGTAATGGAACATATCTTGCATCATCTGCAACAACCACATTTACAGTAAATAAGAAAACATCTGTATTAACTGCTGTTAGTAATTCAACAGTATACTATGGAGACAACGTAACAATATCCGGTAAATTGTCAAGTGGTACTGTAGCAATAACAAATGCTAAAGTAGTAATCAGTCTAAATAGCAAGAATACTACTGTTACTACTGATAGTAATGGTAATTATAAGTTGGTGACTGTTGCTAGTGTTGTTGGTTCCAATAAGGCTACAATTAGTTATGCCGGTAATGCTACTTATTTGACTTCATCCAATACTACTACATTCACTGTTAATAAGAAGTCATCTGCTTTAACTGTTGCATGTAATACAACGGTATATGTGGGGGATAGTGTTACTATTTCAGGTAAATTGTCAAGTGGTTCTGTATCAATAGTAAATGCTAAGGTTGTAATTAATGTTAAGGGTAAGAATTCTACTGTTACTACTGACAGTAGTGGTAATTATAAATTAACTGTAGCTACCACTTCTCTTGGATCAAACAAAGTTAGTATAAAATATACAGGTAACGGTACGTTCCTGTCATCATCTACAACAACCATATTTACAGTAAATAAGAGATTATCTGCTTTAACTGTTGCATGTAATTCAACTGTATATGTTGGTGATAGTGTAACTATTTCCGGTAAACTTTCAAGTGGTACTGTAGCAATAGCAAATGCCAAAGTAGTAATTAGCTTAAATAACAGGAATACTACTGTCACTTCAGATGTTAGTGGTAATTATAAGTTTGTAATTGTTGCTAGTGTTGTTGGTTCCAATAAGGTTACAGTCAGTTATGCTGGTAATGGTACTTATTTGGCTTCATCCAAAGCTACGACATTTAAAGTTAATAAGAAAACATCTTCATTGACTGCTGACAGTACTTCTCCTGTATATGTGGGGGACAATGTGTCAATATCCGGTAAATTGTTTAGTGGTTCAAAGGGTATTGGTGGAGCTGAGGTTGTAATTAATGTTAACGCTAAGAATATTACTGTAACTACTGATAGTTGTGGTAATTATAAACTGGTAACATCTACAAGTATATCAGGTTCCAATACGGCAACTGTTAGTTATTCAGGTAATGGAACATACCTGGCATCATCTACAACAGCTAAATTCACAGTCAATAAGAAAACATCACTATTGACAGTTAATACTACAAGTCCTGTAGTTTTAGGAAATAATGTAACTATATCTGGTAAACTGCTTGGTGGTTCTGATGGTATCGCTAATGCTAAGGTTATAATCACAGTTAACTCTAAGAATACTATGGTGACTACTGATGCAAAAGGTAATTATAGGCTTCAGACAGTTACTGTTGCTGTTGGTTCCAATAATGTTGCTGTGAATTATAAAGGTAATGGAACATACCTTGCTTCATCCAATGCTACAACATTCATAGTCAATAAGAAAACATCCAAATTAACTGTAAAAACCAATAAAACAGTATATATTGGGGACAGTATTACAGTTTCAGGTAAATTAAAAGCATCTGGCACGGTGATATCCAAAGCTAATCTAATAATTAAGTTTAATAACAGGAACTATACAACAAGAACAAACTCTAATGGTAATTACAAGCTTATATTAACTGCTACAAGCACGGGAACAAAAACTGTTAAAGTCTATTATGCAGGATCAGGTACCTCTTACAGTACAGCAAAAACAGTTTCAGTTAAAGTCAAGAAGAATGCTTCAGCAATTACAACTACCAGTACTAAAACTGTGTATGTTGGGGATAGTGTAATTGTAACTGGTCGATTAACATCCAATACTAATCCAATAGCAAATGCAAGAGTTATTATCACTACAAGTAATAAGAACTACACTATTAAAACTGATACGGATGGAAAGTACAAGTTAAAATTCACTTCAACAAGTAATGGAAGAAACAATATTACAGTAGTATATGCTGGTAATACCAATTATACCAGTAGTAAAGCAACAACATCATACATTGCTAACAAAAAAACCAGTCTACTGAAATTAGGCAGTACCAAGAGTGCTTATGTTGGAGATACTGTATCGGTATACGGTACTTTAGTATCAGATGGAAAGGCAATAGCACATGCTACAGTGATAATAACTGTGGATGGAAAAACAAGTAATCTAACAACCAACAAGAAAGGTAAATTCAATGCAAATGTAACTACTAATCAGTCAGGAAAAAGAACGATAACTGCCAGTTATGCTGGAAGCAATATTTATACTAAGTCGACTAATGTCATTACATTCAATTCCAATAGGAAGGACAGTCTTATTACAATTGGCAGTTCCAGTAGTGCTTATGTAGGTGACAGTGTATCAGTATATGGTAAGCTCACAGCAGGTGGAATCAATGTTTCACATGCTAAAATTACAATAACAGTTGATGGCACATCCTATAACGTTACAACCACTAAGTATGGAAACTACAAGGTTAAAGTAAAAACAGACAAGTCAGGAAACAGAACAGTCAAGGTAACATATGCAGGTTCAAACATGTATCTAGCCTCAACAAATGCCACAACATTTATTTCCAACATGAAATCCAGCCTCTTAACAATTGGCAGTACCAAGAGTGCTTATGTTGGCGACGCGGTATCAGTATATGGTAAGTTATCTGTTAGTGGAATAGGTCTTGCCTATGCTAAGATTACTGTTACTGTTGATGGTAAGAAATATGTTGTGACTACCAGCAAGTATGGTAACTATAACCTGAAAGTCACTGCTTCATCTGTGGGAAATAAGACCATTACTGCCAGCTATGGTGGAACAAATATTTACACAACAGCCAAGGCTAGAACTACATTTGTAGTAAAAACCTAAATTTCTTCTTTTATTATTTTTTTTGCAATGTTTTAACAATTGTCCTATTCTATTTATTGATTAATAAGGGAAAACAGTAAAAAAAAGTATCTGATGGGAGGTTAGTATTGACTTTCATGTTCTATGGTATCAATATATGAGTTCAAATTGGATAGGATGCTATTGTTAACGTTATTTTCTGATAATTCTTCGCTTAATGATTCTATAATGTTTACCAAGGCTTCCTTTTCTATTTCTACCTGGTTATTGTACATGTTTGTTAATAGCTTCAGTTTCGTGTTTTTATTTGTATATCCCATTAAATGAAGGAAAACCACTATTTCATATACTATCTGTTTCATTTAACTACGCTCGTTTTTATATCTTCTATATGTAATATTTGATGATTTTCTGTTAAATAATTTGTTCTTTCAAATCATAGTTAAAATTCTTAAAAAAGATCATGCTATGATTAATTTGGAAATATTTTTTCAGGATTTACAGGTCCTCTAATATTTTCTTCATTACAGTTTATTATTCCATCAATATGCATGACGGCTTCCATTGTACCGAGGTATTCACCATTTTCATCACGAAGAGCATAATAATTGGTGAGAACCTCTATTCCGTTTACCTTGCTTACTACATGCATGCTGTCACGTTTACCGCTTTTAAAGTCATCCAACAATTTAGTTACCATACTCTTTACTCTTGGAGGATGACATGAATACATATTTCTGTTCAATGCCATTTTAGGACGCTTGAATACCTTATTTTCATCTTCATCAAAGAATCTGTTAATGTCATTTTCATCGATAACCGTAATTTCAAAGGGCATAACATTTAAAATTGCACGTAACTGTTTAAGAGTAAGCTTTCCTCCAGGCAATTCAATAACATCATCACTAACACTTATGCTGTCATCTTCATCTGATTTTTTATCCCATACTGGCAATTCTTCTACCAGACAAGAATCATATAATTGCATGTCATCAGCTATATTTATCCATTCATCTTCCGTAAAGTTTTCAGCACATAATGGGAATAATATATTTTCTTCCTTGTAAATCATTTCTTCAATACGTTGCACAACTTTTAATAGACTGTCTTTATCATTTGCTTGATGTATCTCAATTTTGATTTCATCTTCCACGCCCCACATTACATCAGCAGGTCCAGGATAATCATATTTATCCTTAAGAAGGGGTAATAGCAAATCATCCTTCTTCGCATAATGCTGACGTATAGAAGTTAACTGACTGACATAATCCGCAATATCACAATCATCTATATTGCTTCTGATTTCATCAACTAGCCCTTTGATGGCATCGTTTTCCACTGTTAGAATGTTAAGCGGATGTCCAAATGTATTTTTAAATTCAATGGTTTTCTCTGATACCTCATCATCCACATTTTCAATCTTCTCTTCTTTTACTGTGACCTGTTGATGAGCTTCCATTTCCTCCTTTAACCGTTCCAATCTTTCCTCATCAGTCATGTCCTTAAAGAGTACAGAATGTATATCACACAACTTCTGAATATCTTCCATCTTTGCACCATCAGCCATCATTGCCTGTTCTGCTTTTGCAATAACTTTTGCCGGAACATGCGAAAAGTTTTCCTTAAAGTCTGCCTGTACGCTTTCCATGTCTTCTCCATCACTTACTCTTTGAATATAACTTTTCAGAGTTTCAACCTTTTCTTCAAAGCTGCTTTCATCAAAATTCTTATCATCAGAATTCATTTTCTCACCAATATAATCTATGATAATACTTTTTTATAATATATTATTTAATAATATCAATAATATGATATATAAAATCACTAAAAAAAAGATAAAATAAAATTTGGGAGATTAGTAAATTAAACTATTATTTCCAGTTTTTAAATTCTTCAAAGCTTTCAAGTATATAGTAACGTAATCGTTCTGCAGTTTCAGAACTTACTTTTTCATTTGCCCGAAATCTTTTCAATTGCATCTGATATCTCCTGAGTAGGACTCATCGGATGCTCTAATGCCTTGTTCAATACTGGTAACCACTGTTTGTCACCAGTTTTTCCAATCTCTACAGCTGACTGACGTAGAATATTCCAGTACCATTCGGCAGAATTGGAACTTATACTGAACGTATCAGCAATAGCCTTAATAGACTCAGCAGTATTTATTTCTGATAATATGATGATTAAGTATTTTCCACCATAATACCATGCGTCACAACCAACGTTACTTCCATTGTACTTGGCAAAGCTTTCAAGATAATATGAAACCTTCGGTACCACTCTGTTTGATTCTTTTACCAGCTTATCCACTTCACTTTGATATTCATATTCTTCGCCAATAACAAATGGTCCACCAGTATTGGAAATCTTTCTAAGATAATTGTCTATATCACTATCGGATAATGAACTAGGTGCCTTGACTCTTCTGAAATCAGTGAACTCGGCACTTTCAACTTTTTCTGTATCATCCCTCTTTTCAGCACTTTCTACATTCTTGGAGATATCATTGTTTTCTATACTATTATTAACAGGGCTTTCCTGATAATCACTTTTAACATTACTTTCCGGTGCTGGGTTAAAGTCAACTGAATTATTAACAGGTGCTTGTTGTTGGGTTGTTTGCTGATTTACTTGTTCGTTATATACTTGTTGTGTGTTATATTGTTTATTATACTGTGGATTGTATTGTTGATTCATATTTGGCTGGTAAGTGGGTATTGTATTGGACTGAACCCTTTTATCCAGGATGTAGCTGATAACGAGGCCTATAATAAATACGGGAAGTGTCATAATTATTGTAAGAATTAATATTGCAATAAGGGTAATTAAAACACCTGAAGAACCGATTGTTGGATCTGTAATTGATATAACAGAGATGAATATGAATAGCAATATGAACCATAACAATGAAATGGTCTTTGTCTTGGATATCCTGTATTTTTGTGTTTTCTTGTCACGTTTATAGAATAAAAATGTAAATATAGATTTATCTTCAGGATCTGCTTCAACATTATTAATGTTGTATTGTGACTGCTGATTATATGATTGCTGATTAAACTGTGGTGGGGTATTGTTGGAATTATATCCCATATTCTGTGAAGGTTGCGAATTCTGCATAGCAGAAATCTGCTCAGTTTTCCTCGTGTTGATGGCAGTTATAGCCTTGTTCTTATACCATTGTTCAAGACCTGTACTTACTGCAGTTAATTTATTTCCTGCATTATTCATGTTCTCTAATGCATCAATGCCTACATTATTGTCCAATGATTGAACAATTGTTCCTGCATAAAACACATTAGCATCATTAGGATATTCTGATGCCCATTCTTTGTTTATGGATATTGCATCATTAAGATTACCTGATTCAAATGCATTCTTAAACTCATCAGCATAATCTTTAATGTTTTCTTCATTGTTGCTATTACCAGTATTAAAATCCGTTTTCAGCTCTTCAACAAAGCTCATATCATGTAATGTCAGATTAACTGTATAAACCTTATGACAGTTATGACACATAACAGCATCTTCCTTAACACCATTATTCTTTGCCAATTGTGCTGCAGGCATGAATGTTAGTGTAGTATTACAGTTTGGACAATTTCCCTGTACATTCATAAGTATGTCACTTATTGGATCGTTTCCTGTCATATAATAAAACCTCCCATTATAGGGTTAAACTATTCTTTAAAAATGATTTACAATTGATTTGAAAATTACAGATAAAAAAAAATAGAAATAAAAATGTGTTTAGATAAAAAAATTATCGGGAAGAGGTTAATCTTCCTAACCGGAATTTTTTAATGCAATGCTATGAATCATTTCATTAATTTCGGATGAATAAAGGTTTGTGTCTGCTTTTGTGGCAATAATGGTTAATTCAGTACATGTTGAATTGTTTGGACTGATATAGTATACTCTTCTGTAATGGTCAGCATTGATTTTTGAACCGTGTGTATCTGTCAAGTTCTCTGGCGAATATTCTGTCCATTCTGTTGATGAACCATACTTGAGAGTTTTAAGATTGTCTGGTTTAGCAGCATATTCGTATACTTTAAATCCATTAACTGTATCTTCTGATATGTTTTCATATCCTGAACTGTTACCATTAGCTAGTAATGCCTTACCAAAATCAATAGCATTATTCGGTGAACCAATCATTCCAATAAACATTATTGTAGTACCCTCTTCATGATTAGTTGCAGATCCTGTTTCATCAATAACATAAGTATTAGGTAATGTAACTATTGAATCTGTACTTTCCAATGTTACATCAGCATTTCCCAATACGAATAATCCTCCTAGAATTGCAAGAATAACTACTACGACAACAGCAATTGATATTGCTATCTTTTTATCCATATATGATCTCCTCAAATTAATAACATTAATAGCATCCAGTACTTATTTAACTAGATCTATGGTTATAATATTTTTTTTTAAGAATTAAGCTAAATAATTATTTTATCCTACTTAAACTATTCTAGAAATAATTTATATTCAAAACAGAGTTTTAGTTAAAATTCTTTAAGCTTATGTTTAATGATATGTTACTATATATAATATAAAATTAACTAATGTATAGAAGATAACTGATAAAATCATGGGGGAAGTTGCCTTTTTAATTTATTGACAAGTTCTACAAAAAACATTATTAGATTAATAAACGGTGGCTCCTATCAAAAATAATTATCTTTCTATAAATAGAAAAATCAGTAAAAATGATTTAAAAATCTTTATCTTTTCAGATAAAACCGTATATTAAATAAGATTAATTATAAATATAACCATTAGCTATCAAAAAATATATGTGGAGGATATGGTGATGAAAGGAGTATTTCTTGAAGAAAAAGCAATTAACAGAGGAGATATTTCATTAAAGGAGATTTCTGATTTGTTGGATGTTACCTTTTATGAAAATACGAATGAAGAAAATAAGTATGAACATATTGGGGATGCAGAGGTTGTATTTAACAACAAGGTAATAATGGATGAAGAATTATTTGCCAAATGTCCAAACATTAAATATGTTGGTATATGCGCTACAGGGTATAATGTTGTAGATTTGACTGCTGCAGGAAAAAGAAACATAATAGTTACAAACGTGCCATCATACAGTACGGACAGTGTTGTTCAGCTTACATGGGCATTTATACTTGAACAGGTATGTAATCTTAGAATTCATGATAAAAGTGTTAAGGATGGTGACTGGATTAACTCTGAAATATTTTGCTATTGGCTAAAGCCAATCATGGAACTTTCAGGTAAGACACTTGGAATAGTAGGCTATGGAAATATCGGCAGAAAAGTTGCAGAAATAGCTAAATCTTTCGGTATGAATGTAATTGTAAACACAATGCATCCAGAGAAATATGATGATAATATAGTTTTTGTAGATAAGGATGAACTCTTTTCCAGGTCAGACATTATTACACTTCACTGTCCACTGACAGAGGATACAAGGCAAATAATCAGAAAGGAAAATATTGATAAGATGAAGGACAATGTGAGAATAGTCAATGTTTCAAGAGGTGGACTTGTAAATGAGGCTGACTTGGCAGAAGCATTAAATAGTGGAAAAGTATTGTCTGCAGGCGTTGATGTTGTTTTAAAAGAACCTATGGATAAGTATAATCCATTAATGAATGCCAAAAATATAATAATAACTCCACATATGGCTTGGGCAAGCGTTGAAGCAAGACAAAGACTTGTACATGAAATTGCTGAAAACTTCAAGGCTTATCTTAATGAAAAAGAAAGAAATGTGATTAAATAACTCAAAAACTGAATAAGATATGTTATTGATTTTTTTATGAAAATTGAGGAAGAAATTAAGAATTTGCTGATAAAAAAAGCAAGAATTTAATAAAGGGATATGAAAATTTGAAAAGAGATTATTTTTTTCCTTTGGAATATATTGAACATATATATTCTTTCATATCTACTAGAGAAATATTAATATTATAATCAGCACTAAATACATATAATACATTTAATAAATGCTATTTATTCTTAGCTTTTTGGAGTTAATTGAGATTTTAATCTAGAAAAAATTGTTTCAAAAATGAACTCTTCATATCTATTTAACATTAATTCTCTGAGATTTTCACCTTTTAATTCCGCTTTTTAATCAGTTAATCAACTGGATTTTTTAATATAATCTGCATTAGAGATAAGTTCTTTTTCCACAATCATGACATACCAAAAATTCACTCATTTCATTGTCTTTATGTACAACCTTATAACTGAAACAATGGGAACATTGTCTATTGATTTCTTTATTATGGATAATAAGTTTTACAGTATCATCACTACTATATTCCTTGATAAAATCCAGACAGCTGTCAAAGTGGATAAGACGATTAAGAACTTTTATCCTTGTTTCATCTTTAAATCCTAGGGAATCATAGGGTTTCAAAAGGACAATGTCCTCCAGAATAAATGGATTATCTATCAGTTTCAATGCATTTTCTCCATCATATCTTCCCTGTAATGCAATGTCCTTTAAATGATATTCTTTTGAAAGTTTTGAATATATGACTGTTAAAACAGTGTCGGATATTTCCTTTTCCATTAAATCCTCTAATATTTTTTTGTCATGAATTTTTTTTACAGCATCTCTTCGTTTGAATTCATCAGTATCATTATAAGCCGTATCTATAATGTCTTGATCTATCTTCTGATTTTCAGTTTCAACTAGAATGTTATTAATATCGAAGTTATTAGCAACAATCTGATTTAAAAATTCATCACCATCACTATCCAGTTTTTTAAGAAATGAATAATTGCCGAAATATAATGTTATAAAAGCATTTCTAAGTTTATCGCAATTACTTCTATTTTCTATTATTTTACATATCAGTTCATCTTCTTCATTTTCAGAAATTTTCTTTAGAAAGTCTTCATCACTTAAAGAAGGATTTCTAATGGCAGCTATTTTCAGTCTTCGGTTTGTATCGTCCTGTGCAAATTTCTTTAAAATGTTCTGATCTTTAATTTTTAGTAATGCTTTTTCTCTTATGAATATTGAAAAATGATTGTTAACAATATTAAGGAGTACTTTATCATCCGTTATGTTTTCAAGTGCCGCAAGGTTAACGTGTACATCTATAGGCAGGTTATTAATCAGGAAAGGGTTGCTGTTAAATACAAAATCTTGAAGGATGGAATTATCATGAATGCATCGTATTAGAGATACCTGTGTATAATTATCATATTCAATTTTGTTAAAGTAGTCCTTTAGCCAGTTTTCATCATGAATATTGATGAATGCAATTCTTTTCAAAAATTTTGCTGGATATCCCTTTAAGTTTGGTATTATATCTTTTAATGTATCCTCGTTTTGTATGTTCTTAAGTGCATACGCACGGATATAATAATCTTCTTTTACATCATTGACTATATCAACTAGTATAGTCTCATCCTTTAAATCTTTGACGGCTCTTTTTTTTATATTTATATCCTTACTTTTATAGTCCGGTGTTTTAAATCTATCGAATAATCCCATTGTCCTACACTTCCATATATAATAATATACTGTCTTATTCTAATCCTTCAAGTTGTGCTATTTGCTT
Organism: uncultured Methanobacteriaceae archaeon; assembly: GCA_964620575.1. GTDB lineage: Archaea > Methanobacteriota > Methanobacteria > Methanobacteriales > Methanobacteriaceae > Methanosphaera. The sequence continues at coordinate 1,953 of CAZUHM010000008.1, read as the reverse complement.
ATTTTTATTTGCAATTATTTCTTCCAGTTCTTTTATTCGTTTTTTAAGTTGTTTTACTTCTTCCGTGTCCTCTTTTATTTTCAGGTATTCCATTCCCTTTAAGTACTGTGTTTTTATGTTTTTGTTTGCATAGGAGTATTTGCTTAGTACGGATTTTACCTTATGTCCGAGCAACCGGTCTATGTCTTCGTTGTGTACTCCAGCCAGTGTCAGTTGTGTTGCAAAGAATTTTCTTAATCCGTGTGGATGGAATTTTCTGTGGCTGTCTATTCTTCCAAAGTCCAGCTTGTCATTGTAGTACCTGAATGCCTGGTTTATTGCTGCCTTGCTCATTGTGAATAATTGATCATCATCTTCCAGTTTTCCTCTTGTACTCAGGTATTTTATGATTGCTGTTGTGGTTTCTGGTGTGCAGCAGGTGTAGTAGAAGAAGTCGGTTTTTTTACGGTGCACTTTTATTGTTGGTATTATATCGGACTGATTCCATAAATCATCCAAAATATCGGAAAGTTCATCACATGATGTATATTCCGTGAGTGATTTTTTGAATTCTCCAACATTTATGTTAGTTACCTCATTTATTGCACAGCCGCTTGTTGCCATGAAAAGTATTATTGCCTGTAGTTGTTTGTTGTTTGTGCTGTTTAGTACCTGTCTTATTTCATTTTTGTTTGGTAATCTGTCAGGGTCGTTTGATTCATGTACAACTAGCTTTTCAATGGACCCCAGGTCAATTTTACCCAGTTTGTATAGTGCCTTTAGCAGGTCAACTCTTTTGTTGATGGTTGAGTTTGCCTTGTCCTCGTCTATGAGGTAGTCTTTGAAGTCTTCTATTGTGTCAACTATTTTTTCTATGTCCCAGTCTAGTGTCGTGCAGAAGCTTGTGTCTAAAAATTTTACGTAACTGTTTACTGCAGTAACATATGTCCTGATGGTACTTTCTGTTATGCTTTTTCCTTTCCGTCTTGCCTTTCTATTTAGACTTTTTGTTATGTATTCATAATCTTCCGAGTATTGCATCTAAAATTCCTTCTTATATTACTTTTTTTTGATGCTACAAAGATTTCAATTTATTGAGTTTTATCATATTTAATGTATTCTTTCAATTGCCTTAATTTTGTCAAATCCTTCATCAAAACTAACTATTCTGTTAATTTTTTTATTTTGCATAGTATTTAATATGATGAAATAAGAATAATTTATGGCATTGTTATAGTATTTGCTAAGATTAATAGATTCAACATATTCTTCAGGTTTTAGATAAATTACTTCTGCCACTTCAATTAATATATTGTATATTTCTTCTAAACTTTTTCTTTTTTCACATCTGTGTATTCCATTTAGGGTTTCTGATAATACTAAACTATTTATAACTTTATGCTCATGATCTATTAATTCCAATAGATTTATTGCATCTTCATGTTGATTTGCCTTATCTGAGATTAAGGATATTAAAAAACAGCTGTCTAAAAATATCAATTAAATTTCTCCCCTTTGGCTACGTTTTTTTAATTTAACGGAATCAAATTCTTTTTCTGCTGTTGCTAAAGCAACCAAATCTTTTAGGCTTCTTTGTTTTTTAACATTTATGATTATATTGTCTCCTTCACTTTTCCAGGTTACTTGATCATCTTCTGTTATATTATGTTTTTGTCTTATTTCTTTAGGTATATGTAATTGAAATCCTTTATAAATATTTGTGGTTATCATATTTTCACCTTTTATATAATTTATGATTTTATATAAATATAAATTTTTAGAAAAAGTAGTAATTAAAAATTTGTAAAAACAGATAAATAAACTTTTCAAAAAGATTATTTTTATAAAATAATTTAAAAAAATGTACTTTAACAAAAAATTAAATAAAAAAAAAAAATCAAAAAAAATAACTAGTTCAAAAAAATGAACATTTGAAAGATTAAGCTATTTCTATTATCAAATGATGGATTTGCC
>CAZUHM010000007.1:16505-31855 GCA_964620575.1 uncultured Methanobacteriaceae archaeon | reverse complement strand
CAAGATTTTCCTGTATGACAGTTGGATTTCCTGCAATTGTAATGTTTACCTTACCGGTCATTGACTTGTTACCGTCAACACCAGCAACACTTATGTTAAGTGTCACATTACCACAGGTATTGTTTAGTATTGTTACGTCAGTTGTAGTAGCTATTTTATTTACTGTTAACGTTTTTTCTTCACTTTGAAGAATTACTATATCATCCTCTATGTATGATGAGTATACAGTGAATTCTCCGGCCTGTGTTGCCTTGTAGGTAGCTGTGTACTGTCCGGTTTGTCTGTCATATACAACATCAGTAAGATCTACTCCATCAACTGTTACGTTTACACTTCCTGTAGTGTATGGCTGATTTGTACTGTTTAGCACATAACCTGTAATGGTTACCGTATCTTTAATCACTATAGGGTTGTCGCTTAACGTAATGTTAATGATTGGATCCTGCAATACTGTTACAATTGTAGTGTATTCTCCAAGTTCCGGATCTTCACTATTGTAACTGTGTGCTCTGCTTGATAGGTAGTAATCTGTTCCCTCGTAGGTTACGTTGATCATTATATCTCCGGCCTGTGTTACAAGCTCTGAGTTTAATGTAATGTTCACTTTACCTTCAGAGTTAACGTATCCTTCACCTAATATCATTGATGCATCAGTTGCATTTATTACTATCACATGACCGCTTGTCACACCACTTTGTGTAGCATTGTCTATTACCAGTATTTCCAGTGTTACATTGCCGAGAGTATCATTTAGTATTCCGAGAATACTTGTATTTGTTGGAACTTTATCCACGCTGATACGTGTAATGTTCTTATACTCCTGACTTAGTGCACTGTCATTTAATGCGACGCTGGATTCGTAGATGTTGTTTTCGTTGTAGATAACATATACTTCCAGATCATCACTGTTTGTTAAGCTTGTAATACTTACACTTATTTTACCGTCAACAAGGTTTGTGTCAGGCACAAGTATTTGTGATGGGTTTGAAGCATTGACTACCCTTACACTACCGGTAGTTACAAGCTCTCCGGTAATGTTTGTGACATTAATGTCAAGTGTCACATTGCTTGCTGTGTGATTGGTTATGTTTACGCTTGTAATGGTTGGTATGCGTGTTACATCGATTGTGATATAGTTTTTGTCATATGCACTGTCATTTAATGCATTGCTTGACAGGTATTTATCGTTTTCGTTGTAAATTACCTTGATGCGTAACTGACCAATGCTTGTAATGTTGTTTAACTTAATGTCAAAGAATCCTGTTTCAGCATTGAATGTTACTTCATCTGCCAATAGATTGCCGTTAATGTCATAAACTGTTATGTTACCTGTTGTAATTGCAGTTTCTAAATCTGTACTGTTTGTAACGTTTACTCTGATAGTTACGTTGCCGAGTGTAGAGTTTAGAAGTTCTGAATTAACTGTTGTAACTGTTGAAATCTTTTCAACATCATATGTATGGTTAGCTGTACCTACAATTTCATCTCCAGTTGCATCATAATATGTTGCATTGAACTGGTATGTTCCACTAAGCTGGGTTTTATCAACTGTTAAGTTATATTTACCGGTTGTGGTATTGTATGTTGCAGTATATTCTGTTGAATTTATGCTTATGATGACAGTACCTGATTTGTATGGTAATCCTGTTTCGTTTAAAACAGTACCGTTTATTGTTACGTTTTCACCAACAAATACAGTGTCATCCAATATGCTTATGGTTATGCTTGGATCCTGTTTTACAACTATTGATGTGATGTTTTTGTTTCCGTCTGTACGTTCGGTGTTGTTTGCTGCTGTACTGTTGTAGTATAAGTCGTTTTCAAGATATTCGACCGTTACTTCAACAATACCCGGCTGTTCTACATCCAATGTTACCAGACGTTTTCCATCACTTAATGTGTCATTGAATAGTACGCTGCCATCTGTGGCGTTACGTACTATGATTCTGCCTTGACTTACAGGAGTTCCTGAAGAGTTTGTTACATTAACTTCCAAGACCACATGACCTACTGTATCATCAATTATTGCTACGGTAGTGTTTGTAGGAATTTTAGTTACTGTGAAAGTTATTAGCTGACTTTGAGTTGTAATGTCAGTACCCAGACTATCTTCATATAAATCTGTACCGAGATATGAAACCATTGCAACATAATCTCCTGCCACAGTAATGCCTGTTAATGTAATGTTTAATTCTCCATCTCCGACAAAAGTCATGTAACCATATATCTGACTATGGTTTGTACTGTTTACTACCATTATGGTACCGTCCTGTACAAATGCATAGTCTGTATCGTTAGTTACGTTGACGCCAAGAGTTACATTACCTATTTCAGTATTTAATATTGTTACATTAGTAATTGTAGGTATTTTATGTACATTAATGGTTATATAGTCATAAGGAATCGTATCACTCTTAGCACTGCTAGAAAGATAATAATCATTCTCATTATATACAACCTTAATATAGTAAGTACCTTCCTTATTAAAATCTCTGATTATTATATCAACATAACCATCATCACTGCTTAAAGCATATTCTCTTACTACATAAGAACCGTCAATCTTTGTTACATTAATAGTACCTGTCTTAAGTAATGTTTCTAAGTCAGTACTGTTAGTTACATTTACTCTTATAGTCACATTATTAATCAATGAACTAATTACTGAAACATTTGTAACTGTTGGAATCTTACCTACATTGAATAGTGTAGTGTTGATAGATTCTAAAATGATATACTTAGCATTTTCATCATCACCTGTCTTGTTACCAAGATATTTGACAACTGCTGTGTATTCTCCAACACCGTTAAGAGTAGTAGTGTTGATTTCTTTTGAATAACCAGTTCCTGTAATATCTACAAGACCTACTTCAAGGATTGTTCTTTCACCCTGCACTATCGTGATGTTTACCTTACCACTTGTTACTTCCTCACCAATATCCGTGAATACATGACCACTGATTGTTATGTTGTTTCCAATGTATTCCGGATTTTCGGTTACAATAACAGTTAGGTTAGAAGCTATTGGACTTGCAGTAAACTTAGTGATTTCTTCACCGGTTGTACTGTTTATTCCTGTACTGTTGACGTATTTCCAGTTTTCAAGATATTCCACTTTGAAATCCAATTCGGATGTGGTGTTAATGTCAACCGGGTCAACATCCAATACAATTGTATGGTTTGTGCCTTCAGTAAAGGTGTAATCCTTACTTTGACCGTTTACCCATACGCGGATAGTACCATTGGTAATAACATTATTATAACTGCTGCTTGTAGTGCCGTCCTCATTTGTAACAACGGTCTCATTCTCTCTTACAACAACATCAATAGTAACCGTGTTAACTGTACTGTTAAGAACTGTTACATTGGTTATAGTATTAATCTTGTTGACTGTGAATTCAACATTGTTACTTGTGGCAAGCACTACTCCGTTTAGGATGTATGTTGCATTTGCAGTGTATGTTCCGCTTACCTTATACTGTTGGTTTCCTTCATATAAACCTGATTCATTGACCTTTACGGTGTAATTCTTATGAAGATTTCCTTCGGAGTCATATACTGTTATATTCACCATACCAACCTTGAGTATGCGTTCATATCCGTCGGTTACGGTACCAAGTAATGTAACGTATTCCTCTACAAATATGTTCGGTCTGTCTCTTGATATGGTTATTTCAGGTCTTATGACTTTGAAATTACCGGTCACGGTTGTGTCCTCATAATTTATGTCATCATAATATTTAACCTCAACAGTATAATTTCCAGGAACTAAGTTTTCATAGATCTTACTGAGTTTTTCAAGTGAATTTAAATCCACTTCTCTTACCGTATCATCAATGACGTTATGTTGCTCGGTATTATTGTAAACTGTAATATTTACCTTACCTGTAGCATTATAACTGGTAAGATTCAAGGTTATTGTTTCATTGAATCCATAGGTAATATTGACAGTATCCAGTATAATGGCAGGTTCTGCTTTGAACACGTTGAACAATGCACTGGCGTTCTTGGACATGTACTTGTCATTTTCAGTGGCAGTGTAGTTTACACTAATGTTATACTCTCCGACGACAAGTTTACCATCAGCTATGTAATCGGTTAAGTTACCTGTATTGAATGTTATAACACCATTACGGATAGTGTAATTGGTGTCTGGAATTTCAGTTCCGTTAATATAGAGTTTAAGTACTCCAGGATATTCACTAGGTACTGTTATTGTGAATGTTCTGTTCTGACCATAATTCATGTCATCAAGACTTATATCAATATTAAAGTCAGGATTTATAACCACGAATAATGTGCTGTTAGATGCCTCATTATGGTTTCTGTCTCCACCATAATCAACTGTCACAATATAAGTACCTGCTTCAAGATCACCAAGGTTAATCTGATAGCTTGAATCGGTTAATGATACGTCTTCTTCAAAGAAGGTATAACCGTTTTCACTGACAACCGTGATGTTAACTTTTCCCGTTGACACTTCCGGATCAACGTGGACATTGACTATTGCATCTTCAAGTGTAGTTACATTTTCAGCACTTGCATTAATTACAGCATCAGCCTTGAAAACTGTGAAGTTTTTATAGCTTTCTGATGCAAGATAGTTCTGTGTTCCACTGAAAACTGCATGTATATGATAATCTCCAGCATTTAAGATTTCAAGATAGTCCGTATAATTCAAACTCCCATTAATAAGAGGAACTGTGAATGTATGGTTAACAACAGGTCTTCCCAGATTATATTCTTCACTCCATACAGTTACTACCACATTACCTGAGTAAATGCCTTCACCTAATTCATTAGGAACACTTACAGAGATGTTATGAGTAGCATTATATGTGTAGTTATCAAAACCTATAGTGACAGGAGATTCTGCCTTAAAGATATTGAATCGTGTTGTAACATTTTCCGGAAGATAATTGTCATCACCGTTATAAACTACAAGAACATCATAAGCACTGGCGTTAAGATAATGCAATGGATTGCTTGTACCATCTTCAAACACGTAGCTGTCATTAAAGTTTATTTCACCGGAACTATTAATAGTACCGTTGAAAGTGTAATTCTTGAAGCCACTAAGCGTGCTGTTAAGATATAGCGTTACATTACCTGTAGGCATAACATTATTACCTGTAACTTTTACTCCGATAGACTCATTATGAGAATAGTTAGGAGTGAAAGTGTAATTGGTAACAGTAACAGTTATACTTGCAATATTACGAGTAATACCGTAAGCAAGGTAAGTGTAATAATTATCCTCAGGATGGTATACTTTGAAAGTGTACAAGCCACTGAATTCATCAATATCAAACCCAAACTTGTAATTTCCATTAGCATCAGTTTTATTTAGCTCAGAATATAATAAAGTATTATCTTTATCATATAATTCTATCCATATAGTCTGGTAAATTTCATTAATACGGGTACTTGCAGTTAAAGAATCGGAACCGGAATTAACTATACCATTAACACCGAGGTAATCAACATTAACATAATTAATTGTTCCACCTCTTTTGTAGATACCATTTAACACGTTATCGTTACCTGTGAAAGTACCTGATATTGTAATACCATTATTATTATACACTTGGTTTGTAAATGCAGCTGAATGAGCCTGGTTTTCCAATAGTTTGACATTATTAAGATTTAATGTACCACCAGTTAAGTATATACCAGAACCAGTAGTAGCATTGTTATTAGTGATATTAGTATCATTAATATTAGCACCACTTGTTAAGTATAAACCTCCACCATTAACAGCAATGTTATTTTTAATTGTGGAATTTTTCATAGTTATGGAATTTGAAGTTACGTAAATAGCTCCACCATCAGTAGCACTACAATTTACAAAAGTACAATTATCAAAAGTATCCCCATTCAAATGAATATATACTGCTCCACCTTGTGGAGAAGTTCCATTTATGAAAGTACAGTTAATAAAAGTCACATTCTTAGCAGTTTCTTTATTTGCATCACTTATTATTCCACCATTATAACTACTATAAGAATTAATAAATGTATTGTTAATTATTACTGAATGTTCAGCTGTTTCTAATGATATTGAACCACCTTTATTTTGCCACGTTTGTGTAGGACTCCAAAGGTGACTATCACAAGAACTGTTAATGAATACATTATTTATTAGATTACCATGATATGAATTCCATACAAGACTTCCACCAGCTTTATAACCGATACAGTTAATGAATGTACAGTTGGTTAAATTATTATAATCAGAACCACTATTATCTCCACCATACATTCCTCCACCATCAGAACCAGCAATACAATCTATGAAAGTACAATTATCAAAGACAGCACCTTTCGTACTACCAAAGTTTATACCTCCACCTTTATAGGATCTACAATTGATGAAAGTGTTATCCAATATTTTGACATTGTTACTTGTTCCACCTGTCAAAAATATAGCACCACCTTGACTAGTTCCACTGAAAGCATATTTATTACTGTCATTTACAAAAGTACAGCCTTGTATTATGTAACCAATCTTGTCTCCTGTAATAAATATAGCCCCACCTCTGCTAGGAGCATAGTTTGATTCAAGATTTGAATAGGTTACTGTTGAATTTTCACCAAAAAGATATATTGCTCCACCATCAGTAGTTGCAGTATTGTTATTAATGTAACAATAAGTAATATTAGTATTACTTCCTGTAACATATACTGCTCCAGCTCCACCGTTAGTCGCATTGTTATATGATACATTTGAATTGGATATTGTACTGTTTTCACCTTGTACATATATTGCTCCGGCAATTTGTGCTTTACTATCAGTCACATTTGAATAAGATATTTCGGTATTTGCACCAACAATAAATATTGATCCTCCAGATGTGGTTGCATTGTTATAGGCAATATCCGAATAGGATATTATGGTACCTTCACCATCTACATAGATAGCTCCACCTTGACTGGTAGCTTTACTGTCAGTGACGCTTGAACGAGTTATGATAGTATCCTTTCCTTTAATATAAATGGATCCACCCTGGCTACCATTATTTCTAGCAATATCAGAACGTGATATAATTGTCTTATCACCATCTACATAGATAGCTCCACCTTCACTAGTAGATTTACTGTCAGTTACGTTAGTAGAGGTAATTGTTGCATAATCACCTTCAACATAGATGGAACCACCCGGGGTACCTGTATTCTTAGAAATATCAGAGTTGGAAATGGTAGTATTTTCACCTTTAATAAAGACTGCTCCACCCTGACTAGTTGATTTACTGTTTGTAATGTTGGAGTTATCTATGGTTGTATTTTCACCTTCAACATAGATGGAACCACCCAATGTAGCATTATGCTTGTCAATATTCATATGGGATATTAAAGTGTTTTCTCCTTCTACGTATATTGCTCCACCATTACCACGAGTTAATGTGTTACTGGTCATGTTGTTGTATGACAATACTGTATCGTCACCTTCAACGTAGATTGTTCCATGTCCAGTAACATTATTGTTGTTGAATTCTGATAAGGTTACTGTTGCATTGTGTCCTGTAATTAATAATGCACTAGCATTATCTACTGATACACTGTTATTGAAGACAGAATTTGATAGAAGAGTATTGTTACCATCTATAACTACTGCCCCTCCAGAGGTTGCATTGTTATCTACGTAATTGTTGAATGCTAATGTTGCATTGTTACCGTTTACGTATATTGCTCCACCTACATTTGCATCGGTGTTGTTGGTAAAGTTGGAATATGTGATGTTAGTTCTTTCTCCTCTGATATAGATAGCTGAACCCCATACATTACCACCTACAGGGTCACGATTACCTTCAAAGTCAGAGTTGTTTACTATTACATCATCTCCACTGAGTCTTAATGCTCCACCAGCGTATAATGCAGTATTGTTATAGAAATTACTATTAGTCATTTCACCGTAATCTCCATCCCATATTACTGCTCCACCGTTTGCATGTGCTGAATTGTTATTGAATGTGGAATTGTCGATGACTCCATAGGAACATCCTTCTCCAAAGCTTACTGCTCCACCATTACCATATACATAACCATTAGTTTCATTTGTAAATCCTACAACTTCATTATTGTTGAATTCAGAATCCCTAATGCTTATCTCAGTTGCTCCATCAAAAACAGCTAAAGCTCCACCACATTGACCGTCATTAGTATCATTCTTGAATACAAGGTTGTTGTTGAATATACCTAACTGTATGGTTACATTATTGTTTTCCTGAAGGAATACTGCGCCACCACTCTGGTTGGCCTTGTTGTAATTGAATGTATTGTTGTACATTAATGCATCTGAACCTATCCATTCAATTGCTCCTCCATGTCCACCGTAACCTGAGAATTCCCAATGTGATCCTCTGTCATCCTGTGCTTTTCCCCATGCTGTGTTGTATTCAAACAGGGAATTTTGCACTGAACCAGATTCTCCACTCCAGTACACTGCTCCACCACAACGATTTGCTGTGTTGTTTGTGAAGTTTGAACTTAAGACGTTTCCGTTGGTTGCTCCGATATACCATGAGATTGCTCCACCATTGGTACCTGCCAGGTTTTCTGTGAAGTTTGAGTTTTCCACAGTGATGTTGTCACATTTTCCATCATCAGGTGGTTGTAGGAATATTGCTCCTCCACGGTATGCTGCGGTGTTGTTTGTGAATGTTGAATTATCCACGTAACCGTGTGCTCCCGTCCAGATGAGTGCTCCTCCATCTCCACCAAATGCTAAATCTGATACAGTACCTACTGTTTCAGTACCGTTTATTATACCGGTTGCAGTGTTGTTTGTGAAGATTGTGCTGTTTATTGTACCGTATGTTCCGTGCCAGTATACTGCTCCACCACTACAGTTTGCGAGGTTGGAGTCGAATGTACAGTTGGTTATGTTACCGTATTCTGCACCGAAGTTAAAGTCTACTGCTCCACCATTACTTCCGGCAAGGTTAAGTGCGAAAGTTGAATTGTGGAATGTTATGTTATGACTGTCCCTTAGGTATACAGCTCCACCACTGGCATTTGCAATGTTTTCTGTGAATGTAGAGTTATCTACAAATCCTACTGTTCCAACCCATACTACTGAACCACCATTACCACCATTGTCTGGGTAGTAATCTGGATTCTTACTTCTTGAGTCAGTTTCTGTCAGACCGGTTGCAGCGTTTTTATGGAATATTGAATCTATTATTGTACCGTTTGTTCCACTCCAGTAGATTGCTCCGGCACTACGGTCTGCTAGGTTGTCTGTGAAGTTAGAGAACTCTACCCTACCGTCTTCTGCTCCACTGTTCCAGTCTAGTGCTCCTCCATTGGTTCCTGCATAGTTAGTTATGAAGTTACAGTAGGATACACTTGTGTTTGTACAGTTGTCTTCATCGTCTCCTTTGTTTACGAAGATTGCTCCTCCACGGAATGTTGCGTTGTTGCTTGTGAAGTTGGAGTATTCTACTGTACCGTTTGATCCACGCCAGTCGATTGCTCCACCGTCACCACCCCATAGTTCTCCCGTGGTTCGGTTTGTACCATTTACAATACCTGTTGCATTGTTACCTTCAAATACGGAGTATTTTACTGTACCATCGTGTCCATTCCAGAACACTGCACCACCACTACGGTTTGCAATGTTATCTTTGAATGTACAGTTGTCAATAGTACCGAGTGTTGCTCCGACGTTAAAGTCTACAGCACCACCATTATAACCTGCCTCATTATGAATAAATGAAGTGTTATGATATGTGATGTTATGACTGTCCCTCATGAATACTGCACCACCATGATGTAATGCATCATTAAGAGAGAAAGTTGAATTATCAATTAAACCGTCAGTACCAATCCATGTAACTGCTCCACCGTTACCACCAGAAATGTTACCAACCAATGGATACATTGATTCGTTACGACTATCATTTAAAGTCGTACCCCAAGCATGGTTATCAGTGAAGATACAGTCAGTAATTGTACCATTGTTACCACTCCAGTAAACTGCACCAGCACTACGATTAGCATGGTTATTAGTAAAGTTACTGTTAATAAGTCTACCGAAAGTAGAACCATGGTTCAAGTCTACTGCACCACCGTTGGTACCAGCCTTGTTATCTTCAAAACGACTGTTTTTAACAATCGTATTGTTACACTCTTCTTCTTCATCACTTCGCTGTACGAAGATTGCTCCACCACGGAACTTAGCAACGTTACCAGTAAATGTAACGTTATCTACTGTACCATTGGATCCTCTCCAGTCAATAGCACCACCGTCACCACCGAAAGCTATTTCAGTTGTAGAATTATAACCTGATACAACTCCGGTAGCCTGGTTATTAGTGAATGTTGAATGCTTAATAGTACCATTGTGTCCATTCCAGTAAACAGCACCACCACTACGTTTAGCAGTGTTTTCTGTGAATGTACAGTTGTCAATGATACCCTGTGTTGCTCCGACGTTAAAGTCAACAGCACCACCATTGCATCCTGCAAGGTTTTTTGTGAATGTGGAGTTATGGAAAGTAATATTACTACTTCTTATGAGAAATACTGCCCCTCCATGAACACTAGCGTTGTTACCTTCGAATGTTGAATTATCAATCAGTCCGGTTGTTCCTACCCATACTAGAGCTCCACCATTACCACCGGCAATAGTGTAATAAGTTGTATTTCTACTGTCAACTTCCGTAATATTGGTAGCATTATTGTTTTTGAAGATTACGTTGTTGATTACACCGTTTTCTCCACTCCAATATACTGCACCAGCACTACGATTTGCCCGGTTGTTAATAAAGGTACTGTTTTCCAATTTACCGTAATTGGAATTTTTGTTCCAGTCTATAGCACCACCATTGGTACCTGCCATGTTTGAATCAAAAATACTGTTTTTAACTGTAGTATTTTCACATTTATCTTCATCATCAGATTTCTGTACAAAGATAGCTCCTCCACGGTAGCTTGCAACGTTGTTTTTGAAAGTCACATTATTTACTGTACCGTTGGATCCTATCCATATTACTGCTCCACCGTCACCACCATAAATATAAGCAGGTTCGGATTCACTGCTACTGTTATGAACTCCGGTAGCCTTGTTATCAGTAAATGTTGAATTAACAATTGTACCATTATGTCCATCCCAATAGACTGCTCCACCACTAGTATCTGCAGTGTTACTGGTGAACGTACAGTTTTCTAATAAACCGTGCTCTGCTGTCCATCTTATTGCTCCACCATTACCATCAGCCCCATTAGCTGTGTATGTTGCTTTAGCATTGGTGAATGTTATGTTATTAAGAGTTACATAATTAGCTGTTATGTTGAAGATTCTTGCCGAATTAGAACCACTGATTGTATAACCATTACCATTAATGGTAATAGACTTGGAAATGATTATACCATCAACAAGAGTATCATCTGTTCCACTAGTAAATACATAATCACGTTCAAGAACAAGTGCATCAGAAGATGACCATCCATTTATAAGTGTCTGTAATGCCGTGAATGTATTTTCTCCGTCCATTTTTAATACTTTACTTGAACTTTGTTTGTTGATATTTTTTGATGTAATATCGTTATCGTTTGTCGTTGTTGTTGTCTCTGTTTGTCTATTTGTCGTATCTGAATTGTTTGTGTTATCACTTGTGTTTTCATTTTTTACCTTTGCCTCCGTGCTAGCTGTACTAGCATCGGATTGTACCATTTTATCCACATCATAATTGTCGGGTGTGGATAATTCTTTATTGTCTGTTACTCCTTGCGTATCGTTGACCTTTTCAACGTCGGTTGCCGACGCCATGGTCATTCCAACTAAGAGTATCACGAATATAGCAAGAAATAGCAGACAATGTTTCCTTTTTAATGTCATATTTAGTTTCACCTATTAACATTAAATCGGTTTATTTAGTGGTACACCTAAATAAACAATTAAAACATTTGTAAGTTTCTTCTTGTATTTTCGTTATACACATAAAGTAGTTAAAAATTAATCAAGATTATCTTGATTAATAAAAATGTCTATATTTAATATTTTATATAAAAGTTCTTATCTGTGACCATACTGTAAAAATCGAATTATTTTCGTTATATTTCTATTTTTGAGCTTTTTATTAGTTTTTTTAATCCATATTCATATAAAATCAGTCAGATAAAAAAAATATTTGTAATGATAAAAATTTTACTTGCTTAGATAAGTATCTGTTAGTTTTTTTGTAAAACTTAATAAAAAGAGTTGGATTTTAATTTAAAGATAGTTTATTACTTATTTAATTCTTGAATTTTTATATTATTCTTATTTGGTATTATAAAATATGATTTGGTGGATTAATATTTGATAACAGATGTTATATTTTTATTGGAGTTTTAAAAATTTTTCTATATCTGAATAAGATATTTTAAAAAATATCATTTAATTGCAGCTAAAAATAAGCGATAAAAAAATTAATTCATATCAGAATATTACATTTATAATTAATAATAATGACAAAAGGATTAAATAATAAAAAAAGTATGAATACATATAGGTAAAACGATTGAAAAAACAAGTTTTTAATGGATTGAAAATTTACAAATTCAAAAAAACCATAAAAATAATTAAGAAAATTTTAATAAAGAAAATTATATTATAACATCCGAATATTCAGGATATTTTTCAATAAAAGTCTTGATTTCCTCATCCAAATAGTTAAACCAATCTTCATGTGTAATACTTCTTGAAAAATGTTTAATATGCATGATCTGCCTTTCCTGTTCTTTGGAATCTATTTGTTTCTGGATTTCATCAGTGACTTCTGGCAAATTTAAGTCATCCATCATCTTTCCATCATATGCTACTTCAACATCTTTAAAAGCAAGCGGCACTACATCACCGTTTTCACGGACTTTTTCAATTATTTCAAAATAATTTGAAGCTATTTTTTCATAGTCCAATCTTGTTTTTGTGAATTCGTTTTGTTGTTGTGTCATTTGTATTAATTTTTGCTGATTCCATTTTTTCATTAATTTCACCTAGTTAATTATTTGTTGTTTGTCTTTAATCAATTTTAATTACCATGTTAAAAAATATTAAAAAATTATTGTTACATGTACATGTAATGATTCAAAATTAGAATTTTTCACTTATAAATAATTATTCAAAAAAAAAGTTTGAAGAGTTGTTTAAATTACTCTTCAACAGGTTCATAATTTCTTCTGAGTCTTCTAAGATAGAAGTTTGCCCATGTGAAACTGATGATGGAACCAAGGAAACCTCCGGTTACTACACCATAGTATATCCCCTGTTCTCCCATTCCCATCATTACGCCAAATATGTATGAGAATATTACTTCAAAGAGTAATGATCTTATGAAAGTCAGGAATAGTGATGTGAATCCTTTTCCCACACCCTGGAACATCATAGCCGATACCATACCAAGACATACAGCATAGATAAATATTATCATTATCTGTATTAGCTGTGCTATTCTTGGTGCTAGTGCTGCACTGGATGAGTATGCGAATACTGCACTAATTTGTGGTGCAAAGAAGAAGAATATCACTGCCATAGCCGTACTAACCAATAAACCTAATTTCAAGGTATAGAAGAATGCATCCTGTAGTTTTTTATAGTTTCTTGCACCATATGATGCTCCTGCTACTGTCAGTAATGCTGTACCGAATCCCATAAGTGGTATCATTGATAATTGTATGAGTCTCATTCCTGCAGTATATGTTGCTACTGCAATAGTACCTGCAACTAATACCAGTAAGTAGTTTTCTATTATTCCTAAAGCGCTGAATATTAAATTTTCACTGGTTGATGGTATTGCAACATTCAATATTCCCCATGTGATACTGTTTTCATATTTAAAGTTTTTAAATTCTAGATTCAGAAACGTGTCTTTTTTCACGTGCATCCAGTATAATAATACTATGCAGCTTATGAATCCTGATACTACTGTTGCCCATGCGGCTCCTTCTATTCCCATATTTAGTATATAGATAAATATTGGGTCTAGTACTATGTTGAATATTGCTGTTATTGCCATTACATACATTGCACGTGTTACGTCACCTTCTGATCGTAGTATTGCAGTTCCCACGTTGCTGTATATGAATATTATCATGAATGTGAATACAATGTTACCGTATCCTAGTGCCTGTTGCATGGATGAGCCTGCACCCATTATTTCCAGTAGTGTTGGCAGTATGAAGTACATTATTATAGAGCCTGCTACACTTATTATTACTGTCAGTACCAGACTGTGCAGTGCAGTGTTGTTTGCTTCGGGTATGTTTTTTGCTCCGATGAATCTTGCTATTAGGCTGTTTGCTCCGGCACCTATACCGTTTCCGAGTCCTATAAGTATCATGAATAATGGTGTGATGAATCCTATTGCTGCCAAGGCATCACTTCCGAGTCCTGCTACCCATATACTGTCTGCCAAGTTGTATGCCATTACAAGAAACATGCTGACCATCATCGGCCATGCTAACTTTTTGATTGCTACCTTATAATCCCCAGTTAATAGTTCTATATTACTGTTTTTTCCTTTATCTTCTCCCATTTAATCCCCCATATTTTTATCGTTGAATTCTTTTGAATTTTCAAGTATTTCCAGGAATATTTTTATCAGTTCTTTTCGTGATATTGATGTGTTTTTCATTATTTCATCTTCACGTTTTATTCCTTCGTCTCGTATTTTCTTTGTGAAAGTTCTTCCCTTGGTGGTTAAACTTATCTTGTTTTGTCTTCTATTTTCATTATCTTCCTGTCTATTTACGTATCCTAAATCTTCTAGTTTTCTTATGTTTCTTGTTACTAATGCGTTGTCCATTTTTAGATCTGTTGCTATATCTTTCTGGTATATGTATTCGTGGTCTAATAGTTTTAGCAGTATTGGTATTTGTTGAAGTGTGATTTCTTCGTCTTGTAGATAGTATTTGTAGTAAGTGTTTTGAGATTTTAGAAACATCATAAATAGGAATGATAAAGATAGGTTGTCTTCATCTATTGGACATTTCATTTTTATCAATGCCTTGTAAAAATAATTGTATAATATAATATATCAATCTTTGATTATTTATAATTATTGATTTTGTCAATGAATTACAGATGAAAATTTCGGAGGATAATTTCATTTTTCTGTTTTATTAAAATAATGTTGATAAAAAATAAAGTATATTTAATAAAAAAATCATATACATTTATATAGGACTTTGGTAATATTAAGTAATATACCCATAGGGGTATAGGTATAAAATAATACTTATTAAAGAATCCCTATAAAATCAAGTCAAAAATTAATAAGGAGTAAAAAATAGGGAACTATTAAATATTCAATAAAAAAACAAGAATAATTTAATAGAAATTGAAAATATATTAAAACTAAATGGAA
>CAZUHM010000007.1:0-16495 GCA_964620575.1 uncultured Methanobacteriaceae archaeon | reverse complement strand
TGTTAAAATAAATATAAATGACTATAAAAAGATTAAAATTTCAAAGAAGTATTAAAAATATATGATATTGAAAAAGAAGAGTTCATGATACTTCAATTTCTCAAAACATAAGCTATTAAAACTTCAAATAATCGATAAAACAGTTATAAATTAAGTCTACCTAAATAATTTTTAGTTATACTTAAAATAAAGTTTAATTAGCCTAAAAAAAAGCACATTTAAATAATATAATTAAAATAAAATTATATATAAAGAATGACAATTCTTTTCAAACAATTTAAAATAAACAAAAAAAATTAGGTGATGAACATGGTATTCAACAGAGATAATGATGGAAATGGATTTACACAAAATGCAATGGACTTTTTAGGACAAGACAAAGTAAAATACTTCCTAGCAGGAGCAGTTGCAGCAATAGCAATTAAAAAATTCTCAGAAACGGAAATGGGACATGACTTAGCAGTAAACATAACAGCTGGAGCATTAGAACTTAAAGATTCAATTGAAGAAAGTATTGAAAACTTCAAAGAGGATGCAGAAGACATACACTCTGAAGCACAGGAAAAACAACAAATCGAAATCTTCGGTCCAGACGACATCGAAGATATTGAAGAATTAGAAATCGAAATCGAAGACGAAGACGAAGAAGATGACGAATAAACACTAAACTCCCCCTTATTATCATACAAAAAAATAATGGGAAATGAGAACATGAAATTTAAAATAGTTTTAGATAGAGGAAATATCCTTCGTGTTCGTGCAGGAAAAAACGCATTCACAAAAGAACAGGGATATGGCCTGACCAGATTTTTATCTGAAAAAAAAGGAATCAAAACTGTTAAAGTTTCATCAGTCAACGGTAGCATATATCTAAAATATACTTGTACAAAATCACAAGTAATAAACTACCTGAGCAACATTAAAAGATCAGATTTATTCGAAGCAGAACCAACACAAGAAGAACTTTCTCGTGAAACAGATAGCAGATACATAAACAAAATAATCAAGAAAGTAGCTATCAGATTTGGTTGTAAACTATTCTTACCATTACCATTACACGTAGTAAAAATAGCATACGAATCAATCCCATACCTAGTAAAAGGATTTGACAGTCTTACACATCTAAGACTTGATGTTGATTTACTTGATGCAACTAGTATATTTGTAACATTCACACAAGGAATGTTTGGACCGGCAGGATCTATAGTATTCTTATTAGGATTATCAGAAATACTTGAAGACTACACAATAGAAAAAACCAAACACTCACTTGAAAACAGTTTAATGTTAAACATCAACAAAGTATGGATAAAAACAGAAGAAGGAGAAGAAGTACAAATACCATTCTCTGACCTTAAAGAAGGAAATCAAATAGTTGTAAGAACTGGTACAATTATACCAGCAGATGGTACAATACTTGAAGGTGACGCTGAAATAAATGAAGCAACAATGACTGGAGAATCATTAGCAGTACATAAGACAGTAGGACACAAAGTATTTGCAGGAACAATAGTTGAAGATGGAACTGTGGTAGTAAATGTTGACGAACTAAACGAAAAAACAAGAATTAATCAAATTATTGACTTAATCGAAAGTTCAGACAAAGCAAAAGCAGGTATTCAAAGTAAAGCTGAAAATTTAGCAGATTCAATTGTACCATGGAACTTCGCAGTAACCTTATTAACATATCTCATAACAGGAAGTACCATTAAAGCTATCGCAGCATTAACAGTAGATTATTCATGTGCAATCAAGCTGGCAACACCAATATCAATTATCTCAGCAATGCGTGAAGCATCAGAAAGAGAAATAGTTGTAAAAGGTGGAAGATACCTTGAAGCATTTGCAACAGCAGACACAATAATCTTCGATAAAACAGGTACATTAACAAAATCAGAACCACACGTAGCAAAATACTTATCATTAGGAGTACTTTCTGATGACGAATTACTAAGACAAGCAGCATGCCTTGAAGAACACTTCCCACATAGCGTAGCTACAGCAATTGTTAAAAAAGCAGAAGAACTTGGTTTACAACACGGAGAAGAATTACACTCCGATGTTGAATACATAGTAGCTCACGGTATAGCAACAACACTATGCGGAAAACGAACAGTACTTGGTAGTAAACACTTCGTATTAGAAGATGAAGCCGTCGAAATAAGCAAAGAAAAAGAAGATATTGTAAAAGAAAATGCTGACAAATACTCAATCATTTACTTTGCAATAGATGGAAACCTTGAAGGAATCATATGTATTGACGACCCTCCAAGAGAAGAAGCAAAAGACGTGTTAAACAAACTCAGATACTTAGGTATTGAAGATGTTATAATGCTCACAGGTGATTCTGAAAATGCAGCTCATACAACAGCCGAAATATTAGGAATTGACCATTACAAATCACAAGTATTACCTGAAGACAAAGCATCCATTGTTGAAGAAATAAAGGCTCAAGGTAAGAAAGTAATAATGGTCGGAGATGGAATCAACGATTCACCGGCATTATCAGCAGCAGATGTAAGTGTTGCAATGAAAGATTCATCAGACCTTGCAAGAGAAGTTGCAGACATTACACTTCTTAGACCATGCTTAGATGATCTTATAACTATGAGAATAATCAGTCAACAAATGATTGACCTGATACACAGAAACTACAAATACATCTTAATCTTTAACACTTTATTCATGGGATTAGGTTTAACCGGAGTAATTACACCATCACTTACCTCAATTTTCCATAACGGTAGTACCATGTTAATTGGTCTTGATAGTGCAACTAGCAAAAACTATCCTGAGATTAATTTAGATGATGTAATTGATGTAGAAGTTTAAATCTTCTACTGAAATCTTTTTTTTAAAATTTTTTTATTCAACTACTATTTTTAAATAATTTCCAATTAGAAAAAAGTAAAAGAAATAATATGGAGATTAATATTATTCATCTATAAAGTTTTTAACTCTGCTTTCTGCTCTGTTAATCAGGTATAACACTCCAAGGAATAACGGCCATACACTAATTCTGCCAACCCATACCTCAATAATGATTACTAATTTTACCAGGAAAGGCATACTTGCAGAAATATATGGTACTGATATACCAGTGTTACCGATAGATAATGCTGATACAGTAATAGCTAACATACAATCGTTACAGTAGAACAATATTACCATTGTACCAATCAGGAATATAAGTATATATGATAATATGAATATTAATATTGTTTTAATTGCCTTACTTGAAATTTCTCTTGATTTTTTATCATGATTAATTCTTTTTGGCTTAATGGCATTTTTAGGAAGCATCATCTCCTCAACTTCCCACCATATAGACTTAAACAGTATTACAAGATTATACAGTTTAATTCCACCACTTGTTGAACATATGCTTCCACCAACAAATGTTAAAAGTATCAACAAGAGGAAGCTAAACTGTGGCCATGCTGCTATATCCTGTGACACAAAACCTGTTGATGACATTACAGATATTACCTGGAATAATGAATGACGGAATATTTCCATTACATTATAATCATAGAAACCGTTAGTGTATAATGAAAGCATTAATAATGCCGTAGCCAGCACTACAATAATAAACATTGCACGTAATTCTATGTCTTTAAGTAAGTTCTTGGTATTTCCCTTAAGAATACGGTAATGAATTACAAAGTTCGTACTACCAAGTATCATCAGAAACATTGTAACAATCTGAATTGGAAGCGAATCAAAGATATGTGCATCAGCAGCATATATTGAGTATCCTCCAGTAGCAAATGCCGTGAATGTAAAACAGATCGATTCATACAGATTTAATCCTAATACTAAATATAAACATATACCAAAAGCTGTTATCAGCAGGTAAAGTTTTAGAAATATCATCGTTGTATGTCTTACATTGGGTGTCATCTGTTCTGTTCTTCCCTCTGCAAAGAAGAGCCGTTTAAGACTAACTGATGAAGGTACTATTACCAGCAATAACACTATTATTCCCAATCCACCAAACCATTGCGTTAATGCTTTCCACATTGCTACCGAATAGGGGTGTGTTTGTTCGGGGATGAGTGAAAATCCTGTTGTCGTAATACCGGACATTGCTTCAAAGAATGAATCAAATATTCCCAGTTCACCTGATAACAGGTAGGGTAATCCTGAATATATTGCAATTATTCCCCATATACTCAGTACAAAAATTAGTGATCCTTTTAGTGAAAGATTTGTTATTTGTTTTCTCTTGAATAAAGCTAATAATATTATTCCAGAGATGAACGTGATTATTCCTGATATTATGAATGAATTTATGAAACGTTCGGGATCATGGTATATGATACCACATATTACTGGTGCAATCATCAACACCGACATTAATAAACAAACATATCCCGTATAATGTCCAATGGTTTTAAGTTCATTAGGCTTTAACTTATTAAGTTTATAAGTATTCATTCATATCCCTATAATTAATTAATATACATAAATATTATGTTACAAGTAATATTTAAGATTATTTTAAATAAAAAAATTTCAAAAAAAAGAGCTTATAAAAATAATTCAAAAAATAATAAAAAAAAAGATTTTTAATTGTTTTTATCAAGTGGACTGATAGTAAATAAGTCCCTTATTGTTGAGCCTATACTTCCACCTATAGTGCCTATTATTAATCCACCGATCACAGTAATTAAGAGAATTATTCCGATTGATGCTGATATTGAAATATCTGATGTGGTCAATACACTTCCCAATTTAGGAACATAATATATTGCCAGCATAATCCCAAATATTATTGAAAACAACACACTGGCAGACACTCCTCTAATTGTTGCATTGTTGTTTTTCTTTTTTTCTGAAGGATTGTAAACAAATGTTGTTACAAAAGCAGATAAAAATACTGATAGTAATACCCCAGTAATTGGTAATCCTATTAACCTACATATTAATAAGACTAAGCTTCCAACAAATAATCCTATTACAACTGATGATAGGTATGTAAATTTTGGTATCATCTTATCTATTATCATATATGTAATCATGTTTATATTAAATTTTTTTAAGTGTTAAAATATTCAATATATTTCATTTGTGTTGTTGCCCCTTTGCCTTCTATAATTATTCTTTCATTTCTTGTGATAATCATATACATATTGTTTCTAAAATCCTCTATATATAAAACATTCTGCCCTAAGTTTTTCATTATTATTGTATCCTTATCTATGAGTCTTTCAAGTTCATTGTGATTCTTTTCAAAATTATTTAGAATTACAAGATCCACTCTCTGCTTATAATTTAATCTGGTCATATTGTCTATTTGACCGTTTGCCATAATATCAGCTGAATCAAACATCAAAAAATCTTTTAAACTATCCTGGGTGATTAGAATTTTATTCTGTAAAAAAGGGGCGTGAATATTAGGAATTCTAAGGTCATCTATAAAAATATACTCACATGCCTCAATCTCCGGAATTTTTTCCAAATTTTTTATCAAATCCAAACTTTCTACTTTATTAATCTTACCAGAATTCCGTTTGAATTTTTGAATCTTTTTCACCTCCTGAACGAGTTCAAGAAATATGATTTAAATTAGATAAAAGAGAATCAACTAATCCTAATAATATTTTTATCAAATTATCATATATAAAACCTTTTATTTGGTAAAATAAGAAAAAATAAAGCTTTAAAAGTATTTTAAAAAGTTTTTAACATATATTTCATATATTGAATTTGGTAAACAAGAAATGAAAAAAAAGTTGAAAATTAGAAAATTTTATCAATAACGCTGGTAATCTGAAGAACCTCATTATCAGACTTACCCAATCTTTTCATACTTTTAGCAGCAGCTTCAACAGGAGAATCCTTCTCCTCCATCATATACTGACTAATATAAGACATGAACATACGAAATTCCATCTTATTCTTGAAAGTCTTACGAAGAATCTTATCAACATCTTTTTCTTCATCACCAAGAACAAGATCATCCTCCTTAGAAACACCATTCAAAGCATCATTAATAGTGTCAAGATCATGATACTTTAAAAGCTCATCAAGAAAAGCACTGTTCATAGTCTTTCTGTCATCCGTACGTTTACGTAACTTCTTATCATTCTGCATTCTCTCAAGGAAGCCATCATAAAAAACTTCAACTTCAGGTTCAGTTTTAAATAAAATCTGCACAACTTCCAAAAGATTACTGTCCACATTTAAACCAACAAATTCCTCATCTTCTTCCTCTTCCATACGTTTAACTTCTTCAGGTTTCATATTATCACTCCTTATCCTCTAACAATTTAATTACTTCATCCAACTTTTCATTCAATTCTTCATTCTGCTTTTCCAAAATATTCAATCGTTCATTTAACTTCTCATTCTCTTGTTTTAAATGTTCATGATGATTTGTAAAATGCTCGGCTATCTTATACCGGGTTTCCTTTTCAGGCTTTTCCATATAAATAGCAGATGTTGCCGCAGTAAAAATACTGACAAATCCTATTCCCAATATAATAGAACACATTGCAATTAATTTTCCAGAATCAGTTAATGGAGTTACATCACCATACCCCACACTGGTTATTGTCACAATATTAAACCAGAACGCTTCATAAACTGATGAAAAGGACGGATCAATATTTTTAAGAACAACTGCTGAAAAGAATAAATACATAAACAGGATAATAGCTAATATTTTAAGCAACCTATTTTGTATAAAAAACTTAAATGAACCGGACATATTCCTTTTAATATTTATTATCTTCAAGACCTGGAACACCTGTAATAATCTGAAAATCCTAAATACTGCCAAATATCTGAAGAATATAAAATTAAATGGAATGACCGATATAATGTCAACAATATTTTCCTTTAAAAATGATTTGAATCCATGTTCATAATGTTTATAATCATAACACAACTGTATAAACAGTATTAAACATACAAATAAATCAAAGTATACTATAGAGATTAGCTGATATTGAGAAATGTCAAAAAATGTTAATATAATTAAAAAAATAAAATCAACCAGTACTAGAAAAATAACAATAACATTCTTTAATTCAACAAATAATTCCCAGTTATCCTCTAAAAGATTCTTTAAAAACATGTTATTTTTTCCATATTATAATTATATAATTTATATATTCAATCAAAAAAATAAATTTTTCTAAAAATAAGTAAGTGTGGTAATTATAATTTACCATAATACATAATTATCTTTTCAATGCTTTCACCATTTTCTAATGATTCAATCATATTACGTGCAGGATTACTATGACTTTCCACTCTTTCATAGAGTGAATCCAGAAATACCTCTTCACCATATCCCCGACTTACGAGTCCTTCACGTGACAAATCCAGAACATTCCCTAACAGGGAATATAACTTTTCTTCATCCACAAAGCCTGGAAGTTCACGTCTTACAAGCAGTTTACGTAGTTCTGTTGGATTATATCCCTGATGATATATAACTTCATCCTCATCCAACAGTACTGCTAATTTATCAAGATTGTGTTTTAATCCTAATTGAAAGGCACCTACACACAATGCATCACTTATAGGCTGAGTACATGCACTACGATATTCAATTGTTCCACGGTATGTTAAATCAAGAAACTTGAATGATCTAAGATATTCTATATCATCCAAGCGGGGTGTGAATTCTACCTCTTCCTGTTGTCCGTGTTTAGAATATTCACCTTTAACTGTACTTTTCTGGAAATATTTCATTATATTAACAGTTGGAAAATTAATGTAATATCCATTCCTCATCGTGCAGTAAATATTTAGGGACTCTATGTATTTTAGCAAGTCATCAATGTTTTCTAGTTCTGTATCATACATTCCAATATTATGAGGATTTATTCCGTGTGTACTGTCCTGCCAGAACATGTCACGACAGCATAGCAATTCCTCATTTTCTCCCAGCAATACAGAATTTGAGAAAAGCACTGCTTTAAGTGGTTCCAATTTGTTAAAGACATTAATTGTCTTAATAAGATTGTCTTTTTCCACATCCAACTGTACTTGTGAGGCACTTGAAAACATTCCATATTCCGGATGATCATGGAAGTATTTGGGTAATTTGGAATATCTTGAATATGAACATAAGTGACGGTAGAGCATCTGGTAGCGTTCACTTGGTATGGGCACATGTTTATTATATATCCTGTATGGATTTATTCCCATACCTGTTAATGTATGATTTTCCCTTTCAAATCTTTGCTTGAAAAAGGTATAATACAGTTTAAAACGTTCATATATGTTGAACAAATTTGTTTCCTTTCCCATGGAAAATTCCAGATTGTTGTATGAACAGTCATATGAAACTATGTCTCCGGTTTTTTCATCTATCAATGAACAGGCATGTCCATTGTTGTCTATTACATTTCTTTTGAATTGCGGATACTTTTCCAGGAATTCTTCTGTTACCCTATGAACGATCATAAAGTTTACTGCTGTTTTTTCTAAGTTTAATATAGGTATTTCTATTTCTATTCCAATATAATCTTTATATCCCCTTGTTGTTGGCTCAATAAATCTTTCATACAATCTTCTCTTAACATCTTCTTCATTTATTGTTGAATTGGTATTCACTTGCATAATTTAAATCCCCAATATTGTTCATTACATGTGCTTTTAAATTAGGTTCTATATGATTTAATATGAAGTTAAGGTGTTCTTCTGTAATGGTGTAATCATAATCATGTTTTTTTCCCACATAAATTATTTGACCGTTTTTAATTCCAATTAATTTGTTTATTGGAAATTCTTTCCAAGACTCTGTACTTAATGGTCTTGTAGAAACAAATAATGTATCGTCTTTTTCAAGATAATATAATGAATTTTTGTAGTTGGCATGTATGAACATGAATTCACCATTAAAAATCATCAGATTTAATTTATTTCCTTCTGCTAAATCTATTATTAATTCTTCAAGTAAGTTAAAGCATTCATCGGGATTTAAAGCTCTTTCTAGTTCATCCTGTAAGCTGTTTATTTCTTCAATTATGTATAATAACAGTCTTTCAGAATCTGTATCTCCTGTCTGTTTGGAAATGTATTTGTCTAAAGATTCATGTTTGAATATTGTTCCGTTGTGCATCAGTGTCCATGTTCTTCCGGCATTGTCTATCTTAGTGAAGGGATGACAATTGAATGAATCTGTGTAACCCATTGTTGCAAGTCTTATATGTGCAAATGCGTGTTCTACTATGATTGGTTGAGTTAGTATGTTTCTTAGTTCTTCACTTTCATTTGCTTTTTTTGGTTGTTTTTCTATGATTGACTGGTTTTCCTGCATTATTGCCAGTCCCCATCCATGTGGATGTTCTTCACAGTGACTGTAGAATTGTCTTAAATAATCGTTGATTATTACACATTTTTTTGAACTTACTCCAAATAGTTCACACATATTGTCACCTCCTTCTGTTGTATGTTAATATTAGAAAAAATTAGGTTTAAGTGTATGTTATTATTATATTTGTTGTTTATAACTATAAATGCTATGTTTAAGTTGTTTTGCTTGTTCTACACTTTTTCTTTCTTTAATCTTATTGAAAAGTTAAAAATAGAAATTTATAACATTGTTAATTATTTCTATAACATTGTTATATTTTTCATGATATATAAAAGATACCCCAAAAAAAATTAAAAAAATAGAATGTTATAAGAAGCTTTCAGCAAACTTCTTAACATTAAGAACATCATTCTCATCAGGTCTTCCAACATTAAGACCAACAAAGGAACCCGGACAATGAAACTCCCTATCAGACAAAGTAATATCAGTAGTACTTAAAACATCAGCCACCATCTCATAATTAGAAGTCATAATACCAGCAGAAGAAAAGTTAACAAACTCACCAATATGAACACCGATATTACTGATATAGGATATGACAGCAGGATCTAAAGCACATCCATAAACGCCTGAACCAAAGAATAAAACATCCACATCCTCAGACAATTCAGAAGAAATATCATAAGCAGGAACACCTAAAACCTCAGAAATAGCATTAGCTAAGCTTTCAGTATTTCCTGACTTAGAATAATAACGTATAGCAAATTTCATTATAATAACTCTTTTATCTCTTCTTTAACAACATTTAAATCCTTAGTAGGTTCAAATCGTCTTACAACATTTCCTTCACGGTCAACTAAAAACTTGGTGAAATTCCATTTAATATCACTGTTGTTTTCATAGTCTTCATCAATTTGACTAACTACTTCACCGATTCTTTCAGCAAGAGGATGTTCGGCATCAAAACCTTCAAAACCTTTCTCGGATTTTAAATAAGTGTATAATGCATCTTCATTATCACCATTAACATCAATCTTTTCAAAGATAGGATATTGAACAAGGAATTTAAGACGACATGCTTCCTTAATCTCTTCACCAGAACCTGGAGCCTGATTACCAAACTGGTTACATGGGAAATCCAGGATAACAAAGCCATCATCCTTAAACTCATTATAAATTTCAGTCAACTCATTATACTGCGGAGTAAAACCACATTCTGTTGCTGAATTAACAATCAACAAAACTTTACCTTCATAATCATTAAGTGATACATCATTACCTTCCGTATCCTTAACCGTATAATCATATACTGACATATTTATCATCTCATAACAATTCTTTAACAGCCTCTTTAACATCTGCCAAGTCTTCTGTTGGTTCAAATCTTCTTACAACATTTCCTTCACGGTCAACCAGGAATTTTGTGAAATTCCATTTGATATCATTGTTGTCTTTATAATTCCAATCAGTTGCCTTAACTACCATTTTAAGTTTTCTTGCACCTTTACCTGTGATGTCTTTAAATGGCTGTTCTTCTTTTAGGTAAGTAAATAATGGGTCTTCATTTTCACCGTTGACATCAATTTTGTCAAATATTGGATATTCCACTAAAAAGGTTAAACGACAGGATTCTTTAATTTCTTCACCTGTTCCTGGTGCCTGATTACCAAACTGGTTACATGGGAAATCCAGGATAACAAAGCCATCATCCTTAAACTCATTATAAATTTCAGTCAACTCATTATACTGCGGAGTAAAACCACATTCTGTTGCTGAATTAACAATCAACAAAACTTTACCTTCATATTCTTTTAGTGATACGTCATTACCTTCCGTATCTTTTACTGTATAATCATAAATTGACATAGTATTTTATTCTCCATTTTATTTTTAATTATTAATTGTCACACATAGTATTAAATGTTTTTGTACAAATTCATTATAAAACTCTATAAAAATTAACATATTACAAAAAAATGAATATATTGGAGGTTAGGATTTGTTCAGTCGCTTATATCATAATCATCCACTATGATAAATTGATAATCAGGGTATTTATCTTTAAGTTTTTCAAGTATTTGTGCTTTTATATCTTCACGGTTCGCATCAAAATCAACTATCATATCAAAACTGACAACTTTTTTATCATCATATACATAGAATCCATGCATCTGAAGAACCTCTTCATATTCGGCAAGAATACTTTCAAGATATGATTTAATAGCTGAAATCGTCTCATCAGAATCATTAGTGGCATATACACCAACAGTTAAGACAATTCCAAATTCAGTGTATATTGCAGTTCTAATCATGAACGTGAGACGATGAATCTCACTGGCAGTTAAAGTATCATCCAATTCAACATGAACAGAACCTACCATGTTTTCAGGCCCATAATTATGTAATTCAAGATCATATGCTCCATGCACTTCATCAAATGATTCAATTTGATTCTTGATTTTATGTGATAGCTCCGAATCAATACGGGAACCCAATATGCTATCAACAGTTTCTTTCAAAATTTCAATACTTGCCTTGATAATTACTAATGAAATGATTACACCAAGAATACCTTCAAGACTGATATGCCACACCAGACTAATGATTGCTGCAACAAGAGTTGACAAGGAAAGTATGGAATCAAATAATGCATCACTACCACTCGCAACAAGAGCCTGTGAATTAATTGATTCACCAACCCCCCTCACATAACGACCTAAAACAAATTTAACAATAACTGCTATTGCAACAATCACTAATGAAACAGTTGTATAATTAGTGACATCAGGCGTGAATATCTTAGGCAAAGATTCCTGTAAGGAAGTTATACCCGCCCATAAAATAATTACCGCTATGATGATTGAGGAGAAATATTCAATCCTACCATAACCATATGGATGATTCTTGTCTGGTGGACGACCAGCCAATTTTGTTCCAACAATTGTGATGATAGAGCTTAAAGCATCGGTTAAGTTGTTTACAGCATCTAATGTTATGGCAATGGAATTTACCAATATTCCGATTGTTGCCTTAAATACCACAAGAATTAAGTTAACAACTATTCCAACAATACTTGTTTGAATTATTTTCTTCTGTCTATCCATAATTTTACTCCTTATATTATATTTATAGTTTTAAGAAAGTAATATAATTTAAATGGACATATGTCAAAAAATAGAGTAAAATAGGGTTTATATCAAAAATCTTATTTTAAAAGTTCATCAACAACAGCTTCAATATCCTCAGAAACTGGAATATACCTATCATTGAAATTATTAGGCAACTTATACTTTTCCAATGCTTCCAATTTCAGTAACTTCCATGTTTTATGAATATAAACTGCAACTTCCAAGTGACTTCTATTGAATCGGACCAACTTCCATTCAGGAATCTTTTCAGTCATGGATTCAAATGGGAATCTTATAATGGCAGGAGTATTATAACCTATTCCAAATTCCAATAGAAGAGTTTTAGTGTTTTTTGCTTCGTTAACAAAATTCTGGTATGCTTCATGTTGTTTATGCCAGTATGTGTCCTCTACAAAATAGTTATCCTTTCTAAGATTAGTATCTAATGCTTCCCCACATTTTGGACAAAACGGTACAAGTTCTGAGGGAATTTTAAGGTTTTCATCAATATTTTCCACCATTTCTTTAATTATTTGTGTGTCATCATATAATTTGTCGTGACAAGCCCTGCTGCATTGCAAGTACCTGTAGCTTCCCTGTGTCGCATAGACTTTCTGTGATGGAAATCCTGACTTGACAAATTGGTCATCCACATTTGTGGTTATCACAAAATACTTTTTATCCTTGACCAGTTCATATAATTTCTTATATAAAGGTAATCCGTCCTGTCCTATATTGTTTAAGTATATGTGTTTTGACCAGTAGCCCCATTTTTCTTCCAGCGTTTCAAATGGGTAGAATCCTGCAGTGTACATGTCTGTCATCTGATATTTTGTTATATAGTCAGAGAAGTTTTCAAGAAATCTTTCCCCACCATATTCCAATCCTGCCGCAGCAGATAATCCTGCTCCTGCACCAATTATTATATATTCAGATTCATCAATTGCAGTTTTTATATTTTCAATTCTTTCAGATAAACTTTTCATAAATGTCACGAGCTCCGTTACTATATACATTAAATACTACGTTATCGAAGTATTCCTTGTTGTCATCAAGGTAGTCATCTACTGTTTTAAGTGCTATTTGACAAGCCAGATCTTTAGGAAAATGGAATTCACCAGTGGATATTGAACAAAAGGCAAGTGTTGTTATGTTATTTTCTTGTGCCTGTT
The DNA here is from genome assembly GCA_964620575.1 of uncultured Methanobacteriaceae archaeon. Taxonomy (GTDB): domain Archaea; phylum Methanobacteriota; class Methanobacteria; order Methanobacteriales; family Methanobacteriaceae; genus Methanosphaera. The sequence goes on along the minus strand of CAZUHM010000007.1, from coordinate 2,918 downwards.
TTAGAGTGTTTCTATAGCAGTTTGACAGTTGTTGTTCTTGTTTTGGTCTTACCTGTCCTGAAATTATTGGTCCTACTGTGTGTATTACGTGTTCTGCAGGCAGGTTGTATGCTTTAGTTGTGAATGCTTCACCTGTCGGCAGATTATAATTTATCGTTTTCATGTGTCTGTCACATTCTAGTCTTAATTGTACTCCTGCATAAGTGTTTATCTGGTTGTCTATGCAGTTGTGACATGGCACGAAACATCCAAGTCCCTTTGAGTTTGCGGCATTTGTTATTGCCCCTATCTTGAGTGATGTTATGTCTCCCTGCCATAACGATATTCTGTCACTGTTTTTAATGCCTGTCTGGGGATGTGTCTGTGATAATGTTTTTATATCCTCTACTTTTGTTATTGTCTTGTGATTCCGGATGTATTCCTGCAGTACTTTGTTTTCTTTTTCTATGTATTCCTGTGTTACAGGATTTGCCGGTCTTACATTGGATAAGCTTCTGTATAAGTTGAATTGTTCTTCTCTGTTTTTTGGTTGTTGCTGGACCTTTATTTTAGGGTTTTCATTGAGTAAATAGTTTATTAAGTATTCCATTTCAATTACCTTATTAACATTGTTATTATTTGTTGTAAAAAAAATATATAAATTTTAAGTTACTACAAGGTAACTCTAAACAAGACTTAACCAGTTTTGGATAACATCCTCATTATCATCCACTACCTTACGGACATTTTTGAAGTAGCTACCATCATTAAGTGCTGGATCATTAGCTCTTTTGTTTATACAATCATATTTTTCATTATCTTCCCTGAGAGGTAGACTTATCATGTTGTAATTGTTAATTTGTTCCTCGTCAACATTATCTTCATCATAATCGCTGTCAACATCATCAGATGCTAAACCTACCACTGCACAGAGTTCCAAATCATAAACCAATGACATTTTATTGTAACATTTGAAGCCTGTTGTATCAAATTCTTCCCTTACAATACCTTTTCTAACTTCATCTAATGAAAACATTGGTACAAGGAAAGGTAGTCTTGAAATTAAATATCTGTCCTCAAAAACACGTGCTAACCTATGTTTGATTAATGATTCAGCCATGTCCTTTGTAGGATATTCAATCATTACTCTGGATTCAAAAAGTGTTGATGCATCATCTATCTCTTCGGTTAAAAAAATCTTATCCCTATACTCAGGTAAAACATAGAAATATTGCATTACAAGAGAATCCTTATCTATACTGGTATTCTTAAAAGTAGTGAAACCTACAACTTCATTATCATAAACTACATCCTTATAAAAAAAGCATGAATCATTAGGAGCAATATAATAACCTTCTTCCTTAATAGCCCTGTATAAGTAAATGTAATTCTCTTTAATTAACTTCATTATAGGCAGAGTATAAATATTACCTTCATCATCACTATCATAATTATAAACATTACCTAAACCGTTAGGTCTTTTAACTTTCTTATTAGGATTAACCATAAAAAATAATCTCCCTCAATAATTTAACACTAATAATATATCTATAATTAAAAGTTTAAAAAAATTTGTTAAAAAAAAGTAAAAAATTGAGAAATCAAAACGGATTACTCAAGAAAAAATAATGAATGTTAGAATCATACAGTAACATCTATTTGATTTACAGACTCATCTGAATTTTCAGTTTTTTTATTATTTGCTGATTCTTCAGCTGTTGAATCACCCGCATAATCATCTGAATTTTCCGTATCATCCTTTTCTACAACATCTTCAGTTACAGAATCATCATCAAACACTACACTATCGACACCATACCATGAAAGTGATCCGTCATCATTCAATTTTAATCCGGATGTATCGATATCTGCTTCATCCAATAAAATTACAAGTTCATCAAATGATATTTCATGATTAAGATATTTGTAAACCAATTCTTTAATCAAACTAATTTTACTTGAAATATCTGATGATTTTTCTTTTTTGAAAATTTTCTTAGTATGATATTTTGAAACCTTTGATAAGGCATCATTTGCTTGATAATTTCCATCATTAGATGATGATCTAAAGTTACTACTTATTTTATTTGTAATAACAGTTATGATATCCGAATCTTCCTTATCATCATCAACATCATTAGCATCCAACAATTGTATGAAGTTATAAAACTTTTCTAAGTCGTCATCACTTAAAGAATTAAGTTCATTCATGAAATCATAAGGTGTGTATTTTTCCTGATTTTCTAAAATATCAACCAGTTTGTCAAATTCACCTCTATTGAATGCTTTTAATAAATCAACAAAGTCTTCTCCAATTTCAACATCCAAGTCAATAATATCATCTATTATGTCAATTGTTTTATTATACCTGCTCATAGTGGAATCTGATTGATATTCCTCATGACAGAATTCATAAACATGACGTAATGTATCAAAATCTTCATCACTTAACTCGTCAAATGCAGCAATAAAGTCTTCCTATTTATATTGATAGAAATTTTCCAACATACCTAATATCTTATCAAATTGGCCATTAGTGTTTTCTTTAACTAAATTATTATATAATATTAAACTTTCTATATTACTTAAATCATCCAATCCAGATGATACTGCCTGTGAACTTTCCTTTCTTTCTTCAGACGTTATAGTAACATTGTAACTATCAGTATCATTACTTGTTGTATCATTTTCTGACGTAGTTTCATTTTCTTGCCCATTATCCGCTGTGACAACTACATTCTGTGTTGTTTCAGAATTTTCATCTGATACTTCTGATGAAACTTTTCCTGATTAAGTTTGTACATCATTAACTGTTAGATTAGCTGCTAATGGAGACAATGAAATAGTTAATAATCCAATGATTAGTAATATTGAAATAAACTTCTTATTCATCTTTTTTACGGCGAGGATACTGTGTCCTCTTTAGGGCACAGAGGAAT
>CAZUHM010000006.1:13861-34841 GCA_964620575.1 uncultured Methanobacteriaceae archaeon | reverse complement strand
ACGAAACCAGCACAACATTCAACGTAGAAAAACAGGACATAACCATAACCTATGATGCAATACAGGACACCAAATACAAAGATACTGTAACCATTACCGGTAAAGTCACTGCTGTAACCGAAAATGCATTATACAACATCAACGCACTCGTATATATTAATGGAAAATTATACAAAGCAAAAACCGATAAAACAGGAACATTCACACTCACAACAACAGTAAATAAAGTAGGCCTTAACAACGTAACAATAAGCTACGGCGGAAACAACAACTACAACAGCTACGAAACCAGCACAACATTCAACGTAGAAAAACAGGACATAACCATAACCTATGACCCAATACCAGACACAGTATCTGGCAAAGATGTGACCATTACAGGTACAGTAACTGATGTAACTGGTAAAGCACTTAACAACATCAATGCAAATATACGTATTAACGGTAAATTATTCAAAGCCAAAACTGACAGTATGGGAGCATTTAAACTTACAACAACAGCAACAACATTGGGAACAAATAATGTTACAATAAGTTATGGTGGAAATAGTAATTACAACAGTTACGAAACCAGTACAACATTCATTGTATTAGCAAAAGCAGAATAATTTTATTAATTATTCTACTTTTATTTTTAATCATCCCCTTTTTTATTTTGAATATGAGCAAATCTCTCTTTTAATTTTAACTTATAAAATGGCACTATCCGAAATTTATGAGGATAGTAATTTTATGTAATCCTAATTGAATAAATTGTTGATTAGTGATTGGTATTGGTGTATGTTTCTTTGGGTCCATCTTATTCTTGCACTTTTTAGTCTTCCTGATAATCTGTGGAGTGTTCTGTATCTTCGTTTTAAATATCATGGAAGTGTGGTTTTAAAGTATAATATTATTAGATTGTTAGTTTTTGGCATTAATTCGTTTTCCATGAATGTTGTTAGTTCTTTAAAGTTATTTTTAATTCTTTTGGCGCGATTTGCTATGCAATTAGGCAGGAAGTCTATATTGTTGGTTAAACTTGATAAATGTCCTCTTGCCAACGATAAATTTTCTGCTTTGAATATATTGGACATTCTTTCTAAAAAGTTGTCTGGTTCTTTAATTTTATCTTTATTATCTTTAATCGTCTTTTTTAGTGTTATGATTCCTTTTCTAGTTCTTTAATAGTTTCACGTAATTTTTTTTCTGTTTTTTACCAGTTATATATCCAATGAGTGGTTCATAGGCATCTAATGTTTTCTTTAGTTTTCGTTTATTTTATCTAATCGACTGTATTTATCTTTATTGATTCTTGTTATCCTTTTTATCATTCGATATATTCTTATCCTACATTATACATCATGGAATATGCATCGTTGTTGTGACATGTCAAAACTTTCTATTATAGCATGATATGCACTATATCCATCAGTTACCATTACTTCATGAGAAATATCATCTAAAACTATTTGGAAGTATTTTTTCTATTAATTCAACATCAAATAATCTTGGTAGGGATACATAGTTTCTACATATAACCTCATTAAACGAGCATACTATCCCCATAAGCTCTAGTAAAGTTGGATAAGTCAAGGGAATTTCTCCTCATTCCACCTCCCCCATTTTTTTCTCTTAAAAATCATACATACTAGTTTCCTCACATCAGTGGCATAAATAAAATTTATTAATAACATTAAACAAACAAAAAACCAATGATAAAAAAAATATGAAAATATTTAAAATATTATTTAATATTTTATTTTATTAAAAAATAATTATTTTAATTTTATATTTTTTTATCATTAAATGCTTAATTAAAAAATATGTAGATTTGATATTTTATGAATAATAAAATGAAAGGATGTTTAATCTTTTTACTTCTAGTGTTCATAACTATCGGAGCAACAAGTGCAACAGAAGTATCCACAAACGATACAATCTCCACTGATGCTCCCACAACATACACAACACAAGAAACAGTAGAATATGAAACATCAACAATTAATTCAGATAATAGTCTCGATACTAAAACAACCACCTATGACAATAGTATCGTAACAGTAGAAGACAATGAAGAAATAGATGGAAATGGAGCGACATATACCAATACCAGCTTCAAGGTCACAGGTAATAATGTAGTTTTAAAAAATTTCCAAATAGAAAATAATGATTTTGCATCATTTGTTATCGATGCAACAGGAGTTAACAATTTAACAATATCCAATGTACAGTTAACTACCACCAATACTGATGGCAGTACATTTGCTATTGACTTTACCAATACAACCAACTCCATAAAAAAAAACAGTGTTATAACTGTGAATGCTGATAAAGAAGCAAACACAATTAAAGGAAACTTACCAAATATACCAGTTACTCTCATAGTAACTCAAGATAATGTTGATGAAATATTTGGTGGAGTAAATTATACATTAAGTGACAGCATATTTGAAGGAGATACTCTTGACTTCCAGGGAACAATTGATAGAAACCATTCATTAGTAATTAATAAACCAGTGAATATAATTTCATCAACAGAAGATGCAATTTTAATGTTACATACAAAAGCCGGTTCCTATTTTGGTGAAGATCCGGGTAACTGTTTTGTAATTAACAAAGGCGGTTCAAACTCCAACATTTCAAGCTTATACTTAGACAATACTCAGTTATGGGTTTACAACACACAAAATGTATACCTTTACAATATGTCTATGGTTGTTCATAATGAAAGGGTTGGTAGTGGTGTAGGACAAACCGCATTAAGATACTCAAATAATGTTACAATGGATAATTGTTTGGTATCCACAGAAAATAATGGTGGAAGTAGTAGTTTTGTATGGACTGGAACAAGTAATTCCACACTCATCAATTCCAGAGTAACAGGTATAGGCAGTGTAGGAAACCTTATCTATGTAGGTAACGCTTTCAATACTAATGATAAACCTGCCGATTTTGTAATAAGTAATGTTAACAATGTTGTTAAAAATTGTACCATTACTAAAGAAGGCGCAGCTGGTGGAATAAGCGTACCGTTATATAACAATGGTATTAATACAACAGTTGATGGAAACAAAGTATTTGTTGGCGGTTCAGCAATTAGTAGTGGAACAAACGGTACAATAATCAACAATGAAATGCATAATGGATGTGGAATAACAGTTACTGCAAATTCTGTGGCCTACGGTAACATATTCTATGATGTGGCAACATTAACAGCTCAAGCAAACTCAAAAGTATATGACAACGAATTATACAATGTAAGCATAAGTGGAGCAGGAGTACTATTTGAAAACAACACTGTAAAAAGCAGATTAACATCTTCACAAAGTGTGAATATTAATAACAACGTCATAAACAACATCCAATTAAATAGTGGAGCAAAATTCAGTAACGTTACAAACAACAACATCACAGGAACTGTGACTTCACAGGCACCAAATGTAGTAATTAAAGCAAATAACATCACATCCAGTAATGATTATACAGTAGTGGTTACCGGTGCAAACAATGAAGTAACTAACAACTATCTTGTAACTATGGTAAAAGCTGGTGACGAAACAGTAAGTACAACACAAAATACAACAGTAATTGAAAACAACATCCCTGAAAGTGGTATTTCATATGTAATAACTGATGAAACTTATCCTCAATTCTTTGATGAAAATGGTAAAGTTAACAACACAAACATTAAAACATATGACACATTAACACTCAAAGGAGTATTCAATAACAAAGTATTCGATTTGGACACTATTAAAGTAACTCTTCAAGGAGACGAAGCAGTAATTAACAATGGATACTTTAAATCCAGTGAAAATGCAACAGTTCTCATTAAAGATTTAATCATCAATAATACAGGCGATATTGATAATTCTGTAATCTTTGAAAGTGATTCAAACACATTACGTAATGTAACAATTTACAGAAATTCAAGAGAAGGAACCAGTCAAGAAGTATATGTAACTGGTGATAAAAACTTAATAGAAAACAACAACTTCTACTTAGATGTTGCAACTCAACCAGTAAACTTCGGCGTAAGTCCATCAATATCCGATGTTTCAGCCATCACGATACTTTCAAGCAATAACGTTGTTCAGAAAAACAAAATCAAAGTAAATACTACCAGCAACAAAGGTACCCTAAATGTAATTGACGTTGCAAGTAAAACTGCAGCCGAATCAAATACAATTACACAAAACAATATAGAAGTAAGTGGTACTGACTATATTTATGGTATTAACCTTGGAATAAACACAAACAAAAACACGGTTACTTCAAACAATATTACATTAACCAGTGATAATTATGTTGCAGGTATCCAAATAATGAACGGACCATCCAACAATAATACAATAAACACAAACAACATCAACATCACAGCAACCTCCAATGCATATGGTATACTAATCACTGCATGGGAAAACCCAGAAGTATCCGGAAACATATTCAATTCAAATAAAATTAACGTAACAGCCGACCAAGCATATGGTATGGAATTATACAGCAGTAGTCCAAATATAGTTATTAAGGACACCACAGTAAACAGTAACACAATAAAATCAGAAGGAAACTATTCCATAGGTATAGCTTTCATAGGTGAAGATTCAACAATCAGTCTTAACACAATAACAGTTACTGGTACTACAAACGCAACACTTGAAGATTCATATGACTTGATTAAACCAACAACAGCTGGAATAATATTACAAAACTCTGAGAACATCAACGACTACAACAACACAATAAATGTTACAAACGGAGCTAACCATTTACTCGTTAATACAAACAATTCAAGAGTAATTTCAACAACAAGTACTATGACCAGATACATAAACGCTGAAAACAATGCAAACATAGTATTAAAATCATCAAACAACAACACTATTAATACTCAAAGAGCATACACTACTGGAGCATACTCTGTAGAACTCACTGCATCCTCAGACAACATGATATATGGAAACATATTAAATGCAAGTAACATTCTTGGTGGAAACAGTGCAGTAAAACAGGATGCAGACAGTACCAACAACATCGTGGAAAACAACACCCCTGTATTCGGATTATTAACAGAAGAAACATACTCCACATTATTCGATGAAAATGGAACATACACATATCCTGAAGGAGTAGACATATTAACTCTTGCAGGCGACTTATACAACAAAGACTTGATATTCAACAATAATGTAACTTTCACAAATTCTAAAAATTATACAATAAACAATGGTACAATTATCATTAATGAAAACCCTAACGGCAGTTATGCAAACAGATTTGTTAACATAAACAACATTAACATAAACAATACAGACAAAACCGCATTAATAGAAAATCTCACAGGAACATCACAGAGAAACATCAACTACAACGGTGGAAGCATAACCATAACAGGTGATGATATAGTAGCAATCGAATCAGTAAAAGAAAATGTTACCTATGCAATAGTATCTGTTAAAGGAACAACGTTCAACCTTAATGGTAAAGATGTCATTGCTGCAAAAATGACAAGAGACTCATACACCCGCAATGATTATGTTGACATAGAAAATTGTATCATAAACATTAATGCTACAGGCATAAGCAGAGTACTTGTTGCAGAAAATGTAAACCTTGACATACTTAAAAACAACATAACACAAACAGGATCAGATGTTATTACAGCTTATGCAAAAGATGTATACGCAAACAGTAAATTCTTTGGAGAAAACAATATAGAAATTACTGGTGATAACGCATCTGCATTAATCCTAAATAATAGTCTAGGAAGCAACCCAACAGTAGGAAACAACAATATTACAATAACCAGTCCAAATCCTGTAGTAGCAATAAATATTACTACTAGTGGAAATGCTTATGTAGGACAAGGTGCTTACAGTTATGCTTCATACAATTATCCAAACAGAATCATTGTAGACGCATATAATGGTGAAACTCCTGTTGTAACCGTTACAACAAATGGATACGTAAGAAATAACTATGTGATGGCTAAAGATTTAATGGGATTAAATGCAGTAGAAGCAAAAACCAAATCCAATATTACACCAAGTTCATACATAACTGACACAACATATAATCAATTCTTCGATGAAACAGGTTCATTAAAAGAATTATTCAACAACAGCAAACTATTAATATCTGGTGAATTTAATGATAATACAGTTTTCATCTTTGATGGAATGAACGTTTCAATCACAAGCGATGGTACTGCAGTATTAAATAATGGTGTAATCTGGACTGGCCCAGGAGCAAGCGTAACATTAGATGGATTTGTATTCAATAACACTATGGATGCAATTATACTTGAATCTGAAGGTAACATCATAAACAATACTGTAATCAACATTAACAGTGAAGATGAAATACACGCAATATATGTTTACGATGACAACAACATAATCACAAACACAGAAATAAACATTGTTGCACCATCAGCAAACGTAAAATATAATCCAGACTACAGTGTAAATACACCAGCACCAGCAGCAATAGTAATAAGCAGCAACAACAACCTCATAGACAACACAACAATAACATTCGACGGAACAAGTGCAATACACCTTGAAGACCCAACAGCATGGGACGCACCAACAGTAGACGGAATATACCTAGTATCATCCACAACACCAATAGAAAACAACACAATCCAAGACACAACAATAGAAGTAACAGGAAGCAACTACGCATACGGTATCAACGTAGGTAATGCTAAAAACACAATAATTGAATATGTAGACGTAGATGTAACCAGTGCATACTATGCAGACGCAATACAACTCTTCGATGCAGACACAATATCAATTACTGGTGAAGTGAAAGCAATTGCAGACAGTGAAGCATACGGAGTATACAGTACCGCAATGGGAACAGGTTACTCTAAAAACATAGATTTAACCGGTCTTGACATTAGAGTAAATGCAGTAAAAGCAACTGGTGTACTCTTAGAAGGATCATCAAATGTTACAATGGCTGACGCAGAATATGATATATTCGGTCATGAAACAACTGCAATAAAAGCAGCAATAGATTGGATGCACAACACTCCAACCAACATAACAATAACCAACATTGACATGATTATTAGCGGAACAGAAGACAACAATGTATTACAATTCACAAATGCATCCGATGTAAGCATTACTGACTCTAACATTGTAAGCAGTCGTGGTTCTGAAATCAACTTTGAAAATACCCCTAACTCACAGGTAGTTGGAAACTACATAAAAATCAACGATGTAATATTCGGAGATTACGCAGTAGTATCAACTGATGCTGATACAGTTATTCAAAATAACACTCCAAAATCACAGAAAATGGAGGAAATGCAGGAAACCATTGATGAACTACAAAAAGAACTTGAAGAACTAAAAGCAGCTAAAAACACAACACTCACACTCGATAAAATTACAGACGCAAGATACAAAGCAGACGTAACAATCAGCGGAACACTCGTAAACGAAGACAGCATCGGACTATACAACCAAGTTGTAACATTAACTATCGGCGAAACCAAAGTAAACGTAACAACAAAAGATGGAGCATTCGAATACACAACTTCATTCAAAAATCTTGGAGAAAAAAATGTAACAGCTACTTATGCAGGAACAGACAAATACCGAGCATCAGAAGCAACAACATCATTCACAGTTGAAAAACAGGATATAGTTATAACTTGTGATCCAATACAGGATGCACAATACAAAGCAGATGTGACCATAACAGGTAAAGCAACTGACGTAACAGGAAAAGGACTCAACAACATCAATGTAGTCATAAACATCAACGGTAAAACACTAAAAGCAAAAACCGATAAAACAGGAGCATTCACACTCACAACAACAGCAACACAAACCGGAGAAAACACAGTAACACTCAGTTACAAAGGAAACGACAACTACAACGGCAACGAAACAACTGTCACATTCAATGTTGAAAAACAAGACATTGTAATTACATACGATGCAATAGAAGATGCTAAATACAAAGATACTGTAACCATAACTGGTAAAGTAACTGACGTAACAGGAAAAGCACTCTACAACATCAACGTAATCATAAACATCAACGGCAAAACATACAAAGCAAAAACCGACAAAACAGGAGCATTCACACTCACAGCAACCACAACAGCAGCTGGTGAAAACAAAGTAACACTCAGCTATGCAGGAAACGACAACTACAATGGATACGAAGCTAACACAACATTTAATGTTGAAAAACAGGACATTACCATCACATATGATCCAATTAAGGATACTGTATCTGGTAAAGATGTAACCATTACTGGTACAATCAAAGATGCAAACGGTAATGCTGTCAGCAACGTAAATGTACTTATACGCATTAACACTAAACTATTCAAAGCAAAATCAGACAACACAGGAGCATTCACACTCACAACAACAGCAACCACACTCGGAACAAACAACGTAACACTAAGCTATGGTGGAAACACCAACCTTAACAGTTACGAAACCAGTACAACATTCAACGTAATAGCAAAAGCAGAATAATTATAATTTAATTATTCTCTTTTCTTTTCTTTTCTTTTTTTGAAAAATTTTTTATTATCCGATAATGAATCTTTTTTTTTAGGTCAAAGATTATTAAGAACCTTTTTTTATTATTATTATTATTATTATGAGAAAAGACCAATTAAAACATATTTAGGTGATGCAGCTCCTGTCACAACAGATATAAATATACTCAAAGAATTCATCACAAATAATGTTTAGAAAAATTAAAGTCAAATGGGGATATTCAACCACTGAAAAATATTATATAGGATTTAAAGTAACAGTAACACTTGATAAATAAATATTATATCCAGTAAACATACTCATTCCTCCAGGAGCACCACATGACACAATACCTATGATAAAGTATTAAAAGAATTAAAATTTTATAAATAAGAGTTAACATATGAATACTTAATGGTAAAAAATTTTTGAATTATAATAAATGATTTTTTAATAATAAGTATGTTAAGAAATATTTATTTGATATTTTTTTTATCATTAATACTTAATTAAATAAATATGTAGATTTGATATTTTATGAATAATAAAATGAAAGGATGTTTAATCTTTTTACTTCTAGTGTTCATAACTATCGGAGCAACAAGTGCAACAGAAGTATCCACAAACGATACAATCTCCACTGATGCTCCCACAACATACACAACACAAGAAACAGTAGAATATGAAACATCAACAATTAATTCAGATAATAGTCTCGATACTAAAACAACCACCTATGACAATAGTATCGTAACAGTAGAAGACAATGAAGAAATAGATGGAAATGGAGCGACATATACCAATACCAGCTTCAAGGTCACAGGTAATAATGTAGTTTTAAAAAATTTCCAAATAGAAAATAATGATTTTGCATCATTTGTTATCGATGCAACAGCAATCACACTAACCAATACCATAAACACAAACATACAAAACAATGACATTACCAGCCAGGCAGAATACGCAATCACACTAGACACAGAATCAATACAAAACACAATAACACAAAACACCATTTATTCCGTTGATAAAAAAGGTAATGATGCAGTAAGTGCCGATACAACAACCAACACAGTCACAGCAAACAAACCAGGACCTATAAACTATTATGTTTCAGATGCAACAGGATCCGATGACAATGATGGTAGTCAAGCAGCACCATTAAAAACAATCGCAGCAGCAATAGCCAAAACAAATGCAGACAGTGTTTATAACATTTACATTCTTGAAGGAACATACAAAGGATTAGGAAACACTAACCTCACAGTACCTGGAGATTATAATATTAATTTCATAGGTAGTGGAATTAACAATACAGTAATTGATGGAGATGCCCAGTTTACTTTACCAGGTAAAGGTAATGAAGCATGGGGTGGAAGTGCGTTCTGGAACTCATGGAGTAATGTGTCAGGAAACTGGTTTATGAATATTACTTCAGGTGAAGGACAATTCACAGTAACCAACATGACCATACAGAACTGTTGGAGTAACAGTGGAAGTTCAATAGCAGCATGTCCAACAGCAACCATTGACAACCGTGCAACATTAAATGCAACAAACTTATACTTTAATAAAAACCATGCAGGTAATGGTGCTGGAATAAGAAACAATAATGGTGGAACATTATATGTTGACAATTGTATCTTCGAAAACAGTACAAAAGCTCAGACAACAGGTAACTATGGTGCAGCATTATATAATAATGGTACTGCAGTAGTCACTAATTCATACATTATAAACAACTATGCTCGTTGGGGAAGTGTAACTAACGATAAAAACATTACAATGATAAATTGTACATTCAGTAATAACCATGCATATGATGGTGGTAGTGGTTATAAAAATGGACCTTCATTTGCTGCAGATACTGGAATTAAAATTTCTTCATGATGTATGGAGTATATAATTTAACTTCAACAATCATTAACTGTACATTTGATAATAACGAACAATGTGATATTTCAAATGGTAGAGGAGATATGATTGTAGATAACTGTGTATTCAATCATTCAACTGGTGTTTATTTATTCCCTAATAATAACAGATTAAATACGTATATCCCAACACAAAGTATTACCAACAACCAGTTTATTGACATGCAGCCATCAACAGTATTTGCTACAACAATAAGCAGTACAACTCCATCCGTAGCTGTACGTTCATTATCAACATATCCAGTAACAATAGAAAACAACACGATAGATGTTAAAGATACAGTAAACGGATATGGAGTATACATCACATCAAATGCTACTGTATACAACAACACATTAAACAATTACATTTTCGTAAACAACAAAGAGAATGTTATTGATAATAACACTATTGACACAACACGTGAAAATACTATTTCACTCTCAAACAATGCAAAAAATGTTACAATAACCAACAATGTATTATATGGTGGATACACGAGTGGTGACTTGTCCATTGGTAATGTACAGGCAGATACAATTCTTGAAAATAATATTCCTGTAACAACTACTTACACAATTAATGATGATAATTATTCAACATACTTCAATAGACAATCAGTTCTCAAAACCGATTTAATACCAAGTGGAAGTAAAATTATCTTTGCTGACAACTTAACAAATAAAGACTTTGTATTTGATAATGTTAAAGTAACAGTAGATGTAACAACTACATTATATAATACAACAATCATAACACAGAACCATGCAAGTGTATTATTTAACAATCTTAAAATAGATAATGCAAAAACCGATGAAGATTATGTAATCCTATTCGAATCAGAAGGAAACATGATTAAAAACGGAAACATAAATGTAAATACTGATAAACCAGTACAAGTCATCAAAATAGAAGAAGATGAAAACATTGTTACAGGTGTTACAATCAATGCAACAATGCCATCAGCTGATATTATATGGAATGATGATTATTCAATTGGAAATGTTCCTTCCGCAGGAATATTCATAAGATCATCCAATAACAAAGTAAACAACACCAAATTATATGTTTATGCATTAAATTCTACTGAAGATTCATATTATCCTACCATTGACGGTATAGATATTCAATCTAAAGCAGTTGGACAATATGTAACAGGTAACGAAATCAAAAACACAAGAATAAATGTAACTGGTGGATCATATGTTTATGGATTAAACATTGCAAGAGCAAAAGAAACAACAACACCAACCTCCTGGATTGATGTAACAAGTAGCAACTATGCTACTGGTATACAAGTCGGAGACAGTGACAACAACAATATTTCCGGATACATATATTCCAAAGCAGATGACACAGCATATGGTTACTACAGTACAGCAATGGCTACTGGTATAACAAACAATACCAATCTTTCAAAACTATACATACAAGGTATGGAAGCACCAATCGCTACAGGTGTATTAATTGAAGGAGCAAGCAACATCGAAATAAGTAGTGCAACCTACAACATAAACGGTGAACAAGTAACAGGTATTCAAATACTACCAGATTTCATGGGTAACAAACCAGAAAACATTAACATCTTCAACTCATTAGTCATGAACCTTAATGGTGAAAATGATACATCAGAAATGATTTCAATAACTAACTCAAGTAACATATTCATTAACAAAACCACAATCAAATCCACAAGCGGAACAGGAATAACAATCACAGACACAACAAACGCTACCGTAACAAACAACTACATAAATGTAGCAAACCTTGTAGGTGGAGATGATGCAGTAAACACATCAGATGACAACACTGTATTCAACAACACTCCAACAATCGGAGTATTAACAGATGAAACATACAATAACTTCTTCGATGAAAACAATACATTATATGCAGATGTTCAAATAATTACTCTTGGTGGAGACTTACATGACAAAGTATTAAGATTTGATAATCACACCAGTGTAATCAACATAACCAATGCTGCAGACTACAAAATGTACAATACAACATTTGTACTTGCAGGAAACGGTACATATGGTGACAGATACGGATTCACAGTTACAAACATTGAAATTAACAATACAAACAAACCAGTATTCATAGATGAATTCAACGGAACCGGTCAGAAAAACGTTAAATTTGTAAACGATAACATAATCGTAACAGGTGATGACATAGTAGCATTCGAAGCATTCAACAATAAATCCTATGTATACTTAGATATCTCCGAATGTAACATAACAATGGAAGGTCAAAACGTCATAGCAATAAACTATGCAGGATACAACCGTGGACAACCAGGATACATACATGATAACAATATAAACATCAAAGCAGACAAAAAAGCAACAGTATACAATGCTGAACAAGCAGCTACACAATTCAACAACAACATCGTATATGTTGAAGCACCGGATGCTATAGTAGCAAACTATAATAATGTATCAATATCCTACTATAACTTCGATGAAAACGTTATCACAGTAGTTGCAGACAACGCCATGGTACTCAACATGACAAAAGGTGACACATACACAACTTACGTATCAGATAATGAAATTAATGTAACTTCAACAAATCCTGCAACACTAATAAATATTACAGGCCCAAGAACAGTATATGTACAGGGCAATAATATCATATTAGATGCAGTTAATAATGATGTACCAGTTATAAGTGTAAGTAACCCATCATCATATGTAAGAAACAATTACATACTTGCAAGAGGTACACATGGAAACGATGCAGTAGAAGATACAGGAATAACCATATCCGGTAACACACCTGGTGATGTTATAACCGATGATAACTATGATGACTACTTTGACACAGAAGGAGTATTAAACCCACTATTTAACAATAGTGCTCTTATGGTATCAGGTGACTTTGTTGACAATACAGTATTTATCTTTGACGATGTGAACGTAACACTCACTAATGATGGTACTGCAGTATTCTATGACGGTCAGGTAATGACAGGAAATAATGCAACAGTAACATTCGATGGACTAGTATTCAACAACACCATGGACGCATTCATACTCGAATCCGAAGGAAACACCATCAAAAATACAGTCATAAACATTGACAGTGACGATGAAATCCATGCAATATACGTATACGATGACAACAACGTAATATCAAACACAACATTAAACATTGTTGCACCATCAGCAAACGTAATATACAACCCAGACTACAGCGTAAACACACCAGCACCAGCAGCAATAGTAATAAGCTCAAACAACAACATTATTGAAGATGTGGAAATATACTTCGATGGACGTGAAGCAATACACAACCCTGACCCATCCGCATGGGATGCACCAACAGTGGATGGAATCTACCTAGTATCCTCAACAACACCAATAGAAAACAACACAATAGTAAACACAAATATTGAAGTAATCGGATGCAACTACGCATACGGTATCAATGTAGGTAATGCTAAAAATACAGTTCTAGAAGAAATGGAAGTCTACGTAACTAGTGACTACTATGCAGATGCAATACAACTCTTCGATGCAGATACAATAAGCATTACTGGTAAAGTGGTAACAGTAGCAGATAGCGAAGGATATGGTGTATACAGTACTGCAATGGGAACAGGATTCTCCAAAAACATAGACTTAACCGGTCTTGACATTAGAGTAAATGCAGTAAAAGCAACTGGTGTACTCTTAGAAGGATCATCAAATGTTACAATGGCTGACGCAGAATATGATATATTCGGTCATGAAACAACTGCAATAAAAGCAGCAATAGATTGGATGCACAACACTCCAACCAACATAACAATAACCAACATTGACATGATTATTAGCGGAACAGAAGACAACAATGTATTACAATTCACAAATGCATCCGATGTAAGCATTACTGACTCTAACATTGTAAGCAGTCGTGGTTCTGAAATCAACTTTGAAAATACCCCTAACTCACAGGTAGTTGGAAACTACATAAAAATCAACGATGTAATATTCGGAGATTACGCAGTAGTATCAAACAATAATGACACTGTAATTGAAAACAACACCCCAAAATCACAGAAAATGGAAGAAATGCAGGAAACCATTGATGAACTACAAAAAGAAATTGATGAACTTAAAGCAGCTAAAAACACAACACTCACACTCGACGAAATTACAGACGCAAGATACAAAGCAGACGTAACAATCAGCGGAACACTCGTAAACGAAGACAGCATCGGACTATACAACCAAGTTGTAACATTAACAATAGGTGATACTGAAGTAAACGTAACAACAAAAGGTGGAATATTCGAATACACAACCTCATTCAAAGAGCTTGGAGAAAAAACAGTTACTGCAAGTTATGCAGGAACAGACAAATACCTAGCATCAGAAGCAGCAATGACATTCACCGTTGAAAAACAGGACATAGTCATAACCTGTGACCCAATACAAGACACACAATACAAAGCAGACATAACCATAACAGGTAAAGCAACCGACGTAACAGGAAAAGGACTCAACAACATCAATGTAATCATAAACATTAATGGTAAAACATTAAAAGCAAAAACAGATAAAACAGGAGCATTCACACTCACAACAACAGCAACCACACTCGGAACAAACAACGTAACACTAAGCTATGGTGGAAACACCAACCTTAACAGTTACGAAACCAGTACAACATTCAATGTAATTGCAAAAGCAGAATAATTTATTTAATAATCTCCCCCTTTTTATTCTTTTTTTATGATTTGTAGAATTTTATCATTTAATTATTGTTGAAATCTTGATTATCTTAAGTTATTATTTAGAAATGTAATCAAACACTTTTTATCAATTTTTATTTAACTAATTAATCAAATATACTTTATTGAATATAAAATAAACAATAAATATATTATTCATGAAAAACTAAGTAAGTATTAGTGTATTATTTATCAAAAAAATACACATGAAATTAATTAAATATCTAACATGGAGTTTATATAATGAATAAAAAAGCAATTTCATTATGTATAATACTCTTTATTATGATTATGTGTACAACTGTAAGTGCAAATAATGTCACAGAAACGGACCATAATACAACAAACACGATTAAAGAAACTACAATTAACACAGTGGATGATGAAGTTAAAGATACGGTCCAAACTACAACATCACAAACAGATACATCTAACAGTGAAACAAATACAGAAACAGGATACATTAATGAACAGCAGGATGCACAAACTAAGAATACGAATAAGAATGTAATAATAAAACAAAATTCTTCTAATATTCAAATCAAAACTGACACAATCCAAAATCTTACAGGATTAAATATCACAGGTATAGTTACAACAGCATATAATAAAACTAGTAAAAAATATGCACCTGGAGAAGATGAAGGATTTGTAGCAGAAGGAGCAAAAATAACTTTATATGATCAGAATACTGGAAATTTTCTAGCAGACACAACATCTGACAGTAATGGATTATACCAATTCACGAATTTATCTTCAGGTTATTATTCCATGGAATTTGAATATGGAACTTATGCTATTAATGAAGAGTCTGTTCATCTAACAAACTATTCACAAACTTTTGATTATATCTTTGTCCCTGATTTAGCTATTATCACATTCTCAGGTGATAGTAATGGTGATGGACAGAGTGAAAAAATCAAATATCTAAGTCAAATTAGTGATAGATTTGTGTTTCTGGAAAGTTATGAGTTAAACAGTTCTTATGATAAATCTTCCCAATGGATGCTTGATTATTCTAATTTCGTATTAGTAGACATGTATTCAGTGGGTAATGGGTTTGGTATAAGGGATGATTTGATTGCAAAATCACCTGCATCAAGAAACCATCATTTAGCATATACATTTGGTATCTTTGATGAAGGTTTATTAAAGGGAACCCTTGGAAACTGGGGATTTTTAGGAAACAATCCTCATTCAATAGAAAATACATATGTAGGTTCCTATTGGCAAACAGCATCTGAAGTAAACTCAACAATAATAAAAACCAATATGGAAAATTTATTCAGTTATATTAAGTATTTACTTGGTGAAACTGATGTAAATCCTACTACTACAGGTAATGGTCCTCGATTATTATCTAGTTCATGGGGATTATATTATCCAGGATTTGAGAATAATGTTAAAACACCAACACCAGATTTAATAAATTACTGGATTCTATCTAATCCCGGTTATAACTCCGATAATGCCGGAAGTTTAAACTGGATGACTGAAGATTATTCCAGATGGAACCTGGAAAATAATGATCCGGTAACAATTTTAAGAAATTTTGAAGATTGGTATATTGAAAACAAGAAAGAATTTGATGGACCATTTATTATAATATCCACTTATTATGAAGGTGGAAAAGTAGTAGATGCATTAATAAAAGAGTACGAAAAACAAGGTAGAGCAGTATTCAGTATTTTTAAAACAAGTTCCGAACAGCCAGACATGACTTCACTCTTGGAAATTGCAGGAAATAAAACTGTATTAACAAAGGGTGTTTCAGCAATAAGTTATATGTACTGGTGGTCAACCGGTTATTCTCAAAGAGGAGGAAATTATACAATAAATGCTTATAAAAACTTAAATGTATCATTAATCAATGCATTAAAGGATATAAGTTCTTTTAGTTTCGAAAGTCAGTATGGTCCACAAAATGAATGGACTGCAGCTGTCACAATGCCTCAATTTGAAGGAGTCTTCGGAGCCTTACCTGTATCATACATTAATGACAACAAAGAAACAGTAGTCATACAGGAAGGAATTGAAAAACATGTACAATTAACTAATGGTTGGGCAAAGCTCAGAGAATTAAATAATTCTGACAAAAAAATCTCAATATTAGTTTATGGTTATCCTCCTGGAAAAGCAAACATAGGTGCATCATTTTTAGATGTTTTCCAAAGTTTGCATGACTTAATAGAACATATGTATGATGAAGGATATGACATAGGTATGAATAAAACTGAAATCCCCACAACTGAAGAATTAAACAATATAATTACAGACTTCAGTAACAAGGGATTATGGGCTGAAGGGCTACTTGATACATATGTAATAACCAACTATGATGAATTGGTTAAATACGGTCAATTAGTTTCATTAGACCAATACCTTGAATGGTACTATGCACTTCCTACCACACTCCAAGAACATGTAACAAGTTCATGGGGATCAGGGTTAGGAAATGGATCCATGATTTATCGAGAAAAAGCGGATATTAATAAAACCGCATTAAATAATTGGCTTGGTAAATTATCAGAAAATTATCAGGACGAATTTAAACATTATTGGAATACAACTGAGAGAAACATAATCATCTCACAAGATTCTGAAACTATGCTTATAAACAAAACAGAATTTTACAAATGGTTATATGATTTACCTTCAAACTTACAAAAAATATTTGAAGATTCAGTTGGATCTCAACTATTAAACGAAACCAAATACCGTGAAGAAGGATATTTTGTAATACCTGGTGTACATTTTGGAAACATATTCCTAAGTGTTCAACCAATGAGAGGATGGGAATCACAGATGGATTTCCACACATCTGATTTATCACCACCTCAACAATACATAGCATATTACAAATATCTTAGTCAAATATATAAAACTGATGCGATAATTCATATGGGTACTCACGGAACTTTAGAATGGTTACCAGGAAGAAGTTTAGGATTACAATCAACAGATTGGCCTTTCCAATTAACAGAAACTCCAATCGTTTATCCTTATATAGTATCTAACCCTGGGGAAGGAATGACAGCAAAAGAAAGAAGTTTTGCTCAAGTACTTACTCATATGACACCTGTAACTTCATCAACATCACTTTATGGTGATTATGTAGAACTTAATGATGCTATTTCAAGATATGAAAGCAATAAAAAAGCAGGTGCAAACGACAACCTAGAATACTATAAGGAATTAATACTTAACCTCACTGAAGGCTTAGGTTATGATCAACCAGATTATATTACAGTTTCAGGATATTTGGAAAATTATTACATTGCTCTAGGAAATGAAGATGAAAATGCGACAGACATAGCAAAAAAAGAGTTAATTCGAAAAGCTACAATATTAGGGTTTGTAATACCTGATGATGAAAGATTTGATACAGAATTACAAAAATTAGAAGATTATTTAAATGATTCACAAGCTTTTGAAGAATGGTTAGCTGAAATTCATAGCTCAATTGAGGAAATGTCCTCAGATAAGATTAACTTTGGTATGCACACATTAGGAAAAATATGGAATGACACTGAAATGATTACTGGAGTCATGTCCATTGTATCTTCAAGAACAGAAGTACTTGAACATATAATGAACTTATATTATCCTAATATTAAAGAAAGTTATTATGATAAAATTAAAGAAAGAGACTTTAATGAAGAAAAAGAGGTTATAAATGGTATATTGAAGAACATTATAACTTCATTTGTTGAAGGAAGCACTGTCAATGAAATAGCAGAGCAATATGGTATATTCAACAATTCAAGTGATGTATATCAAGATTTACTATTAATCGAAGAAACTATCAATGACATTCTTGACAACAAGGAATGGGAATATATCTTCGCTGCATTAAATGGAGGATATGTAGAACCTGCTTTATCAGCAGATCCATTATATTCTGATGTACTACCAACAGGTGGGTCAATGTATGCCAGTGACACCACAAAAATTCCAAGTAAAAGTGCATGGCAATCCGCAGTAAATTCTATAAATGCAGTACTGGAAAAATACATGATTGGTCAAGGTGAAGAAACATTCCCTGAAATGGTTGGAGAAGTAATATGGGGTACTGAAGTCCTTCGTACTGAAGGAATAAGTTTAGCACAATTCCTATACTTATTAGGTGTAACCCCTACATGGGATAAAACTGGAACAGTAACTGGAATAGAAGTTATCCCTCTTGAAGAATTAACTTTAACAATTGATGGAACAGTTTATAATAGACCAAGAATTGATGTATTCGCAACAATAGTATCTAACAATCCAGGATGGATAAGTTTACTAACAAGTGCAGTATCCATGGTCAATGATTTAAACGAATCAACTAATGATAACTATGTAAAAAAACATTATAATGATACTGGTTCATTAGAACGATTATTTGGATTACCTGGTGCTGTACTTGAAGGTACAGGTGTATCTGATTTATTAAACAATGTAGGAACTTCATTAAATGAATCAGGTGCAATTGCATCAAAATTGGCAGACGTATATGAATCAAGAATAGGTCATTCATGGAATGTTGATAAAGATGGTAACATCCTAGTTCAAGACGATCAAGAAGGATTAACCTATTTACTTGAACACGTGGATTTGGTTATACAAAACCTTGACAGTACATGGAGATACCTTGATTCAGACGACTATGTTGATTGGTATGGTGGTCTATTAAACGCAGCTAACGTACATGGATCAATAGTTAACACAGTTTTAATAGATATTCGTGATAAAAATAACGTGGTTCTAAGTTCATTGGGAGAAGAAGTTAAAAAAGAAACCAGAACAACAATATTAAATCCACAATGGTTAGGTGGTATGACCACTGATGTTGGTGGATGGAACCAAATGGCTCAAAACTTTGAAAACCTAATGAAAACAATGTTAACAACACAACAATATAAAGAAAACCAGGCAGGAAAAGCAGTCCTCGATACAAGTGATGGAAACAATGCTGGTATTATCGGAGATGGATTATTAAAAGAAGTTGCTAAACTAGTAACATACAGTGACTACTTTACAATTGATGCACAATATAAATCTTATGCATTACAATCAATGGTTGGATGGTTACTGACAAGTGACATGTACAGTTACTGGAAAACAACCGACAATACATTAAGAAAAGATTTATTACAAAAATATGTGGATAATGCAAACCGTTACGGAGTTGCATGTTGTCACCACACTTGTGGAAATATAAATTTCCATGAATGGGTAATAAAAACAGGTGCAGCTTTAGGTGTTACTGGTTTATCAGAATATTCCAAAGTTTATGCATCAGCAACCAAAAATCCTAATGCCGTATACTCTGAAAATGCTGGAACTACACCAACCCCAAGTACAGAAGGAACAGGAAGTGTAGATATCGGCGAAGGAATTAGTGAAATACTAAATAATGGAGCAACAGGCGAAGCTAATGCTATGGCAATGGCTGGTGCAGGAGCTACTGGATTATCCGGTTCTTCAAGTGCCACTGGAATCGCAAACACAATGACAAAAGTCAACAATGGTGGAAGTGGTTCTGGAGCTAATACTGATTCTGACACAGGAAATGGAACAACTGGTGGAACAACCGGTGATGGTTCAGGATCAGACAATACCTCTGGTGACAATAATGGAACCGGAAGTGGCAATGGAACATCAGGAGATGCTGAAAATGGTACTTCTGAAAATCCTGGAAACGGTACTTCTGATAATGCCCAAGATACAAACAGTACCACACCAGTTGATGATACAAACAGTACCACACCAGTTGATGATACAAACAGTACCACACCAGTTGATGATACAAACAGTACCACACCAGTTGATGATACAAACAGTACCACACCAGTTG
>CAZUHM010000006.1:0-13761 GCA_964620575.1 uncultured Methanobacteriaceae archaeon | reverse complement strand
GATGATACAAACAGTACCACACCTGTAGATGATACAAACAGTACCACACCTGTAGATGATAACGAACAAAACAAGACCCATAATTCGAATGCTGACGATGAAAGTAATCATAATACTACTGTGGTAGATAATACGGGTGGAGGAGATACACCTAGCAGTGACAGTACTAGTGATTCTACAGATAGTACTTCCAGTGATTCTACAGATAGTACTTCCAGTGATTCTACAGATAGTACATCTAGTGATTCTACAGATACTAGTGATTCTACAGATTCTTCAAATGCTCAAGATGTTTCATCTGCGGGAATAACATTAACTTCAGGTTCATCAACATCTGGTGGTGAATCAGGTACAACAGCTGGTTCAGTTGCAATGTATGAAGTTGTTAAGAAAAATGTTGGTCAACCACCAACTCCTCAGTCTGAAATATCATTCGGATATATTCTATTCATAGTAGGATTATTATTAATATTCTTCTTTGGATTTACTAGACCTAATAATAGAGCTTAATAGAGTATTGTACATTTACTATTTAATTCTCCCCTTTTTTCTTTTTTTTATTAATTTTTTATCTAGATTTAACCACGAAGGTGATAACAATTGAAAACTAAAATTTTATTAATTACTTGTTTGATACTTTTATCGATAAATGTTATTTCTGCAACTGCATCAGATGAAATGAATAATTCATTAATCAATTCTCAAACAAATGATAATACCTTAACAGAATCTAATAATTTACTCCAAGAAAATAATATGGTATATGTTGATGCTAATTCAGAAAATGATAATGAAGATGGAAGTATAGACTCACCCTATAAAACAATAAATAATGAAAATTTACAGAAAATTCCCTCTGATTCTAAAATATATGTTTCAGAAGGTACATATGAAATAGATTCAGTTAATATTACTAAAAATATTTCAATAATCGGAAAAAATAGAGAAGAAGTAATATTTATTCCAAATAAAAGTATAACTGTTTTTACGATAGAAAAGGATATTAATGTAAATTTTTTTAATTTCACACTGAAAAATTTCGAATCAGATACAAATTCAGCAATAACAAATAAAGGAAATTTACTACTTGAAAATATTAACATGATAAATAATACAGGAACTACCAAAACAGCAAAAAGAGGGAACATATATAATGAAGGTAATTTGGAAGTCAGAAACTCAACATTTGAAAATAACACGGCATCTTTTGCTGCGGCAATATATAATACAGCAAATGCATGGGTTGTAAACTCTGATTTTAACACCAACCATATTTATAATGTTGGAGGAGCAATATACAGTGTTCGTGGAAATTTAAATGTATATGATTCACGATTTTATAAAAATGCTGCAGTAAGTGGTGCTGCAATATATAATGCTGCTGGGTATATGTATGTTGATAACACAGAATTCCTTGAAAATGATGCAGAACACTTTTTTGGAGGAGCAATATATTCCACAGGGATTACTGTAGTAAATAATTCCATCTTTGATAATAATCATGCAAATATGGATGGAGGAGCAATAACAAATACGAATAATTTCACAATAATTAATTGTTCATTCATAGAAAATTTTGCTGAAGATAATGGTGGGGTAATAGAAAATGTTCCATGGACTGAAACTGAAAATGGAAATTTAACTATTCTAAATTCATCATTCATAGGAAATGGTGCTGGAAAACAGGGTGGAGTAATAATGAATTATTATAGAGATGAATCCATTGGTTCTTGGGCTACTGTAACAGTACGTAACTGCCTATTTGAAGAAAACAGTGCTAGTGTTGGGGGAGTCCTCTATAATGATCAATATCTTGATTTCCAAAACTGTGTATTTATTTATAATGAAGCAGAAGAATATAATGTAATCTATTCTAAAGAAGAATCAATAAAATCATTGGATAATAACTGGTGGGGAAACAATAATCCTACACTGGATGAAATAGGAGTAATGCCAGAAAAATGGATAATTCTTAATTTTACGAATATTACAGCATTTGTATCAAATTTTAAAAGTAACTTAGAGGTTTCATTGAACACAAATAATATTGGTGAAAGAATAAATTCAACAATACCTGAAAGAATAGTAACATTTTATGCTCAAAAGACTGTGGTGCCTGAAAATGATTTAAAAATAATCAGTACGTTAAATTATACGATTAAGTCATTAGGGGATGATATCACAGTATCTGTGGATGATGAAGTTTTAACATTACATCCGTCTGAAAAAATGGATATAATCATTACTTGTGATCCTATTGTGGATGTTTGTTATAAGGACAAAGTCCGCATTAGTGGTATATTTACTGATATTAACGGTAGAGCAATTAGAAACACCAATGTAAATATTTTAATCAACAACAAGTTATATAAATCTGTTACTGATAGTAATGGTTCATATGTATTATTAGTTACAGCTAATAATTTAGGCATTAATAATGTAACCTTGGGTTATGGCGGCAATGATTATTATAACAACTTTGAGATCAATACAAGTTTTATTGTTAACAAACAGAATCTATTGATAACATGTGATCCTATTATGGATGTTTGTTATAAGGACAAAGTCCACATTAGTGGTATATTTACTGATATTAACGGTAGAGCAATTAGAAACACCAATGTAAATATTTTAATCAACAACAAGTTATATAAATCTGTTACTGATAGTAATGGTTCATATGTATTATTAGTTACAGCTAATAATTTAGGCATTAATAATGTAACCTTGGGTTATGGCGGCAATGATTATTATAACAACTTTGAGATCAATACAAGTTTTATTGTTAACAAACAGAATCTATTGATAACATGTGATCCTATTATGGATGTTTGTTATAAGGACAAAGTCCACATTAGTGGTATATTTACTGATGTAAATGGTAGAGCAATTAGAAACACCAATGTAAATATTTTAATCAACAATAAGCTATATAAATCTGTTACTGATAGTAATGGTTCATATATGTTATTAGTTACTGCCAATAATTTAGGCGTTAATAATGTGACATTAAGCTATCCTGGGAATTACTATTATAACAGTTATGAAACCAATACTACATTCAATGTAGAAAAAGATAACTAACAACAATATCTTTTTTCAACCCCTTTCTTTCATTTTTCCCCTTTGGTTAATGGTTATGAAAAATAATCATTTAAAATAATTAACTATTAATTTTTCAACAAAATTTTAAAACCAATTAGTGCCTAACTTTTAATATGATAGAGCTTTTTAATAATTTAAATGATATAATAATATATTAATATACTTTTTCAAATGATTATTATGACTATTGAAATTATAGAGATTGAAAATTTTCCTATTATTAAAGAAAATGATAATCTTCCACAGATTATTTATGAAACATTGCTGGACAATGATATTACTCTTCTTGATGGTGATATTTTAGTTCTTGCTGAAACTGTTGTCAGTAAGGCGGAAGGCAATTATGTGAAAGTTGAGGACGTTATAGCATCTGATGATGCAATAGAAATGTCTGTTAAAAGTGGTAAAGATGCAAAAGAATGTCAGATAATTTTAAATAATTCTAAAGAAGTGCTTAGATGTCAGGAAGGTCTTATTATCACGGAAAGTATGCACGGATTCGTATGTGCTAATAGTGGTATTGACAACAGTAATTGTGAACGAGGTTATGTTACTCCATTACCTGTTGATCCTGATAGAAGTGCTAGAAATATTAAAGAATTTTTGGATGACAAATTTGATGTTGATTCTAAAGTAATTATCTCTGATACTCAGGGAAGAGCATGGCGTGTAGGTGCTATTGGGCTTGCTGTTGGAATCAGTGGTTTGCATCCTGTAACTGATTTTAGAGGTAGTTATGATCTTTATGGTCAGGAATTAAAGAGTACTATTGAAGGTACGGCTGATGAGCTTGCAAGTGCTGCTAGTCTTTTAATGGGTCAGGCAGATAGTGCTATCTGTCTGGTTTTAATTCGGGGTTATGATTCTAGTTTAACTTCATGTGCATTGAATGAGGCCAGTATCAGTGAAATAATTCGTGAAAAAGAGATGGATGTTTTTAGATAAGAGGGGATGATTTCTTGATTACTGTTCTTTCTGGTGGTACAGGTACTCCTAAATTATTGCAGGGAATAAAAAAAGTTGTTAAGGAAGAAAAGTTAAATATTATTGTAAATACTCTTGAAAATAATTATTTTTCAGGGGTTTACGTATCTGCTGATATTGACACTGTTTTATATACTATGGCTGATTTGATTAATGAAGAAACATGGTATGGAAGAAAAGACGATACATTCTATACTCATAATGAACTAAAAAAATTAGGATTTTATGAGACCCTACAAATAGGTGATAAAGACCGAGCATTAAAAATACAGAAAACTATGCTGATGAAAGAATATTCACTTACAAAATCAGTTAAAATACAAAGTGAATCATTTGGTATAAAAGCAAATATTATTCCAATGAGTGACCAACAATCTAAAGTAAAAATAAGAACAAACAAAGGAATAAGAACATTCCATGAATATCTTATAAACAAACAAACTCAGGAGCAAGTATTGGATGTAATATATTCCCAAGTCGAACCTACAAGTGAAGTATTATCAACATTAGAAAACTCAGATCAAATAATTATAGGACCATCAAACCCAATAACATCGATAAATCCCATAATTTCAATGAATAACGTTTCAAAAATTCTAAAGAAATCCTATGTAACTGCTGTATCACCGATTATCGGGGAAAATGCAATAAGTGGACCGGCAGCAAGTTTCATGAAAGCAAAAGGATATGAAGTAAATCCAGTAGGTGTTGCTCGAATATATAATGAATTCCTAAATCATTATATAATAAATACTACGGATGACATATATACTAATAGTTTAAAGGAATTTATAGATAAAGTATCATTAACTAATATAATTCTTAAAACATTAGATGATAAAATAAAACTTGCTAAGATGATACTTGAAAATAAATAAAACAAGGGATAAAATTTTTTTTAAGTGATTAAATGATACAAATTACATTAATTCAAATTGATAATTATGGACCATGGACTGTTACTCCAAATCCTAGGGCAGAACCAGATCTACAAACACTACAATCAAGGTTATATGGTGATTTAGAACGAGAATTTGGTGCACGTGGTGGAATAGTATTTTATAATAGATTTGATAATCTTATAGCCATAAGTAATGGAATTGACAAACAGGATCACATAAAAATTCAAGAGTCAATAAGAAACAGATATCCTATAACAATAAGTATGGGAATAGCATCAAGAGATAATCCTCGTGAAGCTCAGAAAATAGCTACAGAAATGATTCAAAAAGGAGGTGGAGCACAATCCAAGGATCGTTGTGAAATATTGAATATTGAATCATTAGCAAACGAGGAAGAATCTAAAGTACAAATAGCCCATATTGATATTGATGATATAACCACAACTTTAACCGATGTTGAAACAGCATATGATACCTCCCTCGTAGTTTATGATGTTTTAAACGAATTAATGAAAGAATTATATAAACATAATGGATTATGTTTCTTTATTGGGGGCGATAATTATATGGCTCCATCAAACGGTATCACAAAAAGCCAATTAAGAGAAATTCTCAAAACTGTTGGCGACAAAACAGGAGTGAGATTAAAGGCAGGTGTTGGAATTTCTAAAAACGGGGGACGATCTGCAGATTTAGCTGATTTAGGACTTGAAGATATCCGTGCAGATTTAACAGATGATTCAATTTTAATTTTTAAAGATAAATGATTATTAAATCCTTTTTTCAACAATCATGAGGGTGTGACAATTCTCATTGATGACTAATTTTTTCATGACTTTAAATTTATTTATTTCCATTTTATTGTTATTTTTTTGTTGTGTTTTTTGTTTTATTCTTTAATTTGATTTAACTTCTTTAATGCATATTCATAAACAACAAATATGACAACGGACTACCTACATATAAAAAGACAAAAACAAACACAACTAAGGTAAATTATCCAAACACAACATAATAAAAGATAAAGAAAATCACTGCTACAAATGTCGAAAAAACAAAAAACTACGTACAATAAGTCGCACAAAACATGGTAATATTACATAACATAGAACTAAAACAAACAATCAAATCATAGTATATTTAACCTAAAAAAATAGTTTTGAAATTTGATTTTTTTATCTATTCTTAGGAACAATTATCCTCCGAACCCATAATTGTTGTACACTCCCTAAAAAGAAAAAAAATAAGTAAAAATAGTATATTCATGTTTTTTTGGTAATTACATTGAATGTTGTGACTGTTTCAACATTATTGTAATTGGTGTTTCCTGCGTAGCTTAGTGTTACGTTGTTTGTTCCGAGTGTGGTTGCGATTGTTGTTAATGTGAATGCTCCTATTTTGTCGGTTTTTACTTTGAATAGCTTATTGTTAATTCGTATGTTTACATTAATGTTGTTGATTGCATATCCATTATTGTCATTTACTGTACCATTGATTGTTACATTTTCACCACTTATAATATTTGTTATTGGATTAGATGTAATTGTTATGTCTTGTTTTTCTACTTGGAATGTTGTGTTTGTTTGGTAGCTGTTGTAGTTAGTGTTTCCATTGTATTCTATTGTTACGTTGTTAAGTCCTACTGTGTTTGCTGTTGTTGATAATGTGAAAGCACCATTACCATCTGTTTTAGCTTTAGACAATTTACCATCAATATAAATAAATGCATTGATGTTGTATAATGCTCTTCCATTAATATCAGTTATTTTACCTGCAATAGTTATGCTATCTTTGTATTTAACATTTTTAATTGTATTGTATGTTATGGTTATGTCCTGTTTGTCAACGTTGAAGGTGGTGTTTGTTTGGTAGCTGTTGTAGTTGATGTTTCCTGCGTAGCTGAGTGTTACATTGTTAAGGCCTACCGTGTTTGCTGTTGTTGTTAATGTGAATGTACCAGTAGAATCTGTTTTTGCTTTATACAATTTATTGTTGATGTTGATTAGGGCGTTGATATTGTAGAGTGCTTTTTCGTTTATGTCTGTTATTTTTCCTGTGATTGTTAGATTTTCTTTGTATTTTGTGTCTTGTATTGGATTGCATGTTATGATTATGTCTTGTTTTTCTACTTGGAATGATGTGGTTATTTGGTAGCTGTTGTAATTGGTGTTTCCATTGTATTCTATTGTTACATTGTTAAGTCCTACTGTGTTTGCTGTTGTTGATAATGTGAAAGCACCATTACTATCTGTTTTAGCTTTAGACAATTTACCATCAATATAAATAAATGCATTGATGTTGTATAATGCTCTTCCATTAATATCAGTTATTTTACCTGCAATAGTTATGCTATCTTTGTATTTAACATTTTTAATTGTATTGTATGTTATGGTTATGTCCTGTTTGTCAACGTTGAAGGTGGTGTTTGTTTGGTAGCTGTTGTAGTTGATGTTTCCTGCGTAGCTGAGTGTTACATTGTTAAGGCCTACCGTGTTTGCTGTTGTTGTTAATGTGAATGTACCAGTAGAATCTGTTTTTGCTTTATACAATTTATTGTTGATGTTGATTAGGGCGTTGATATTGTAGAGTGCTTTTTCGTTTATGTCTGTTATTTTTCCTGTGATTGTTAGATTTTCTTTGTATTTTGTGTCTTGTATTGGATTGTATGTTATGATTATGTCTTGCTTTTCTACATTAACTGTGGTTGATATTTCGTATTCATTGTAGTTGGTGTTTCCATTATATATTAGGGTTATGTTATTTATTCCAACTCTTGTTGCAGTTTTTGTAATAATATACTCGCCTTTGTCATTAGTTGTTGTATTGTATTGATTGTTGTTGATTGAAATTATGATTGTTTCATTTTTAACTTCTTTATTGTTTTCATCAGTTAATTTTCCATTGATTGTCATATTTTCTGCATAGTTTGGGTCGTTTATGTTTATTGTTGCTGTTATGTTTTTCTTTGGTACTGTAAATGTTTTATTTATTCCTGTACTGTTGTAATAATAATTTCCATCATATATCATGTTTACATAATTTAATCCTATTGTGTTTGTTGTGCTTGTATGATTAAACAGTCCTATGTTATTTGTGGTTAATGTATATGTTTCATCGTTAATGTTTAGTGTAATTTGTTCATTTTTAATTGTGTTGTTATTTTCATCTGTTAATATACCTATGATAAATACTTGATCGTTTGCTGTATCCAATTGAATATCTGATGTTATTTTTGTATTGATCTGTTTTACTTTGATTGATGTTTGGTTACTACTTCCAATATAATTCTGGTTTCCATCATAGTTTACAGTAATGTTAATTATGCCAGTTTGATTAACTTTAAATGAATATTCAAAGTATCCTGATGAATTTACTCTAATCTCTTTTTTAGTATTGTTGATTGTTATGTTTATTTTGTCTATTTCTGTGGCTCTATCTATATTATCAACAATTTTTCCACTAATTTTCACAGTATTATTAACAAGGAATTCATCATTATTACTTATGGTGATTTTTGTATCTATTTTATTAACTTCAAAGATTATTGATGAGTAAGAACTGTTATAAATATCATTTCCAGAATAAAATGCAGTTATATTATTAATACCTGTTTTGTTTGCATTATAACTATAACCGAATATTCCCTTATTTACACGAATCTCATAAGTTACACCATTAATTATTAAAACAATATCTCCATCAATATTTTTCATATTATTATCTTTTAAAGTACCGTTTATATTGACAATTTCATTATATGATACATTTTCAATATCATTTATTGTTATAAAGGAATTATTTTTCAATATACTTAAATTCAGAATTGTATCAGAACATATAAAATCTTCCGAGCAATTATATACGAGTAGGAACTCATAGTTACCGACAGATTTATTAACTACAAACACAGCACTTCCATTTATTACGTAACATTCATCAACAAGAACACCATTTTCATATAAATACGCTGTTCCCTCATCAATAGACATATTTTCAGCATTTGCTGCTATTAATGAAACATTTATTTTCTGCAATTCATTTACATGATACGTATAATTACTAGTTTCAATACTTATTATCAAAGGATTGGTAAATTCAAAAGTTTCACTAATATTGTTACTGTCTGTTTCAAGAGTAACCGTTAAATTATACTTATAATTGCTATTTTGTGGATGTAATGTTATAGTATAATTTCCATCTTCATTAACGGGAAGGAATATAATATTTTCATCATTATCACGATAATATTCTTCATCTATTTTATAATATAATCTTCCAGAACTTTTTAAATTATCCACAGTGGTTGTAATAATATAATCTTCTGTTTGATTTATGATATTTGAATTAATTGTTGCTATGTCTTTAGTATAAACTTTTAGACAAGCAGCAGAACCGGGATAGTCTGTATCATAGTATAAATCATTCCAGTTTTCACCGTCAGTACTGATAAAGGATTGTTTTTCATTTGATATTGATTTATAATTAGTAGTGTCCTGTAATGTAATTAAAGTATGATCACCATCATGTGATTTTAATTTTAAATCGACTCTAAAAATATCTCCTTCTTTCAATGACACATATTCATTTAATTTAATTATTCTATATCCTTCCTGTGTAAAGTTACCTTCCTGAGAATAACATAATTTATCATTCACATAGATATAAGCTTCATAATCACAATCCTTATAAATATAAGTTCCAACTCCTGCAATGCTTTCATTGTGCTGTGCCGTGTAAACATTTCTTATCCAGGCAGAAGGAGTTAAATATCGTACAACATTTGAAACAGTATCATGTTGATATATGTTTGTATAGTTTTCATATTCTTTCACAGGAAAAGCATAACTAAATGATTTGTAGAGTATATTTTCAGGAAAATCCACGCCGGCAAGTGATGTATCATAATATGAAACATACTGGTAACCATTGTCTCCTACTGATTCTCCCCAACTGTTCTTAATAATATATGCACCATTGTCTTGAGGTTTGGTCATACCATAGAAATTATCTTTGCTATAAAAATTATCCCATCCAACAATACTTATTGCATGATCTGCATAAGCTGTATCCGTTTTATATAAACTTCTGGCTGATGAACCAGAATAACCAGCGTATATTGATGAACCTAATGCTCCATATTTTGCAATAGCCTCTTTTAATAAATTATTGTCTTTTCCGACATAACTTGTTCTATAATAGAAATAAACATCTTCTACTTTAATACTATTGTTAAGTAATGGTGACATAATACTATACTCATCATATGCATCTACACTTTCATCAACCGGCCCATACCAGCCTACAAGATAAGAAATTGGTTCCAATTCATTAGCTCCCGTACCAGGATCGGTTTCAGTATCTCCAATAATGGAATACTTCTTAAGCACATTTTTCATATTGTTCTCTGAAAAGTTATATGCTCTACCATAAGCTTTCAAATATGCTGATTCAAGAGTACTTAGAGCAGCAAAAGCCCAACAATTCCCACTACTTTTTTGATCTTTTATATTAGTCTGATAATTTAGGGCAGTATCCAAACTTAGTCTGCTTTTAATCGTAACATTATCATAATATTCTTCAACATTCCTCGTCACAGTATTTACTATAGTATGTGTAGAACTTTTTAGCACTAATGAAACATTAACCATGACATCAGCATACTTTATGCTGTCTGTAATTGAAGCAGATAATATGTAATTACCTGGATTCCAACTGTCATTAAAGATATAACTAACTGTAGCAAAACCATTAATAGGTCTGATATCCATTAATGAAACATTATCTACTCTTATGGTTATACTATCATTAATATCCTGATTACACTGTACAGCAATACTAATATTCTCATTAATAATAGCTGAAACATTACTTAAACTAAGATATGGAACTAATTTATCAGTTAACTTCATAACTTGATTATCAATTTTGACACTAATATCATCTAAATTACCACTAAAAATATTGGTGATATCTTTACTTATGTTACTTGCATCAAAATCTAAAACACCATTATCTGTAGTAAAATAAACAGTTCTGTTAAATAAATTATTATCTGAAATCATGGAGTTACTCAACTGATTTAATGAAACATTTATAACATAATAATCATTTTTAACTTCTGAGTTAACTGTCATTAATCTCCAGTTACCTGGCAATAAATTATTTGTTAATAAACTAAAATCAGGATTGTTAACACCCCACCAATTATTATCCAGTATATAATCCGTTTTATAACAATAAATAGAACTCCTGTTATTTGAATTAATGATTGCATTATTTTCAATAATCAAATTCTCTCCAAAAGAGTATGCTGTATCTGCAGTAATCGCAGTATTATTCTCGAATAATGAATTAATGATTTTTGTCAGATTATTATTTGCACTATAAACTACTGCACCAACATCAGCATAATTATCTAAAAATTGGGAATCATCAAATATGCTGGAGGAATACCATGAATTTATTACACCACCATAATATACTGCAGAATTATTAACGAAATAAGACTTATTAACTTTTAATGTACTGTTGTCTCTGATTAAAAAAACACCACCAAATGAAGCCCTATTAGCAACAAATGAAGAATTAAAAATATCAACCTTACTTCTAATTGAAGATAAAACACCACCTTCTACTGCAATATTATCTTTGAATAAACAATTATTCATCGTAATACTTGAATTCTCATTATAAATTAAAGCTCTTGAAGCATTGTTGTTAATAAATTTACAAGCATTTACAACCAAAGTATTACTGTTGTAAATTATTCCATTAATGGATGTAATATCCTTAAATGAACAGTTAGTTAAAAATAAATTTGCATTATTTTTAATAAGGCAAACATCTGATGCATAATTTCTCATAAATGTGATATTCACAATATTTAAATTATGGTTAGAACTTACTTCTATACAATTTGATGAGAAAAAATTCATAACAGTATACTGATTATTTGCCATAATGGTGATATTTTTGACATTAGACTTCAAATTACTTGTTTTAATATTTGATGAAATATTATAAACAGTATCCTCATCACCTAACAAAAATATAATCCCATTATCTTCAACATTACTCCAAGCATTGTCAAATGTAGTGGGATTTGAATAATCACTACCATCACTAGAAGAATTACCCGAATTATTCACATAAACATATTTATGTTCATCATTATCTGTTTTAGATATTCTATCCTCAGAATTTTTTGAAATATTCTTATTATTGGATATAGTACTTTGAAAACTATCGGTAATATGATTATAAGAAGTATCCTGTATTCCATTGTATGTTGAAGATATTTCGTCAACATCCTCTGCAGATACTACAGTCAATCCAATTATCAACATAACTACTACAGATAATAAAAACATCCTCTCTTTTTTATTAAACATAGTTATTACCCTAAAATTATTATTAAACTATATATTCATACTCATAAAAAATAATTGAATATTGTTATAATATATAATCTTTAAAATTTAATAAAATTTCTCAAGAAAAAGAGTTTTGGTCATAATTATCTTTTTCAACAAAATTAAGAATATACAACATCGATTTTTGAGTTAAACACATATAATTATGGTTATAATCAAATATATACTCTTTTCTGACTTTTTCACATACAATAAATTACATATCTGATAAAGGAGAATTAATAAAACATTGAATGGAATCTTTATCAATACACCATGCACTATTAAACAATCAAAAAATGCAACAGCTGATGTAAATCATTATAACACACTTCAAAACTAAGTATTGCTGTGATAATATTAAATACAATTGTTAATTGATAAAAAAAAGGGAAAAAAAGAGAAGTTTAATTATTTTTAAGAGGTTACTTTGAATGTTGTGGTGGTTTCATAACTATTATAGTTGGTGTTTCCTGCGTAGCTTATTGTTACGTTGTTTGTTCCGCGTGTGGTTGCTATTGTTGTGAGTGTGAATGCTCCAGAGGTATCGGTTTTTGCTTTAAATAAGTTACCATTTATGTATATTAGTGCATTGATATTGTATAATGCTTTTCCATTTTTGTCGGTTATTTTTCCTGTGATAGTTACGTTGTTTTTGTATTTTACTGTCTTGATGGAATTTGCTGTTATTATTATGTTCTGTTTGTTTACTTTGAATGTGGTTTTGGTTGAGTTAGTTTTATAGTTAGTATTTCCAGCATAACTTACTGTTACGTTATTGGTTCCAATAGTATTAGCTGTTGTTGTGAGAGTGAATGCTCCAGTGGTATCTGTTTTTGCTTTAAATAGCTTACCATTTATGTATATTAGTGCATTGATATTGTATAATGCTTTTCCATTCTTGTCGGTTATTTTACCTGTTATAGTTACATCATCTTTATATCGTACTGTCTTAATTGAATTGACTGTGACTATTATGTTCTGTTTGTTTACTTTGAATGTGGTTTTGGTTGAGTTAGTTTTATAGTTAGTATTTCCAGCATAACTTACAGTCACATTATTGGTTCCAAGAACATTAGCAGTTGTTGTAAGTGTAAATGCTCCGGTGGTGTCTGTTTTTGCTTTGGATTGTTTACCGTTAATGGAAATTATTGCGTTAATATTGTATAATCCTTTTCCGTTCTTATCGGTTATTTTTCCTGTGATTGTCACATTATCTTTATATCTGACTGTCTTGATGGAATTGACTGTGACTATTATGTTCTGTTTGTTTACTTTGAATGTGGTTTTGGTTGAGTTACTATTATAGTTAGTATTTCCAGCATAACTTACAGTCACATTATTGGTTCCAAGAACAT
>CAZUHM010000005.1:27337-36429 GCA_964620575.1 uncultured Methanobacteriaceae archaeon | reverse complement strand
CAGATAATTTATGAACTTTAGGCTGAATAGTTTTAACATCTTTATGCATTTTATCTGCTGCTCTAATAGAAGTTATTTCATTGTATTTAATTGCAGATAGAACTTCAAAATCCAGTTGTGATAAATTAATTTTATTAGTAACCAAAGCTTCTCCTTTTTCGATAATTTCATTAGAATTTTCTAAGAAATAATTCCAATTTTCTAAATCAATCAACAGTTCCACATTATTTGTTTGATTAAATAATCGTTCTAATTCTTTTTTAGAACCATATTTTTCAATCAAATCTTCAATAACATCTGTACCCGTCTGTCTTTTGATTAATGTGATCATCATTGCAATAGTTCCTCCCCCAATAAATCCAATTCAACTTTTTATATTTAATATGAGCTTTTACAATAAATAATGTTTCGTTTCTTGGAAGTGTTTTACTAATTGCAAGACCCATTATGTCGTTTAATGATAAAACATTCCAATTATAGGAATAAAACCTATTTCAGTATAAATTTCAAATCTTATATTTATTGAAATTTTTAAATTTAGATTAAGAATAGCATATTTGATAATTCAAGTAAATGTATTGTTTATTCTTCAATTTTAAATAGTTCCTGATAAGCTTTCTTCATATTGCTTTTTACTTCAGGCATATTATCACAGCAGCCCAGTTCATCCAAACCATACTCTATCATTGTATAAATTATTTTATTGAGTTTTCGTGCCTTATCCTTAAGATGATACTCTGTATTGTTTCGTGTACCATCATCATTCACAACTTTTTCTATTAAATTCTTTTCAACCATAAACTTCAAAGTATCTGATAAGACGGAATTCGTTAGATTAGGCTTGTTTTGTTTGAATTGGCTGAAATGTTTCTTTCCAACATACATGTCCCTGATAATTGCAACAACCCATTTACGTCCTATTAACTCCAATGTTGCATCCATCGGACAATCAGGTCCACCCCAATGTTCATAAATTTCATCGTATTCATTCATGATGTTATTTTTAATTTTCAAAATACATAATTATTACCTATAATTCATTATCCATGGACATAATGGTATGTTTGAACATACCAGTAGTTTTGTTACTACAATAACTACTTAAATAATGCAATATAAGTTTTAAATATTGATAAGATAAGATATTGAAAAAGAAGAATTAGAAGAAAATCCAGAAAAAACTTATTAGGAGAAAAAATAAAGGGTGAAAAAGATATGAGTGTTAAATCAGAACTGCTGGAAATAATAAAGGAAGACGAGAGCATAATTATTGCTGAAATAATGTCGGATGATATGAAAAAAGGTATTTTAGAGCATGAAATGAAAAGATTAGAGGAACTGGTTCCATTTATTAATGAAGGAATGAATGAAGCATTTGAAGAAGATGAGGCCATAATTCTTGTCATGGACAACACTAAAAAGGACGTCGGAGAACTTGACACTGAAAAAGTTAATGATTCCAGTTTCACGCTGAGAACGGAATCCGGTAAAATTATTGGTGAAGCAATATATGATGAAGAAGAACTGGAGGAATTAAGGGATGATCCAGACGTGTTTTTCATATCCGATAACTTCGTAACATACAAAAATCTTACAACACCGGGTGAAAAACAGTTTTTTGTCATAAGCAGTGCCAGCAGTTTTTTCTTCACGGACAAAAATTTAGAAAGTCTCGTGTCAAGCCTTAAAGTAGCTATTCCATCAACAATTTCAGATCATTATATTAAAGATTGTTATGATCTACCTCATGATGCTGCAATTGGCACATTAGTTATCGGATTTACAGAATAATGATATTCAATATTTAACAGGATATTAGAATAATATAATATTCTAGATATTCATATTTTTGTTATGTTGAACTGATTTCAAAACTCAGTGTTACATAGTCTTATTTTTGTTCAAAAAATAGTTATTGCCAACACCAGAAAATAAATTTAATAATTAATCTTTAATTATATTAACATTACCTAATTATTGTAATTTTTTGATATCATTTGTTTAAATTGTGTTTTTTTCAAAAATTTTATATACTTTTAAATACAAAAGTGGATATGTTGTTATTTTGATATAATAACTTTTTTTATCAAATTTATAGGAGGATAAATACTATTAAAAGTATTTATGAAAATGTTTTATTTATTTTATTAATCATATTATTTGTTTCAACTGTATCTGCAGAAGATTATGATGATTCAACCAATAACCAAATGATAGAAAATAATACAGCATCCACAGATTACAGTTACAATGAAACAGATAATCAAAACACATTTAATGAAAATAACATAGAAAATATGGAATCGATTTCAAATGAAGAATATTTATCAGATAATTCAGAATTTGAAAAAATTACTAGAAATCTAAATGAAAATACAAATTATCAAATAAACAGTTCAACACCCGATATTAAAGTAAAAGGTAATACCCTAACTTTTACAAACAAGAATATTTTTGATGGAGCCAACAGAACAGCTAATTTTATAGACAATAATCATAGGCTCCCATCAGTTGTCGGAATTAATGGTAAAATTGTGAATATGAATGATTTGTTATATTTATTATGTAAATCTTTAAATTCCACAGAAAATATTAATCTTGGAACTTATACTCATATAACAAGTACCATGGGAACAAATAAACCAGGTGAAAGTATAAGAAAAAAAGATTACTTAAACATAGCAAATTCAATTATAGACTGTTATCACATTAATGGAAGAAATCCAAAAAATGTAAACTTTAAAGGTACTACCCTCAGTTTTGATGATTTAGTATATTTGTATGCTAGAATTGCTAGGCATAAATATAATACTGGAAATTTATTAGCCAAAATAGATATAATTGCATTATACAATAATGACTATTCAACCGAATCCAATGCATTAACATCAAATAGTGCAAACCAATTCACAGTAACAGCAACAAGTAAAAATATAGGAAATGGAAAATACAACTTAACTCTCAAAGCATCACAAGCAGCTACAATATACTACACTAGAAATGGTACTGTTCCAACAACAAATAGTAAAAAATACATACAAACCCTTACAATCTACAACAATACATGGGTAAGATTCTTTGCAACAAACAGTAATAATGAAACAACCCCCATACTCTCATATGGTGTATTTAGAGCAACATTACCCTACATAACAAGTAAGACAAAACTATCAAGCAATGGTTATGAAAACTCATTAAACATATCGACAGCAGAACCCAGCACAATATATTACACAATAAACGGATCCAAACCAACCACCCAAAGCACAAAATACACAAATACACTTACTATACACAATAATACACTACTGCAATTCTTTGCAATAACAACAAGCAATAAGAAACAAAGTCCAATATATTATTACAAATTACAAAACCCTTCACCATATGTAACAGTATTAAATCAAACTGATGTACGGAATAATCGTCAAAACATAACAATTATAGGAAACAAACCAGGAAAAATTTATTACACAATAAATGGTAGTACACCAACAAAAAATGATAAACTTTACACATCAGGAAAAATCTTGGAAATTAGTATAAAAACAAAACTAAAAGCAATATTAATAGATTATAGGAATAAACAATCAGAAATACTATTGTATCAACCACCACGAATAATAACACCAAGTATAGGAATAATATCTGTATTATGGACTAATAACGACAATGCTCAATTGATTGGATTCTCTTTCAATAAGATAACAAGAAAGATCAATTACACTACAGATAATTCCGACCCCAAAACAAGTAAAAGTAGTAAAATTATAAACTTAAATTCAAATTTATACCAGGATATCCTAGTAAACAAAGGAAAAACTTTAAAATATTTTACAATTTCAGACGAGGGATATGTTTCGCCCGTTTATACATATAAAGTTCCATTATCACCAAGAGCAATAACAAATGTGAAAATAATTAATTTAACCAATGTATATAATGATGGAACACAAAAAATAGGGATACAAATGGATCAACCTGGAGTAAGAAGTGCGTGGATAAACAATAAAAAGGAAATTCTGGGATTCTATAATGAAATTACCACAACTAAAAATTCAAAAATTGAATATGAAATATTTAATAATTATTCGAATAAAAAGGAAAATTATATTTATACCAGAAGTGATGGATTAAAATATAGAATGAACTACACTTATACAATGCAATTTCCCTATCAAAAAACTAAATTACTAATTGATTCAAAAAACGTGCTGAATCTAGAAGTGAATAGTACAAACAATAATTTAAAAAATGGAAAATATTATTTCTATAATTACACAACAAAAACATGTACACTTACCACAATAGAAAAATTATCTACTCCTGGCTTATTAATTTACCTAAAAAACAACAATATCACAATAGAATACTATGATTACACCTATGGTAGTACAAACCAAGTAAGTTTCATTAAAGAATTAACCGAGACAAAACAAATAAAAACATCAGTAATTAATAATGCGATCAAAACAGAAATTGTTACCCTGTATTTACCATTATTAAATTATATTGATTGTTATTTTGTAAGTAATAATTTTTATAAACAAGATTATATAAGGGACTATCTGAGTGCTACAAAAATTAATGGTAAAACATTAGAAAGTGTACAAACATACATATTATCAAATCAGAAGATAGATTACAATATTATAAATGATACAGTTAAACAATACAATAAGTATAATAAAAGTGTTTATAAATCAGCATATGGAACCTATTTAACAGGACTAACACACATGTATTTATACAATGCTATGACAACAGTGCTATCATATAAACTTAACATTACAACATTTAATATTAAAGCTACGCAGATGAGAGTGAATATAGACCTGAATGGAATTACTCGTGTTGATATTGATGATGGATATTATGGTCTTAATATAACCGGACAAAATTCAACAAACGAAAAATTATATAAATTTTTAAGTGGATATTTGGGTTCATATTTAGAATGTGTGGTACTGAGATTAGCAGGAGACACAAAAGCACAATCAGCAGCCAGCTTATTCGGAGCCGATTTCTTTAATCAAAGGAACCTTGAATTCAGATTAGATAATAAAACAAATACCATTACTATTAAAACTGAAAATAATTCGGATTATGTTATAACAATTTATTCTAATGGTGATTATAACTTTAATATACGTAATAATCGTGAAATAATAAAAAATTATATGAAGATGATGAGTAGGATGAATGCTGGTTCAAATGACACAAACGCGAGTATTGAATTCGATGGTGGTGGAATGGGATCATCAAAATTTGGATATGGATTTGAAAATACAAATACAGATACGTTAGTAGCTTTCTTAAAAGAAGGTTTGGATTACTTGAGAAATATTTGTGATGATTATTTTGAAAATGTTCAACAACAAGCTCCAGAAGATGTAAATGAAGGTGCATGGACAGTATTTAATGAAGTAGAAGATTTAACTGGTTCCATATTAATTGGAACAGGCGTTACTTTCATGATTGCATTTGGACCGGGTCTTTTACCATTAGCAGCAGTATGCGGTGGTGTTGCTTTGTGTTATTTAGC
Organism: uncultured Methanobacteriaceae archaeon; assembly: GCA_964620575.1. Taxonomy (GTDB): domain Archaea; phylum Methanobacteriota; class Methanobacteria; order Methanobacteriales; family Methanobacteriaceae; genus Methanosphaera. The sequence goes on along the minus strand of CAZUHM010000005.1, from coordinate 30,884 downwards.
TACAGGAGTAAATAGTTTAGATGATTTAAATTGCCCATATTACTATCTTGCGGCTGCCCCAAGTATTATTTTATCTGCTACTCCTTTTGGTACTGAAGAAAAAATAGCATATTTTGTTGGAGAAAAAGTTGTTACTAAAATTGTGGCTTCTTTAGGATATGCTCTTGCAAAAAATAATCTCAGAACAATTCCCCAATGGATTGAAACTTATTCCATAAATATATTGGAAGGTTCAATGTGGAATGCTTTAATTGAAAGTTCTGGTTATCATCCAAATTAGGAGGTTATTACATGGATTATATTATGCCTATTTTAGGTGTGTCAATTTTTTTAAGTATAATTCTTTCAATTGTATGGACTGTTTGTATATTAGATAAAATTTTATTAAAAATTAATAGATTATTTAATATAAAATTTTATGATGAAAATAAACATCCAATTGAAGATTGGGATGCTTTAGGTGATAGATGGGGAGCAATATTACTGAATATTTTGAGTTTAATTCCAGGATATTTAATTTTTTTAATAGATTATTTTGTATTTAATAGGGCAGAATTTTTATTAGTCATTGTATTCATATTTGTGGTATTAATTATTCCTCTTTCAATTATGGAATTACGTTCGAATGTTTTTACTCATAATAAGAAACAAATATTGCCTAACGGTGTTGTCAAATCAGTAGCTTTTACTGGTGAAGGTTATCCAATTAACATTGTAGGTTTAGCCAGTATGTTTAATATGTGGTGTTGTGTTCTATTTGGTTTAGGAAATTATTTTCAAAATTACCATACAAGGTTCTTAGTACTTGCATTTATTTGTCTATTATTTGAGTTAATGTTCTTGTTTATTGATTATGTGGATAAGGTAATTCCCTTAAATTTAAAGTCCAGTTCAGGATTTTTCACATATGCAATCATAATATTATTCTTAGCATTCACTTTATCTTTAAGATTTTACTCATGGACATCATGGGTTTAATCTTTAAAGCAATAACATATAAGTAAGAACACTGGAATGAAAAAAATAGGATTTTAGAATAAAAGTTTATGAAGAAGTTTTAAACTTAAATATATTTTGTAAATGGTTCATAAGATTATCATCTTATGAGCCCATATTAAAACCACAACAAAAATAAAAACTATATTTCTTCGTTATACTACCCCATAACAAAGAATCAATACCTCTTTTTATTAGGATTAAATTAAACTGTTAAAAGTAGTTGTTCAGAACTTACTGATAAACTATGTAAATTCATCCATTTTATTCCCAATTACTTAGAATTTAGACCATTATTCTATTTATCACAAGTACACTCAATAACAAAGAATGATATATACTTCTTTTGTTTAATTGCGTTGAAACTTAAAAAGAAACAGCTAATGATTCTGTTGTATTCGGAGAATTTGAGATATTACCAACAGTTTCTGAAACAATAACTGGTTGTTCTGTATTTAATGTTAATGATACATTTATCATTATTTGAATATTCGTAATTTCAATAAGCATTTCTAATTTTTTTACTTTTGAAAGACTTTCCTTGGATACATTGAAATTTTTACTGGCATTTAATATTTCCAATGCTCTTGGACGTCCATTCATATCGATTTCAAGGAGTACTTCCTCTTCTAAAGCAATAACCTCTTTAAATTCGTATTCTACAGGAAATGCTAAAAATAATGAATCAGTTAATTCATCATATGTATATATATCATACTTAACCATATTATCACCTATTTAGTAAATTGTAATTAAAACTACTTGTTTATTATCTTGAATATGAATAATTATTGTAATAATTTTATTAATTGATTCACAATAATATTTTATCATAAATCTATTTCGTCCTTTAGCATATGTTACTTCCATATTTTTTTGATTAATAAGTTCTTTTAAATAAGAAGTAATATCTAATGATCTGCCTTTTAATCTTTTAGAAAAATGTTGAGAAACTATAATATCATTAACTGTAACATTCTTCAGTATATCGATACAATCTTCAATTGTAAACATAATACTATTATTTTCACCTATATTTTTTTGTTTTGTTATTAAAATTATTTAATATTGACTTGAATTGTATTCTTGAATTCCTATCTTTTAGAAGATGAGGATTCTATTGTTGTCGAATTCGATGATTCAAACTTACTAAGTTATCTCCTTATTGCCTAAGGTTCATATAACTAATTGTTCTATTACATATTTTTTTCATAATAACTGTTCCAAGTTGTATCTTTGAAGTAAGACATATTGAAAACATTTCCATATAAAAAAGATTAATCGTTTATTTATTTTTATCTTCTATTAGTATTTTTTTAATTTTATGTTATTTATACTTTATTATTTTTAATATTTTATTTTTTTGATGATGTTATGTTCATATTATACAGATGTGTGTTATTTTTCCGAGTGGATATTATGTATATTTAACTTTTTTCTAAGGTGTTATAATTTTACTTCGTTATACTTTACTATAACGTAGAATAAATTGAATACTTTTTTTCTTTTATTAATAATATTTTAATATTTTAGGACGTTTTATTGAGAAATAACCTGCTACATTACATTTCATGAGGGTTTTTCCACTTTAACAATAATAACAATACAATAATTTGCAACCAATAACATATTTCAAGAAGATAACACATATTTACATATAATAGATTTTAATTGATGTAAATAACATTATATTCCAGCAAATCATCATATTTTAATTTAATAGTATTAAAAGGAGGCATATTATGTTTTGTAGAAATTGCGGTTTTGAAAATGAAGACAACGCTAACTTCTGCAAGAAATGTGGAACTTCATTAAATAATTTTAACAATACCATACAAAATGATTCCCACATACCAGAAACTGCAGACAATTCTTCTACTGAAAAGAAGAATCTGATAATTATAAGCATCACAATACTAATCATACTGGCCATAATATCGGGAACAATAATATTCATAACAAACAACAATGTGAATACAGGTTCATCAGACAATCAAAATTCGGCAGCACCTACTGCGAGCAAGGGATTGACTGTTAATACCGCATCTTTTTATTTGGATGGAAACCCTAATACAGGGATAACGGCAACAATTAATGTTGGAAAAGAGCATACCGGCGAAAATATTGATATCATGACAACATATTCAAGGGACGGTTCCAAACTTAACAATCCATCCTCCTTTGAAATCCATCAAGTTGACAGTGATGGAAACGTTGTCATTACAGAGTATGGTGCAATACCAAGATATCCGGACTATTGTCTTATAGAAATAAGATATGATAACAAGAATTACAAATTCGGATCTGATATGGGCAAATATAAAGGTACTCAGACAAACGTTCCAAGAGTAGTAGAATAATAGTATCCTTTTATATCAAGAAAATAATTTGTCATTAATTATCATGAATTTCACATAATTATAAATAACTACCACATCATATATTATTATATAATAAAATGAAATAGATTTAACTAATCTAATTTCTTTCCTTATAATTTTTTCAATAGGAAGTATTATTATGAAAGGTATTGGAATTAACGGATACGGAA
>CAZUHM010000005.1:0-27327 GCA_964620575.1 uncultured Methanobacteriaceae archaeon | reverse complement strand
GTAGCAGACGCTGTTACTGCACAAGACGATATGAAAATAGTTGGAGTAACTAAAAGAACTCCTGATTACGAAGCAAAAGCTGCTGTAGAAAGAGGATATGACTTATACATCAGTGTTCCTGAAAGAGAAGAACAGTTTGAAGAAGCAGGAATTAAAGTAACAGGTACTGCTGACGAATTATTTGAAAAACTAGATCTTGTAGTAGATTGTACTCCTGGTGGAGTTGGTATTCAGAACATGGAAGAAACATACAAACCATTAGGATTGAAAGCAATATTTGAAGGTGGAGAAGACCACGACCCTGTAGGAACTTCATTCAATGCAGAAAGTAACTATGAAGAAAGTTTAGGAAAAGATTACGTACGTGTAGTATCCTGTAACACTACCGGATTATGCCGTACACTAAAACCGGTCAACGATCTTGCCGGAGTAAAAAAAGTAAGAGCTGTAATGGTAAGACGTGCAGCAGACCCTAACGATTCTAAGAAAGGTCCAATTAATGCTATTAAACCAGTAACCACAGTTCCTTCACACCACGGTCCTGATGTACAGACAATCATCAAGGACATGGATGTTATGACAATGGCACTGGCCGTACCAACAACACTCATGCACACACACAACATCATGGTAGAACTTGAAGACAACGTATCAACCGATGATGTACTCGACACATTTGAAAAAGCATACCGTGTATTGCCAGTAGATGCCAGTCTCAAACTAGGTTCCACAGCAGAACTCATGGAATTTGCCAAAGACCTAGGCCGTTCAAGAGGAGACATGTATGAAATTCCTGTATGGAAAGAATCTGTTAACGTAGTGGATGGAGAATTATTCTATATGCAAGCAGTTCACCAAGAATCTGATGTTGTACCAGAAAACGTTGATGCAATAAGAGCAATGCTCGAACTGGAAGAAGATGGTGAAAAATCCATATTAAAAACCAACAAGGCAATGGGTATACTCTAAACAATACCCATACCCCTCTCCTCCCACTTACTTTAACTGATTTTAAATTATTTTACCAAAAAATAGTTTATACTATGATTTAAAAAGATAGTAGTATAATCAAACTTTCACGATAATAAAATTATTAATAAAACAAAGACCATAGGATGTTGAATAAATTGTATGTTCAGAAAATTAAATTAAGCGGACACATCATTGATTCATTTACCCTGCAGAAAGTAATGGACACCATCATAGACCAGAACGGTGACTATGAAATTGAAGAATTGAATGTGGGAAAACATAATACTGACATCAGTACCGCAAGAATAAGAATACAGGCAGAAGATAAGGAAACCCTGAACCAAATACTTGACAGGGTAACAGACATTGGAGCACAGCTTATAGAAGAGGATGAAGTAGAACTTGTAGCTTCAGAAAAGGACAAGACAGTTCCGGATAACTTTTATTCAACAACAAACTACACCACAGAGATAAGATACGATAATCGTTGGATAAACATAGACAATATTGAAATGGACTGCATGCTGGTTGTTGACACCCAGAAAAAGATTGCAACCTGCAAAGCATTAAACAGCATCAAAAAAGGAGAAATGGTTGTTGTAGGACATAAGGGCGTGCGCGTGGCACCACCAGAAAAGTCCAGGGGAAAAAATACCTTTGAATTCATGAACAGTGAAGCATCAGCAGAAAAACCAACACGCAGCATTATCCACAGAGTCGCAAAAGAAATGAAGAAAATCAGGGACAAAGGCGGAAAGGTATGTGTAGTCGGAGGTCCAGCAGTCATACACACCGGATGTGCACCAATACTTGCACAGCTAATCAGAGAAGGATACGTCAACAAACTCTTTGCAGGTAATGCACTTGCAACACACGACATAGAAGATGCACTCTACGGTACAAGCCTCGGCGTTAAAACCAAGACAGGAGAACTTGTTGCACATGGTCACAAGCACCATCTTAAGGCAATAAACACAATAAACAAGGCAGGAAGCATCAGAGATGCGGTTGAACAGGGAGTTCTTACAAGCGGAGTAATGTATGAATGCGTTAAAAACGACACACCATACGTACTTGCAGGAAGCATCCGTGATGACGGACCACTACCTGACGTGATAACAGATTCACAGGAAGCACAGCAGAGAATGCGTGAGCAACTGCAGGATGTTGACATGGTCATAATGATTGCCACACTCCTACACAGCGTCGCCACAGGTAACCTGCTCCCTGCAAGAATAAAAAGTGTCTGCGTTGACATAAGCAATGCAAGCGTCACCAAACTGGCAGACCGTGGTAGTGCACAGGTTATCAGCATAGTAACAGATATAGGTTCATTCCTGCCAATACTCCTGGATGAAATTCATAAACTTGAAGAGTAGATAATGATGTCCATACTAACAATAATACTCCTGCTTGTCGGTTTTGTTTTTCTTATAAAGGGAGCGGACCTCTTTGTTGAGGGAGCAAGTGATCTTGCTACAAAACTCAAGATACCTGCAATGATTATCGGTCTGACAATTGTTGCTTTCGGTACAAGTGCTCCTGAAGCGGCAGTATCCGTTTCTTCTGCATTAAGCGGAAGCAATGCAATTGCAATAAGTAACGTTATTGGAAGTAACATTTTCAACATGCTCGGCGTTATCGGAATTACGGCGATAATGTACAAGATTGACATCACCCGCGAATCTCTCAGACATGACTTTCCGATACTTCTCTTAAGCAGCATTCTCCTGCTGGTATTCATCTTTACAGGTAGCCAAATTAGCCGGGTTGAGGGTATAATTCTACTGGCACTTATCATTGCCTATGTTGCATTTCTCATTATCAAGGCAAGAAGGCAAAGTGACAACATGCCGGTAGGTACAACTCATCTGACAATGTCCAAAATAGCAATCTACATAGTGGTAGGTATCATAGGCATAGTGATAGGTGGAGATCTCGTGGTAAATTCGGCCAAGGAAATAGCATTGAGTGTCGGCATGAGTGAAACACTCGTCGGACTAACCATAGTTTCAATAGGTACCAGCCTGCCAGAACTCATAACCAGTGTAACTGCAGCATACAACAAGAAAACTGACATAGCAATAGGTAACGCCATAGGAAGTAACATATTCAACATACTGCTCATCCTAGGTTTAACCAACGCAATCAGTCCGATAAAAACCACGAACATTATGTTTATCGACACTCTCATAATGATTGTGATGGTAATCATAACCTACATACTCGCATATGACAAAAATGACTTCAACCGCAAGGACGGTATCATACTTGTAGGACTCTTCATAGTATACATGGCGTATATCATCATAAGAAACTAACCGCCCCACCATATTCTTTTTTTAAATCAGCAAATTTATCTTTTTTTTCAACATCTTTATTAAAGATTAAGTATATAATTATAAACTTAAGAAATAATATGAGGTGATTATGCATCAAAAAGAAAGATACATTTAAGAAAATGTTTCCAGTATTAATGATATTTTTGTTATTAATCTGTATATCTGCAGTATCTGCTACAGACAATTCCACAGCAAACGTGGAAAAAATCGTAAGCACTGATACAACAAGCACAGAAACAAATTATGAACAAAACACGGCAACAACCACCGAGGAAACTATTACTAAGACAAACGCTACACAAAACACCAAAGAAAGCACAACTACAGCGAACACTCTGAAAACAGTATACGTCAGCACAACAGGTAACGACAGTAATAGCGGTACAATAAATTCTCCGAAAGCCACACTGAAAAATGCATTCAATACTGTGACAAACGGCGGTACCATCTACCTTAATAGTGGAACTTACGTAGCTTATGGAATACTTCTAAACAAGAACGTGAGTATTATTGGTAACAGTACCAAATCAACAGTCATAAATAGCAAACAGAAACATACATTCACGGTAACTGCGAACGTAACCCTGAAAGCTTTTACAATAATGAATGCCCATGACAAAGCAAACGGAGGAGCAATATACAACAAAGGTACACTGAGAATGGAAGGTATAAAAATACAGTCTTCCACAGCCGCACTTAAAGGAGGAGCAATATACAACAAGGGAGTGCTCATAGTAACCAAGTCAACATTCACAAAAAATTACGCACCAAACGGTGGAGTAATATACAATACAGGTTCCATGTCACTAACCAGATGTACATTTGCAACAAACAAGGCAAAACAGGGTGGTGTAATCTACACCACGGGAAAAATGAGCCTTAACGGATGTAACTTTACAAACAACTGCAATACATCCATATATATTTACAAATCCAAGGAAAGTACGATAAAATCATGCTCTTTTATTTCAAACACTGGAAGTAATGGAGGAGCAATAGACAACAGACAGTCATTACTGACACTCTACAAAACCTATTTTGAAAAAAATAGTGCAACAAACTATGGAGGAGCAGTATACTCCACAGGAAAACTAAATATAACCTCATGTACCTTCACTACAAACTCAGCAAAAAGAGGAGGGGCAATCTACACAACAAACACACTGACAATGACCGACTCCTCAATAAAAAACAACAAGGCAACAGACTACGGTGGAGCAATCTTCAGCAGATTCACAGCAACCATCACGAACACAAAATTCAATGCAAACACTGCCAAATACGGGGGAGCAATCGCATCCCAGGGATCAGGCGTAATCACAATGCTGATAGACCGTTCACAATTTACAAACAACGTAGCAAACACGGGTGGAGCAATACTAGTATATAACTATACCATACTGAACTTAAGAAACAGTGCACTCAATGCCAACAAAAACTCTGCAATATACATTAAAACATCCACCAAGAACAATCAGATCTACAATACAAGTCTGACAAAAAATACGGGAACATATGGAGGAGCAGTGTTAAACTATTACTCACAGCTCACGATGAAAAAATGTTACGTATCAGGAAACAATGCAAGCTATGGAGGAGCAGTATTTAATAAACAGGGAAACGTAAGTATAACATACACAATACTACTCAACAACGGCAAAAATGACGTATACAATAATCCAGGAGTATTTACTGCAAACTACAACTGGTGGGGCTACAACACTATCGCAACCAGCAGACTGCATAAAGTCACGGTCAACAACTGGCTTTACATGACATTAACCAATACAAACGTGGGAACCGTTAACAGTACAGTTACCACAACGGTATCCTTGTACAATGCATACAACGGAAAAAGCGTAACAACTCTTTCAGCAAGAAATGAACTGTACAACATTCCGCTGAACGTAAACGTTAACGGATGTGGAGTTTCAAAAACCCTGACCCTGACAGATTCAGGATATTATACGCTAACAAGCAAATTTACACAGGCAGGAACGGCAACTGTAACTGCGCAGATATCATCACAACAGCTCAAGGAAACATTGACATTTAAAGAAAAAACGACAACAAACAAGATTACCTCACTATTTGTACAGATTGGTGCAAGCGTAACATCATCAGATGTTAGTAAATGGGTAAACGCCGGAATAACCGATGTATACGTGCAGACATTTGCAGCAGAAAACAATACAAGTAAGCTAAGAAGTGTAATCCAACTGTGCAAGAACACCAACATCAGGGTTCACGCATGGATTGTCTGTTTAAAAAACGATAACGGATTCGACATAAGTACCGCAAGACAGACAGTGGTCAAGAACTTCATAAAATCCACTATAAGAATAGATGGAATAAGTGGAGTGTGCCTGGACTACATACGATACAGCGGAACCAAAGCAAACGTCGATTCAACAGTTGTGACAAACTTTGTAAAAGCAGTACATTCCATCGTAAAAGGATACAACAAGAACCTTATAGTATCCGCATGTGTATTTGCAGAAAAGGCTGCGACAAAAACATATTACGGTCAGGATTATGCTGCATTAAGTCCTTACGTGGACGTGATGCTGCCGATGACATATAAATATGCATACAGTGCAGACAGAGCATGGCTTAAAAGTGCAACACAATACGTTGTAGACAGAGCAACAAGCAGCAAAGTAGTATCCGTTCTTCAGACATACCAGACAGATGCGGGTACCGGTCTGTTATCTGCTTCAGAACTGGAACTTGATGCAAAGGCTGTGATGTCTGCAGGCTCAGCAGGTTACTCATTATTCCGTTTCGGACTAATAAGTTCCTATCCATCAGGAGCATCAAAATTATAAACATCAAAATAATAATAATGACTACAACAATGTAGTCATTTCACAAATTTTCTTTTTTTATTCAGATAAGTTAGAAAGGTTTCTCTCACATCCTTCCAGAACCCTACGTGTCCGTTTCCGAACATGTGGCCCAAACAAATTAATTTAACATTAGCCATAATGGTCTTTCTCTCGCACTTTCTTCCATGGATGCTAAAAAGAAAATTAAGCTTTACCTCTCATGCAACCCACCCACCATTACAAGTAACACAGTTTCAAGGGAGAATAACACATACAACAGGATTAAAAGTACTCCAAAGAGGAATACAATACTAACACACACTAAAATGTTTAATGTGAGAAAAAAATTACAGACAATTTAACTTGTCGCATAAAAAATAGTATAAAAATAAATCCTACTGAAATAATGTGAATAATTAATTTTCATATTCTTTTATTCCAGTAAGTTCTTCAATATCTAAGAAATTCCAATACTTATTTTCCCAGTGATAATAGACATCTTTTCTTTTCTTGAATATTCTAAATGGAACATTACTATTGTCATAGATATGGACAATATCACAAAGTTCAATTAATTCAGGAATTAAATTCAATGATTTAAAGTATCTTGATTTAATTTTATCTTCTGGAACACTATGTCCCCCCATTGATTCTCGGATATTTACTCGGGTGATGTTAATTCTATAATCATGTGTCAAAACATAAATACATCTCAAAAAATATCCTCTTTTTTTAGCTTTTTGGAGTAGTTTGAGATTTCTATCAGTAGAAAGAACGGTTTCAAACGTGAAGTCTTCACTTTTTTCAACCATTAGTTCTCGAAGTTCTTCTGCTTTAATGGCTGCTTCCAAATCACTGCATGAATTTGATTTTTTAATATCATCTGCATTGATATAAACACCAATAGTTTTTACCATACGTGTGATGGTGGATTTGCCACTTCCATTGGGACCTGCAAAAACAATGACTTCAGGAAGTCTTTTATTATTCTTTGACATATTCTCTTTTTCCATCAGGATATTCTATGTAAGGACACTCAAGTTCATCATCATAACCAGCAATAGGAAGTCCTTTAATTTTACAAATTTCTTGATCTATTTTAATAGATGCTTTAAATCTTTCCGTAAGTTCTTCATCAGAAATTCCACATGTTGAATCTAATTCATTACTTTCTTGCAAAAAAATTCCTCCTATAATTGTATTATAAAGTATAAACTTCATTAATAATAAATATTTTTGGACTCTAAACTTCCCAGAAAATTAGTAAAGACAACAATGAAAGAAGTTTTTTATATCAACATAATTAGGTTATACTATTGTAATGAAGTTTAAAATCATACAAAAGATAATAGGGAGAGGAATATTGTCTGATAAGTTAGAAATGTTTCTCTTTCCTCCTTTTCGCAGAACTGGACGTGTCCGTTTCCTAACATACGGCTCAAACAGGTTCATTTAACATTAGCCATACGTGTCTTTCTTTTCGCCCACCGTTCCATGGGTGCCAGAAACAAGATTAAGCCTTACCTATCATGCAACCCACCCACCATTACAAGTAACACAGTTTCAAGGGAGAATAACACATACAACAGGATTAAAAGTACTCCAAAGAGGAATACAATACTAACACACACTAAAATGTTTAATGTGAGAAAAAAATTAAAGACAATTTAACTTGTCGCATAAAAAAATAGTATATGACTAATTTTCAGCATGACTATTCAGTCATGCCGTCCATTTGTGGTTTTTTACGAATGTTCTGTTCCCTACTTAACCATGCGTTATCGTAGGCATCCTTAAGGGTGTGCATGTCAACACTTGTATAAATCTGGGTGGTACTTAAGTTACTGTGACCCAACAATTGCTGAATTGCCCTTATGTCTACACCGTTCTTCAACAGGTGTGTTGCGAATGAATGTCTGAGAATGTGAGGAGTTACCCTTCTTTCAATATTGGCTGCCTTTGCATATTCCTTGATCATGTACTGAACATAGCGTGAAGTCAGCTTGTTGTTTCTCTGGTTTACAAAAAGATACTTGTTGTCAACGCCTCTTTTTTCAAGATATTCATCTATCAGTTCAAGAGTTTCATCGTCAAATATCACGATTCTGTCCTTTTCTCCCTTACCGCGAACTCTGATGGTGCGTTCATCATAATCGATGCTTTTTATTTCAAGCTTGATAAGCTCGGAAACCCTCAGTCCCGTAGAATAGAGTAATGTAAGAATCAGTTTATTCCTGAGTCTTGAAATGTTCTGTGGATTGTTCTTTTCAGGGTCATACTTGTCATCCATTGCATGGATAAGGTTGTAGACTTCCTGTTCATTGAGTGACTTCGGTAATGATTTGGTTCTCTTTGGTGCCTTGATTTCGTCCTTGACGTCAATTTCTGCAAATTCGAAGAACTTCTTGACCACCACCGTTACAAGGTAGAGATAATTCTGTGAAACTTCATTGTCACGTTTCAGGTGTTGCAAGTATTTCTTGAAGGATCTTAACAGACCTTTTTCGTCATTCAATCTTTTTTCATTCAGTAAAAAGTGATAGAAACTATGGAGTATTGATGAATAGGTCTTAAGAGTGTTTTCAGAGTAGCTTTGTATATCCATTTCAAGAATGTAGTCTTCTATCAAGTCTTCAAATTCAATTTCTTCCAAAAATTCATTAGACATAAACATATTTCTCCATAATTATTGTTTTAAAAAAGTTTAAGAAAGTATGAATAAGCCCTTACTTTCCTATCTGGTAATGATTTTAATTGTTTCAGGTTTCTTTACAACTTCACTCATCTTGACTGCCACGAGACATTCAATGTTTTTCTCCCTTGCAAGATCAACAAGTCTTTGACTGATGATTCCATCAAAGATTACAGTTTTAATATCTTCTTGTGCATCTCTTATTTCATTGTAAAGGTTTTCCACTTTTACTTCACCTATTGTGTTGAAGTCTTCATCGATTAGATTTCCTTTACCTGTTCCTTTGATTTCATCCAGTGAAGACAAGTACCTGTTCTGTTTTTTAACAGGTTCCTCTGTTTTTTCTTCTTCAGCAGGCTTTTCTACTTTTTCCGTTTTAACCTTCTTGTCAGAAACAGCCTTTTCTTCATTAGAAGATGTAACTTTTTTGTCATGTTCCATCTGCTTGATTTCCTTTTCCAGCTGTTGCTTTAGTTCAATGGTTATGTCGGAATATTTTTCATCAGATTTGCTGTCATGTTTTAATTCTTTATTGTATCTGACATTTTTTTCATCTTTTCTGTCATTTCGTCTTATTTTTCCATGATAGTTGTGCTGATTGTGGTTGTAATTTGCATGCTGAGTAATCTTGTCAACGGATGTCTTGTTTTTGAGTGCGTAGATTACCTGGTCCTTGTTGAGATATTCAACTTCCTGACCTCTTGGAGCTCTTGTCACATAGTCAATGTCTCCAATCTGGAGAAGTTCCTTAAGTATGAGGTCTCCTCCACGGTCACCATCCAGGAATGCTGTGACAGTTCTTTCCTTTGTAAGTTCTGCCACTGTTTTCGGTACGTTTACTCCTTCTACTGCTATAGTATTTTTTATTCCATATTTAAGTAGATTCAATACGTCAGATCTTCCTTCCACTATGAGAATTGCGTCTGATGTTGGAGTGTTTGGACCTGCCGGCAACTTGTCTTCACCGTATTCTATGATTTCAGGCACCTTGATTGATTCCTTTACTTCGTCAATCATTCTGGAACTTTCGGGAGTGAATTCTTCCATCATGTTCTTGTATAGTTCCTTTGCTCTTTCGACGATTGTTCGTCTTTTCACTGCACGAACGTCTTCGATTGAGGTTACCCTCAGGCTTGCTTCACATGGTCCTACCCTGTTGATGGTTTCCAGTGAAGCTGCGAGGATTGTTGTTTCTATTCTGTCGAGACTTGACGGAATTATCACTTCACCCTTGGTTTTTCCGGACCTATTGGTCATGTCCACCTTGATTCTGCCTATCCTTCCGGTCTTCTGAAGTTCCCGTAAATCCAGGCTGTCACTCAAAAGACCTTCTGTCTGTCCAAATATTGCACCGACCACGTCAGGTTTTTCAACAAAACCCTTGGCGTTTATCTGTGAGTGTATTAAATATTTTGTTGTTGTAACTTCATCCTTGAACACATAATAATATTCTTCATCGTCATGATATTTAGCATTTTTATGAGTCATATTAATCGCCTTATTTTAGATTTGTATCTATTTTATAAGCGAAGAGATGAAAAAATTTTAATACCTTTGAGTTTATTATTATAAATGATTAACGTGCAATCACGTTATATTATCAATCAATAATTGACTGATAATTCTTTTTAATATAAATTATTATTACTTCATGAGCATATTTTATAACTACTTCGTTATATCATATACAATTATTATTTATTCTGTTCATATTATATAATGATTAATGATTTTTTTTAATAATCGAGTAATGGTTGTTTTTTAAGTATATGCCAAATTAAAGTGATGAATATTGAAAATTCATATTTACCACGAGTTTGAATACACTTGCCCGTTCAAATCGTCAAATGTTGTTTTATTAATTTTGTATAGGGCTGCTAATTATAAATCAAGTTAATATTATTTTCATTAATAAATTCAATTAATTATAAGTATAAAAATACATTTTATTTATTTTTAAATAATTTAAAATATTTTTGTTTACTTTCTCCACAAATCCCCAATTAGATAAAAATATAATTATACTCCCCCATTAGAGCAATGGCCGAAGTATTACTTTTGAAATTATTTTTAAAAAAGCCACCTAATTATAAAAGATGTATAAAAATTTTTAAAAAAAATAATTTTCAACAATCCCCAATTAAAGATTCAAATGTTTAGATATATACATTAATGATATAACTTTTTTTATTATTATCATGATAAGTACTATGTTCTTTTTGACAATACTTGTTTTTATTAAAAAAAAGACAACCAAATAAAAAGGATTTTAAACACTCTGATTTGAACAATATTTATTAATACTGCTTTATAATTATTATTATTAATTATCTATTCTTTAATAATAATATAGTTAAATATTTATTGTTATTTTGTAAATATAAATATTGTGAGTAAATAAAAAAAAATGAATTTACTTATAATAATAGGAGGAGACCTCTTTGAAATTTCATATTAAATCAGGTTTAATATTTCTTCTTATAACAATAATACTACTCGTCGGAATGACAGCCATAAGTGCATCCGATGCAGTCGATACAGAAATACAAGACAATATTAAACACACAGAAGTTTCAACTACAACAACTACTACTTCTATGGCAAAGAGTAGTGTAGCTGAAACCATAAAAAATGATGTTAATTTGAAAGAAGAAGAGACTACTATTGAGAAGGTTAATAATACAAAGACAATTAACAAAACAGATACAACAAGATCTTCCAATAATGCAGTCAAAACATACGACCCAAATAAGGCAATCTATGTTAGTTTAACAGCACATGAAAATAGTTATGATTACAATTGGAATACTCAACAAGTTAGTATCCATGAAACGGGTACTGGAACTTACTGGAATCCTTGTTCAATATACTATGCTATCCAACATGTGCAACAAGATGGAGTAGTAATATTACTTCATGATCAAAATTCTCAATCTTCAAGTGGTGAAACAGTATATGAAACAAGACCAAACGCCCCATGGGTAGATACTGGTGGTACATATTATCCTGGTGGGCCGAATAATCCTAATTCTGGAATCAATACATTTACTATAATGGGTGAAGAAGGTTATACGATTGTATGGTCTGGATTAAGACATAATACAAATATGTTGAGTGTTTCAAAAATGTATAATGTTACTGTGCAGAACATTGTGTTCCGTGATGGAAACGCTAGTGGTATAGCTAGTGGTGAACAAGGACGTGCTGGTGCAACTGCAGATAAAGGTGGAGCTATTGATAACCGTGGAGCTTTACATCTAATAAATTGTACATTTGATAGTATTATTGCAAGTGAAAATGGTGGAGCAATAGCAAACTATGAATCAGCAAATACTTTAATTGAAAACTGTACATTCAGAAATATTACTTCAACAGCTAAAGAAAGTTATCAAGATGGAAATACACCTTATGGTGGAGCAATATCTTTAAGAAAAGATACGAGTGTAACACCACAAGTTACAGTAAAAAATTCTAATTTCACGGATATTGAAGCAGAATATGGTGGAGTATTCCTAAATGATCAGGGGATATTTACTGTAGAAAATGTTAATATTAATAATGCAACAGCTACTAAAGAAGGTGGAGTAATTGTAAACCTTAACAGTGGAACATTTGATATTAAAAATATTAACATAACTAATATTACTGCTTCAGAATACGGTGGAGCAATTGCAAACCTTGGTGGTACTGTATCCATAGAAAACTTAAACGTAACCAATGCAAAAACAACTGCATCAGGTACTGAAGATGATTTATATGGTGGAACAATATTCAACAATGGAACATCAAGTACTTTAACAATTAAAGATTCAACATTTAATAATGTAAGTGCTGATTTTGGTGCTGTATTTTCCAATATTGACGGACAGTTAAGCATTGAAAACGTAAACATTACCAATGCTAATGCACAAACCGAAGGTGGAGCAATAGTAAACAAAGGTGGAAAAACCACGATTACAAACGTAAATATGACAGACTTGAACTCTCATATGTACGGTGGAGCTGTTGCAAACCTTAAAGGTAACGTGACAATGAAAAATGTTAACATCACTGATGTTGATATTGAGTATCTGGGTCATGGAAGTGGAATGTACGGTGGTACTATCTACAACAAAGGTAACTTAACCATTGAAGATTCCACATTATATGATATGAACGCTGATTTAGGTGCAGCATTTTCCAACATCGGTGGAAACCTAACTATTAAAACCACCAACATTACTGGTGCTCATGGTCAAACTGAAGGTGGAGCTATCGTTAACAGAGATGGTAGTATTACTATGGATAGTGTTAACATGACTGATTTAAATGCTCACTTATATGGTGGGGCTGTTGCAAACCTTAAAGGTAACGTGACTATGAATAATGTTAACATTACTGATGTTGATATTTTGTATTCCGGTTCTGGAACTGGTATGTTCGGTGGAGCTATTTACAATAATGATACATTAAATATTACAAACTCATCATTAAGTGATTTGAATGGAGACTATGGTGCTGCTTTCAGTAATGATGGTGGGTTATTAAATATTAATAATGTAAACATTCATGATGCTTCAGCATCAAGTGAAGGAGGAGCAATAGTTAACATTAATAATGGTAATTTAACTATGACTAATGTAAATATGACTAATCTTACTTCTAAAGAATATGGTGGAGCTGTTGCTAACATGAAAGGTATTGCTAAATTGGACAATGTAACTGTTAGTAATGTTACAATTACTGGTACTGGTTTTGGTGGAACAGTTTATACTGACAGTTCAGCTGAAACTACAGTTGTTAATTCAAATTTAACTGACATGTATGCTACAACTGGAGCAGCATTTAATGTAAATGGCGGAAAATTAACTGTTGAAAATACTAGTATTAGTAACGGTTATGCCGATTGCTATGGTGGATTGCTCTATGATGAAAAGGGTAATGTTATCATGAATAATGTCACAGTTAATAATATGTCTACTGAAGATGATCCTGATGAATCTTTGGGAATTGGTGCATTAATTTATGATAATGAAGGTGTTATAAGAGTATATAACAGTACTTTTACCAATAACAGAGGCAGAGCATCTACTGTAGGATATTTTTACGAAGATGATGTATTATTCGAAGACAATAAATTCTATAATAATGTTGTAACTGGTGAAGATAATTATATTATCGAATCAATGCAATCTGATAGTGTTGGAGTAACATTTAAAAATAATTACTTTGAAAACAACACCAATAATTATAGGGATATGTTGGCTGGTGATAAAGAAAATGGGTATACTAATCCAAATATGATTGGTAACACCTATATTAACAACACATTGGATCATTCTGAGTCATTGATTGTTAATGGTGAAAAGAAAAAGTTAGTTGATTCACCTCTGGTCAGAGTTTATCTTCCTTTAAACAAGAATTCTATTGATATTCCAGTAATTCTTGATATTAGGGATGTTTATGCTGATACTAATGTAACGAATGGTACTATTTATGTTTACTATACTGATTCATCCGGTATCTTAAATACTATGGGTCCATTTGAGGTAAAAGATAGTACTGCTACTATTACCCTAACTAATGCTACTTTAGATCGTTATTTAGGTAATGAATTAACTTTAAACTATACTTCTGATAAGCATTACATGAACAAGACTTACAAGTTTGTTGTTGATAAGATACAGCCTGTAATGAATGCGACCAGTAATAAGACTGTCTTTATTGGAGATAATGTAACTGTATCTGGTTATGTAACCGATGTTTTCCTAGAAAAATTTGACGGTTCTGTAGATATTATAGTGTATGGAAATACTATAAATGTTCCATTAGTGAATGGTTATTATAATTATACATTTAAATCCCAAATACTGGGAACTAATAATATCATAGTTTCCGTTAAAGAGTTAAATATTGGTGAAGAAACTGTTAGCGATCTTGAAGACAGATTCAAATACTTGACTGCAGCTACTAAGACGGATGTAACCGGCTTTTTACTAAACATTGAAGGTAACAAAACAGTACTTCTTGGTGATAATGTTACCATAACTGGTTATTTAACCGATTTATATAATTATGAATATACCGGTACGGTAAATCTTACAATTAATGGTGAAAAACTCGAGACTCCTGTTGAGGTAATTAATGGTAGTTACAATTATACTTTCACTGCAGAAGTTCCTGGAGTAAACAATATTACTATTAGTCTAGATAATGGTTTTATTACGGTGGCCAGTCTTGATGATGAGGGTAATGTTATAGAAGAGGATGATGCTGTTATAGAAGTTAACAATGACCATACCACTATGCTATCTAGCTATGGTAATCCTTTTGATGGTGCAGTTAATATTACGGTAGAGGGATACTTTAATGATATTAATGGTAATCCATATACTGGTAAAGTAAAACTCTACTTCAATGATTCCGAAGGAGTGGAAGTACGTGTTTTAGATGGTCGTTTGGAAACAACTACATTTAATAACATATTTGCCAATCCGACCAATATGGGAATTGTTGTTGAAGATAATGATGCCATATATTATGCAGAATTCACTGCAATCAGTCGCAGAATCAGAACAGTAGCTATTGATGGTTCAAGGGACATATTCAGTGATATTCATGCAAATACTACAGTGGATGTATCAAACTTAACCATAAGTGTAACGGCAAATGAAACGGTTTATCTTAAGGATACTGTAACAATAAACGGTACAGTAACAGATAACTTAGGTAACAATTTTACCGGTAAAGTAAAAATTACCTATGACGGTAAGGAAATTGAGACCGATGTTGTAAATGGTGTATTTATCAATACAACCGTAGCTGAAATGCTAGGTAATAGGACAGTTAATGTAACTATTATTGAAGGAGATTTACCATACAATTTCACTGATACAAAGGTAAATAACGTGTATGGAATAGTAATTGATAATCCATATAGTGAATATGGACCAGTAAACCTAACTATAATCGATACAAAATTTAAGAATGAAGATGGCTCACCATACGTTGGTATTGTTAAAATCAGAAACAGTACGGGTGATATTGTAGGTCAATTCGAACTTACTGAAAATGATAAGGGTGTATACCATGGTGATGTGCTAGATATTAGTGCTGATACAATCACATTTGTTTCTGTTTCTGGTGAAGGAATAGACTTTGAGGGTTATATGACCATTAACGGTCTTACTCCTGATACAAAAACAGTTACAGTAACTAAAACCATAATTGGGAATAATGAATATCAGATTAATGGTAAGGTTAATGTAACAATCAATGCAACATTTAACAATACAGATGGCACACCATATGCATCTAGAACTGTTTATGTTCAAAATGGTTCTGGTGCTGTAATACGTACATTAACAACTGATGAAAACGGTAAAATAAATGTTGATATCATAGATCAGGATTTTGATAAGATAGTAATAGTTCCTGAACTTGACTTGGTAACATTTAGAGCAGATGTAAATGTCACTGGATTTAAGAATTTGAGTACGGTACATGACATATACAACAACTTTGTTCTAGACAATCCATATAATGAGGATAACGTTAACGTAACTGTTAATGCAACATTTAAATATGATGATGGAACTCCTTATACCGGTGTTGTAAACCTTTCAAACGAATATGGACTAACTATTGATACCATAACTGTTACTAACACTGACGGAACATATTATGGTACCATGGACAATATTTTATCAGATAGAATTATGTTAATACCTGATGTGCCTGAGGGTGTTACTGTACTATTCGAAGGAACAGTAAACATAACAAAAGAGGGTGTGGATACTAGCAATACAACATTATCTAATAATGCTAAATACATTAATGCCACCAATCCATATGATGAAGGTCCGGTAAATGTAACTGTTAATGCAACATTCACACACTCTAATGGAACTGCCTATACTGGTGTTGTTTATCTTAAAGACACTGCCGGTAATGTACTTCTTGAAACCAATGCTGATAATGGTGTATTAAATGGTTACTTTACTGATATCGATGCAAGGGACATCATATTAGTTCCAGAAAGTGGCGTATCATATACTGGTAAAGTAACCTTTGATGGACTAACAATAGATGATACCACTGAAGAAATATATGGAAAATATGAAATCAAAAACCCATTCCATGAAAATGATAAGGTTAACGTAACAGTTGATGCTACCTTCATATACGACAAAGATAATACCCCTTATAACGGCCATGTTGATATCTTAAACAGTACTGGCGACAAGGTAGGAGGATTTGATGTTGTCAGTGAAAACGGTGCATACAATGGTGTTATAGAAGTTAATGCAGACCACATCATACTAGTTCCTACTCCAACTGAGGGTACGGTATCCTTCCTGGGTACAGTTTCCGTTACGGGAACAGATAATGGTACTTATCACGTTGATGGAACTAAGGATAACGTCAAAACTATATCTGCAGATACAAACGTACTTGTTGTGGTTAACACAACCGTAACTTTGAATGCAACCAACACAACAATCAATGGTACAAGCACAATTACCGTAAATGTAACCTACGATGATCTTGATGGTAATATTCAGCCAGTTACAGGAGGAATTGTTGAGTTAACGTTCACTGATAGTGTTGGTAGTGAAGTAAGTGTCGTAAATGCTACTGTTGAGAATGGTATTGCAACTTACCCTTATCCTGCAGTTAATACTACTGTTGGTAAGAACGTGACTGTTAAAGCAAGATACCTTGAAAACAATACTCTTGGTTATCGTGCTTCCGAAGTAAATGAAACAAACTTCACAGTTGCAAAAATCAACACAACCATTGACATTGAACCGATTAATGTTGTTGCTCACAACACTTCCAGTGTGAACATCACTATCTGGAATTGTACTGCTGATGGCAGTGGTAATAAGCATGTGAATATTAATGGTGAATTTACTGATGCTGAGTTACATGAAATGATTGCTGTTACTCAGGATGGTGTTGTTTTAGACTTTACTATAAGTCGTGATGATGATGGTAATGCCATCGTATCTTTCGTTCCAAATAATGGTAGTGATGTGAACATTACCGTTATTTATGATGGTAGCGAAGTATACAATGGCAGTTCCAATAGTAGAAATGTATCAGTATCTGAATTAGCTACTAATCTGGTGATTAATTCCACTAACACAACCATTAACGGCACCAGTACTATCACAGTTAATGTTACTGATGATAATGACAAAGCTGTTGTTGGTGGTGTTGTTGAATTAACAATTACCGATACTAAAGGCAACACTGCCACTGTTCAGGTACCGGTAAATGAGGAAGGTATTGCAACTTACACTTATGAAGCTATCAACACAACTGTTGGTAAGGATGTAACTGTTCAGGGTAAATATCTTGAAAACGCCACATTAGGTTACAAGGCTTCTGAAGTTAATGAAACTAAATTTACTGTAGCTAAGATTAACACAACTATCAGCATTGATGCGGGTAGTCCTGTTGCTCATAATGAGACTGTTGCCACTATAGTTTTAAGTAATCTTACTGTCGGCAGTGAAGATGTTGATAGTAATGTTGCTGGTGAAAGTTTAGTTATTACTGTTGTTCAGGATGGAAATAAGTTACCTGTCACTGTTGTAAATGATAAGACTACCGATGAAGGTGTTATTACTATTAAATATACTCCAATAACCGGCAGTCCTGTAAATATTACTGCAGAATTTAGGGAAACTGATGTTTATAATCCTAGTGAAAACAGCAATAAAACAGATGTAACTAACATCACTACTAATATGACTGTTAGCGTGGATGATACTGTAATTAATGGTACTACTACTGTTGTTATTGATCTTAGTGATGTTAATGGCAAAGCTGTTGCTAATGGTACTATTAAGTTAGTATTCAGTGATGGTACGGTTCTTGATTATGTAGTTGTCGGTGCGGATAACGTTAATACAACATTTAATGTGCCGTTTGATAACACTCAGGTCGGTAAGAACGTGACTGTGAATGTTACTTTTGTTCCTAAGGATAACAGCGGTTATGTTGGAACCTCAGTTAACGACACCAAATTTGAAGTGGCAAAACTTAACACAACGGTAATTATTATTCCTAGTGATAATATTGTTGCTCATAATGTGTCTACAGTTAACATTAATCTGACCAACAACACTGAAAACGGTCTTGTTGGCGGAGCCAATCTTATCGGTGAAAAACTAAACGTTACTGTTGTTCAAAATGGTACAGAGTTAAATGTTACTAATGTTACTGTTGATGATGAAGGTAATGCCATTGTTTCATTTATTCCATTGAATACATTACCTATCACTGTAAGTGCTACTTACAATGGTAGTGAAGTATATAACGGTAAAGATGATGAGAAAGTTATTGCTACATCCGATATTAAATATATTGACACAACTGTTGACGTGGTTGCTGCTGACACGATTATTAACGGTACAAGTTTAATAAATGTGACTGTTAATGATGCTAACGGTAATCCTGTTAACGGTACTGTTCAGTTAACATTTAATGACACCCAACAGAATACTTTCACTGTGGATATTCAGATAACTGATGGTAAGGGTAATTACACTTATCCTAGTACAAATACTGCTGTCGGTAAAGACGTGACTGTTAAAGCTCAGTATCTTGCTAATGAGACTTATGGATATAATGCTTCAGATGTGGAATCTTATGATTTCAATGTTGCAAAAGTTAACACGACTGTTGAAATAGTCAGTGGCAATCCTGTAGCTCACAATGCTACTAATGCAACTGTTACATTACATAATAAGACTAAAAATGATGCTGTTGATAAGACGGTTCCTGGTGAAACTGTTCATGTTACTATTAAGGATGCTAATAATCACATATTATATGATGATGATGTGACTACCGGTAGTGACGGTACAGTTAATGTTACCTACACTCCGGTTGATGGTAGTGAAATTAATTTCACAGTAACTTATCCTGGTAACGATGAAGTATACAATGGAAACAACAGCAGTATTAAGGATACTCCAAGTAAAATTGGAACTACCTTGGTGCTTAACTCTACTGATAGCAAAGTTAACGGTACAAGTTATGTTGAAATCAACGTTACCGATACTAACGGTAATCCGGTAAACGGTACTGTCAGATTAGTATTCAATGACAGTGAAGGAAATGCTGCATCTGTTGATGTGCAGGTAACTAATGGTATTGCAATTTATAATTACACGGACACCCTTGTAGGTAAGAACGTGACAGTTAAAGGTCAATACCTGGAAAATGATACTCTTGGTTATGAAGCATCAGCCGAAGAAGAAAATGACTTCAATGTTGCAAAAATTAACACCAATACAACAATCACACCAATAAATGTGGTTGCTCATAACAGTTCAACTGCAAGAATCAACTTGGTAAATGAAACCAAGAATGATCTTATTGGTCAAAAATTGGATGTTAAAGTTGTACAGTATGGTAAAGACCTTAATGTTACTGGTGTAAAGATTGATGAGGAAGGTAACGCCATTGTTACTTTCATACCGGAAAACACTCAGCCAATTACTATCACAGCAACATATGATGGTAATAAAGTATACAATGGCAGTGATGATGAAACTGTTATTACTGACATAGGATACATTGGCACTCATATTGAGTTGACTTCCGAAAACACAACAATCAACAATACCAGTGAAATTAAGGTCACGGTACTTGATGACAACAACAACCCTGTAAACGGTACTGTTAATTTAACATTTAAAGTAAACGGTAATGAAGAATATAGTGTTCTTGTTCCAGTTACAGAAGGTATTGCTTATTATACATATAATTCTACGGATATGGCCAAGGCTATTGATGTAACCGGATATTATGTTAATAATGAAACTGGTGGTTACAGTCAATCCCCAGAAATTACCGATCAATTTGAAGTTGCTAAGATTAACACTACAATTGATATTGATGCTGTGAATGTTGTTGCACATAATACTTCAACTGTAAAGGTAACGCTTTGGAACTGTACTGCTGACGGTAGTGGTAATAAAGATATGACTCTTAAAAATGAGGATTTAATTATTACTGTTACACAGGATGGTGTGGTATTAGATTCTACAAAAACATTTGATGCTGATGGTAACACTATTGTAACATTCATTCCAAATAATGGTAGTGATGTGAATATTACAGCCACTTACCAGGGAAATGAATATGTTTATAATGGAAATAGCAGTAGTAAAAATGTTACAGTAAATGAAATTGACACACACATAGTTGTCAATGCTACTAATACTACTATTAATGGTACCAGTATTGTTACTGTAAATGTTACTGATACTAACGGTAACCCAGTTGTTGGTGGTATCGTTGAATTAACAATCACTGATACTCTTTATAATATGAATCAGTTTAACATACCTATTACTGATGGTATAGGTTCTTTCGAGTATCCTACTGATGATATTAATGGTGAATTATCTACAAGTATAGGTAAAAATGTAACTGTCAGAGCTAAATATCTTGAAAATAGTACTTTAGGATATGCCGGATCTCACGAGAATAAAACAGGATTTGAGGTTACTAAAATTAACACAACCATTACCATTGATGTTGGTAATCCAGTTTTCCATAATAGTACTAATGCTAGTATAACATTATGGAATTACACTATAGGAACTACCGATATTGCAAGTCCTATTCCATATGAATGGATTAATGTCAATATTACACAAACTTCACCTGTAACAGGTGAAACAGTATGGTTAGTTGAAGACGAATTTGTCCAAGTTGATGAGAATGGTAATGTTAATGTAACTTATAAGGCTGTATGGGGTACTGACATTTATATTAATGCTAGTTATGGTGGTAGTGGTGCTTACAACGGTTCTTTCAACACTACGAATCATTATCCAACTGAAATGAACACGTCCGTAATTCTAGAAGCAAATGATACTATCATAAACGGTACAAGTACTATCAATATTAAGGTATTGGATCTTAATGATTTACATGAACATGTAAATGGTACAGTAAACTTAACATTTAAAGTTGGAGACACTGAAGAGTATAGTGTCCTTGTTCCAGTAGTAAATGGAACCGCAACTCATAACTACACCAATACCGAAATAGGTAAGGACGTAAAAGTTTATGGATACTATGTTAAAAATGACACACTTGGTTTCAACGCATCCCAAGTCAATAGTACTGAATTTAATGTAGCAAAACTTAACAGTACAACAAGTATTATTCCTAATACTATTGTTGCACAGAATGAGTCGACTGCTACTATTAAGTTACAGAATGTTACTGAACATGGTCTTATTGGTGGATATAATCTTACTGGTGAAACACTAAGTGTTGATGTTGTACAGAATGGAACTAAATTGAATTCTACAATTGTGGAAATTACTGATGATGGTTATGCTGTTGTTAGTTTTGTTCCTCGTAACACGTTACCAATAACTATTAATGCTACTTATGATGGTAGTGAAGTTTATATTGGTAGTAGTGATAAAGTTGTTATTCCAACAGAGGATATCAAGTATATTGATACTGTTGTTAGTTTAGTTGCTGAAAATACAACAATTAATGGTACTAGTCTTGTGACAGTTTCTATGAACGATAATAATGGAAAACCAATAAATGGTACTGTACGCTTAACATTTACGGATACTGAAGCCAATAATGCAGTTATTGATATTCCTATTAATAATGGTGAAGGCAGTTATGTTTATCCTGCTCTTAATACTACTGTTGGTAAGGACGTAACAGTAAGTGCCCAATATATTACTAACAGTACATTCGGTTATAATGAATCAGAAGTTGTAAGTACTTTATTCAATGTTGGTAAAATCAACACTACCATAACTATTGATGCTGGTAGTCCAGTAGCTCATAATGAAACTACAGCTACTATAACATTATATAATTATACTAGTGGAACTACTGATATTGATTCTTCAGTTCCGGGTGAAGAGTTAAACATTACTGTTATTCAGGATGGTCAAAAGTTAGCATATACAATCGAAAGCAATATAACTGATGGTAATGGTGTTGTAACCATTAAGTACACTCCATTGACTGCCAGTCCAGTTAATATTACTGCAGTATTTAAGGATACTGGAGCTTACAATGGATGTGCAGAAAGCAATATTACAACTCCAACTCAAATAGCTACTAACTTAGATATCACTGCTAATGATGTGGAAATTAATGGTACTGTGAACATCAGGGTTAATCTTACCGATGCAAATGGAAATCCTGTTCCAAATGCAAAAGTAAACATTACAATTCCTGGTGAAGATGAAGCATTTGAAGTAACTACCGGTACTGACGGTACAGTAACGTACCAATACAACAATACCAGCAAAGGTACTGACAGTCCTATTACTGTAACAGGCAATTATTATGGTGATGATGAAAACGGTTATATTGAATCCGATGATCAAAATGAGTACAATGTAATCAGATTGAATCCTACAATAACTGCTGAGGTAACGGAGTTACCTGTTGTTGCTCATAATGAGTCCACTGCTAAAATTGTTATCACAAATAAAACTGGTGACAGGGTTTCTGGTGAGGAAGTTAGCATTATCATAAAGGATAAAAATGGTAATATATTGAATAATACCATTCTTGTAACTGATGATAATGGTGAAGTATTTGTTCAGTTCACTCCAGTAAATACTGGTGATGTAACTATCCTGGTAACACATGATGTAAGTGATGCATATGACTTCGCTCTGAGTGGAGATAATGTCAAACCTGTAATGAATATTGGTACACACATTAATGTTACCACTACAGACACCATAATTAACGGTACCAGTACAATTTCAGTCAATGTTACTGACGATAATGGTAATCCGGTAAATGGTACTGTGAAAGTAACAGTTCCTGGACAGTATGATCAACAGGAATTCACTGTAACCAATGGTATTGCGGAAATAGAGTATTCCAACACGACAGTTGGAAAGGTTGACGTTCCAGTAACAGTTGAATTTGTACAGGATGATGTTAACGGATACAATAAATCAGTTAATGATGCTGAAACATTCAGTGTAGCAAAACTTAACACCACCATTGAAATTGATTCAGGAAATCCTGTAGCACATAACAAGACAACTGCAATTATCACACTTAAAAACAGTACTTCAAATGTTCCTGGCGAACCAATAAATGTAACTATTGTTGATAAGGAAGGAAATGTTTTATTTGATGATACTGTAACTACAACATCTGAAGGTATAGCAGAAGTTATTTACACACCAGTAACTGGTAGTAACATCACAATTACTGCTGTTTTCGATGGTAACATACCAGAAAACGTTTACAACGGTAATGACAGTAGTGTGGAAGTAACTCCTGCTAAGATTGAAAGCAAACTCGTACTTAACTCAACAGACACAATAGTTGATGGTACAAGCACCATTGGCGTTAACGTAACTGATGCCAATGACAATCCTGTGAATGGTACTGTTAACTTAACTGTTAAAGATGATAAAGGCAATGAATACTCCGTATTAGTACCTGTGAATGATGGTATTGGTACATACACATATCCATCAGAAAATACCGATATGGGCAAAGTTGTAGAAGTAAACGGTTTCTATGTTGAAAACGAAACTCTTGGATACCAAGCTTCCCCAGTTGAAGATACTGCTTTTGATGTTGACAGACTCAACACTACAGCAACTATCACAGTAACTAATGCAACCATAACAAACTTTACTGTTGACATAAATGTTGACGGTATCAACACGGATCGTGTTGTTAAAAATGGTTCATTAGATATTTATGCAACCGGCAGTGACGGTACTGAAAAACTCGTTGGACATGTGGATAACATTGCTGATGGTGTAGCCAGAGATGTTGTATTGGACATAGACACTATAGGTGACTACACATTACGTGTAGAATATGGTGGAAATGATGTGTTCAATGAAAACGATTCATTTACAATAGATGTGACTGCCATTAAAATTAACACTACCACAACAGTAGAAGTTGTAAACAATACTGTTGGAAACGTTACTTTAGAAGCAGTTGTACGTGACATACACGGAAATGTTGTAAATGAAGGTGTTGTGAACATTACAGCTACAGATAATGATGGTAATGAATATTACGTTGGAAAAGCTGAAATCGTTGATGGTATAGCAAGCATTAAGAATTCAACTTTAACAGGTAATGAGGAATACACATTCACTGCAAACTTTGAAGGTACATCCGACTACGAAGTAAGTAATGGTACAACTACAGAATATATACAAACAAGATCATCTACAACCAGTATCGAAGTATTGAACAGTACATTCGAAAATGTTACAGTAAAAGTAACAGTGGTTGACAATGAAACCGGTGACATAATTGCATATGGTGATGTGAACATAACTCTACCAAACGGTACGGTTATAACAGTCAAGACCGATGAAAACGGTGTTAACATCACAACATTCGATGACATTCCAGTAGGAAATGACAAAGAGTTTGATGCAAAATATCTTGGTAATGACACATACTCACCAAGTGACGATACAACCAGTGCCGACATAATCAGACGTGCAAGTACAACCACACCAGCCATAGCAAACAATACTGCAGGCAATGTGACAGTTGATGTTCATGTTACTGATGCAGAAGATGGCCGTGACCTTATTGAAGGTGATGTAACTATCTATGCTAAACTGGTTGATGAAGGCGACGATACATATGTTCCTGTAGGAACTGGTTCAATTGATGAAAAAGGTATGGCAACAATAGTTACTAACATCACATCCATTGGTAATTACACGTTTAAAGCAGAATTTGCCGGTAATGATAATTATACTGAAAGTGATGGAAACGTAACTGATGAGGTTGTTGAACGTCTTGCAGATATTGGAGCTATTCCTGGTAACACTACTCTTGGTAACAGTACTGTTATAGTATCCTTAAATGATACAACAACTGGTGAAGCGTTAGTAGGAGCTACCGTTACTGTGACATTACCTGATGGTACACAAGTAAACGGTACAATAACTGAAGACGGAACAGTAGAAATACCAGTAGACCTACCAGTAGGAACACACACACTCAACGTAACCTACCCTGGTAACGACACATATAATGCTACAAGCACAAGTGTCGACATAACAGTCCTACCACGTGCCAGCGAAATTAGCGGTGAAGTAATAAATGATATTGCCCGTAACGTAACAATCAATGCAACAGTTGTTGATGCCGAAACTGGCAAAACCGTCCCTAACGGTAAAGTAGTTGCTAAATATGATGGTAAAGTTATTGGTGAAGGTACAGTAGAAAACGGAACGGCAATCATACCAACCAACCTCGACAAGATAGGTGACTACACTGTAGAACTCGAATACCTCGGTAACGAAAACTACACAGAAAGTAACAATACCCTAGATGTTGAAGTAGTTGGCAGAACTGCAGAAATCGCCGCAACTCCTGGAAATATTACATTAGGAAATAGTTCTGTTGTTGTAAACTTAGCCGATGCAGAAACTGGCGAACCTCTAATAAATGCCACTGTAATAATCACATTACCAGACGGTACTGAAGTAAACGGTACAATAAGCGAAGACGGAACAGTAGAAATACCAGTAGACTTACCTGTAGGAACACACATATTACCTGTACGTTATGAAGGTAACGGCACATACAATAAAACAAACACCAGTGTTGAAATTACAGTTTTACCTCGTCCAACAGTTACAAGTCCTGTAACAAACAATATTGCAGGCAACGTAACTCTCGATGTACACGTAACCGATGCAGAAACTGGTGCTGATGTAACAAATGGTAATGTAACTGTCTATGCTAAACTGGTTGATGAACCGGATGACGCATATGTTCCAGTAGGAACAGGTGTTCTTGATGAAAATGGTACTGTAACAATTCTTACTAACATTACAACCAAAGGCAACTATACCTTTGATGCCAGATTTGAAGGTAACCGTAATTACACGGAAAGTGACAATTATGAAGATAGTGATGTTGTTGGTAGATTAGCAGATATTGCTGCTATCCCTGGTAACACAACACTAGGTAACAGTACAGTTATAGTATCACTAAATGATACTGTGACTGGAAAAGCATTAGTTGATGCTACCGTAGTAATTACATTACCAGACGGTACTGAAGTAAATGGAACAATAAGCGAAGACGGAACAGTAGAAATACCAGTAAACCTACCTGTAGGAAATTACACTTTACCTGTTCGTTATGATGGTAACGGCACATACAATGAAACTAACACTACAGTGGATATTGAGATCTTGCCTCGTGCTAGTATGATTTCTGGTGAAGTGATTGATGATGTTGCATGTAATGTAACAATTAATGCAACTGTTGTTGATGCCGAAACTGGCAAAGCAGTTCCAGACGGACCTGTAGTAGCTAAAGTAAATGGTGAAATAATTGGTGAAGGAAGAGTAGAAAACGGTACTGCTATCATTCCGACCAGTCTTGATAAGATTGGTGAGTATGAAGTAGAACTTGAATACCTCGGTAACGAAAACTACACAACCAGCAACACAACAATACCTGTAGATGTTGCAGG
>CAZUHM010000004.1:0-36922 GCA_964620575.1 uncultured Methanobacteriaceae archaeon | reverse complement strand
TATTTACTGTACCATTTTCATCAGTAGTTGTTGTAATATTAGTACCATTTGGTAACGTTACAATAACCGTAGCATTACTAATAGGTTCACCAGTCACAGGATCAGTAACAGCAACATCAACAGTAGTGTTACCAACAGTATTGTTAGCTACATCAGCCGTAATATCGGAATCTCTTCCAACAATTACAACATCATCAATAACAGTACTACTTGCAGTATAATTCTCATTACCAAGGTAACTGACAGTAATGTCATAAACACCACTTTCTGTGATGTTAACAGGTATAGTAACTGTACCATTTACCACTTCACCAGAACCAACAACAGCACCATCAACAATTACTTCAACAGGACCGTCAGGCACAGGTTCACCAGTAACAGCATCAGTCACATCAACCGTAACAACCACATCACCAG
The DNA here is from genome assembly GCA_964620575.1 of uncultured Methanobacteriaceae archaeon. GTDB lineage: Archaea > Methanobacteriota > Methanobacteria > Methanobacteriales > Methanobacteriaceae > Methanosphaera. Next base: position 36,505 of record CAZUHM010000004.1, on the reverse strand, counting down.
CAACATTATCATCAACATCAGCATCAGTCACACTATCACGAGGATCAACTGTAATAGGAACCGTTACATTAGTAGCATTGTATGTTTCATCACCAGGATAGGTTACTGTAATATTATTTTCTCCCACTGGAATTGGCACTGTAATATTTACTGTACCATTTTCATCAGTAGTTGTTGTAATATTAGTACCATTTGGTAACGTTACAATAACCGTAGCATTACTAATAGGTTCACCAGTCACAGGATCAGTAACAGCAACATCAACAGTAGTGTTACCAACAGTATTGTTAGCTACATCAGCCGTAATATCGGAATCTCTTCCAACAATTACAACATCATCAATAACAGTACTACTTGCAGTATAATTCTCATTACCAAGGTAACTGACAGTAATGTCATAAACACCACTTTCTGTGATGTTAACAGGTATAGTAACTGTACCATTTACCACTTCACCAGAACCAACAACAGCACCATCAACAATTACTTCAACAGGACCGTCAGGCACAGGTTCACCAGTAACAGCATCAGTCACATCAACCGTAACAACCACATCACCAGCAACATTATCATCAACATCAGCATCAGTCACACTATCACGAGGATCAACTGTAATAGGAACCGTTACATTAGTAGCATTGTATGTTTCATCACCAGGATAGGTTACTGTAATATTATTTTCTCCCACTGGAATTGGCACTGTAATATTTACTGTACCATTTTCATCAGTAGTTGTTGTAATATTAGTACCATTTGGTAATGTTACTATTACTGTTGCGTTTGGTAATGGGTCGTCTGTAACAGGATCTATAATTGTTACATTGATTGTTGTGTTTCCAACTGTTTTGTTGGTTACTTCTGGAATGATGGTGGCGTTACGTCCTTCAACTGTCACGTCTGGTATTGTGTCCTGACTTTCAGTGTAGTTTGTGTTTCCACCATATGTTACTTCTAATGTGTATGTACCATTTGTTGTAACGTTTGTTACTATGGTTACTGTTCCATCTTCTGTAATGTTTCCTTCTCCGACAATTATGCCGTCAACTGTTATGTTTACCGGACCACTTGTTACTGGTAATCCGGTTGTTGTGTCTGTTACGTTGACTTTGATTGTTACGTTGCCTGCGGTGTTGTTTATTACTTCTGAGACAGTTGTACTGTCACGAGGTTCAACGTTTACTGTAATAGTAGTTTCTGTTGCATTGTATGTTTCGTTACCAGGATATGTTACAGTTAAAGTATTGTCTCCTACAGGAATGTCTACAGGAATGACAACTGTACCGTTTTCATCAGTTGTTCCGGTTACGTTTGTACCATTTGGTAATGTTACAATAACTGTAGCATCAGGTATTGGTTCATCGGTTACAGGATCAACTAATGTTACGTTAACTGTGGTATTTCCATAGGTAGTGTTAGTCATGTCTGCTGTAATGTTGCTTTCACGACCAACTATAATCACGTTATCAGTTTGTGCTGTGCTAACAGTGTAGTTTTCATTACCGAGGTATTCTATGATTAAATCATATACTCCTTCTGAGGTAATGTTTGTTACAATAATAGCGTTGCCGTCTGTGATATTTCCAGTTCCTACAAGTATGTTGTCAGCGTATACTTCAACAGTTCCGTTTGGAACGTTTGCTCCGGTGGTTGCGTCGGTTACGTTGACACTTATTGTTGTGTTACCTGCAGTGTTATTTGTGATTGCTGCGACAGTTGTACTGTTACGAGGTTCAACGTTTACTGTGAATGTTTTGTTGGTTGCATTGTATGTTTCGTTTCCAGGATAGACAACTGTTAATGTCTGTTCTCCGACAGGAACAGTTATGTTTACTATAGCTGTACCGTCATTTCCGGTTGTACCGTTACCTACAGTGTTACCTTCAGCATCTGTGATGTTGAATATAGTGTTAGGTAGGGCATCGCCAGTTGTGCTGTCGGTTAGGTTTACTTTAACAGTAGTGTTTCCTAAAGTAGTGTTTTCCGGAGTTGTAACAATTGTCACATCTCTTGTATTGATTAGTGTTTCGACTTCATCACTGCTTGCTTCGTAGTTATCTGTTCCTTCATAGTTTACTGTGAAAGTGTAACTACCTTCAGCAGTTATTGAATCTAATACTATATCAACAACACCTGCATTTACTGCATCTAATGTTGCAGTACCTAGGGTTTTGCCTGTCTGGTCAACGACTGTTACAATTCCTTCAGATACATTGCGTCCTTTGTTGTCTGTGACAATTACATGAACTGTAGTGTTACCTGCAGTATTATTGGACATTGATGCTTCTGTACTTGTTAATATTTTACTTACAATTAACTCTACCTGTTTACTGGTGTATTCGTAGTCATCATTATAGAATGATGCTGTTATGTTGTATGTTCCAGCAGCCAGAGTATTGTTTTCATAAGTAAATCTACCAGTGTTGCTGTTAGCTGTTACATTTACTGAGTATATGATACCTGTTGAATTGCTTACAGTGATGTTAATGTTTGCATCAGAGATGATGTTACCATTAATATCTGTTAGTTTTCCAAAGACATCATATACATTTCCGATTGTAACGTTGTGTGGATTAACATCAACTGCAATAACTGCAAACTCTTTATCTGCAATAATTACATCGAAGTCATCTTCACTACCAGCAGCTTTACCAGTACTGTTAACATATACATTGTTTCCAAGATATTCAATATTTGCACTTACCGGACTTGTTGAATCAATATTAAGTCCTAAATCTTTAAGACTGACAATATTTTCTTCACCAGTAATTGTGTAAAGTTTTGAACTGTCTCCAATTGTGATGTTTAACGTTCCACTGGTTATTGGTGTTCCATCAACTTCAGTAACATTCACACTTAATGTCACATTACCCTGAGTATTGTTGACAATGCCCACAACAGTATTGGTGTTGACTTTGTCAGCTCTTAGGGTTGTGGTGTTAAGTGTGCTGTTTACTACACCATTACTGTTAAATTTAACAGTTACGGTATAGTTTCCTTCCATATCGGAAGTGAAGTTTACTGAGTAGTAACCATTCTCATCAGTTACAACACTGTCATTGTAGTAAGTATTGTTTACTGAGATGATTAGGTTTGCACCAGTAATAGCAGTACCGTTTGCATCAACAAAGTAACCGCTTATATTGTATACTGTACCAACTCTTGAGCTTATAGGATTTACATTTACTGTTAGTGTTGAGTTGTGTTGTACTAGATCAATGTTTCTGAGTTCTTCTGCTTCATCTGGGTATGTTGCGTTGTTTAATCCTGTACTTGGGTTGTATGTACCGTTTCCAAGATATTCAACCTTAATACCTACATGCTGAAGAGCGTCACTTACAGGAACAACAATTCTAGTTACTCCACTTGCATCAATGCTTTCGGTAAATGTTCCTTCGTCAAATGTTACACGTATAATATCTGTACCTTCAGTTAATGTTTCATCGCTAACACTGTCTTTTACAACAACGTCAATGACAAGGTTTCCAACAGTATCGTTTACAACCTGTACGAGTGTGACTGTGTCACGTTTAGCTACGTTGTATGTTTTTGTAATGTTCAATGGACTTACAGTGTTATTACCAGCATAACTTACCGTTACATTAACTGTTCCGGTAAGGTTAGTGGTTCTAATCTGTTCATAATATCCGTCAACACTTACGTCAACATAGGTGTAGCTGTCTGTACCATTGTCAACTGTGATGTTAACCGTTGCCTTAATGTCATTGCCAAGACCGTCAACGAGTGTACCGTTGAATTTAATGGTGTCAAATACTGTTACACTAGTTTCACTTACATTTAATGTGATTGTAGCGTTCTGTCTGTCAATTGTAATTGTATCTAAGTTGTAAGAACTACCAGTGTAGTTAATATTTCCTTCGAATACAGCAACAATATCATAATCACCACTTTCAGTGATGTTGGTAAGTACATCAACAATACCTGTTTCTTCATCAAATTCAACACGAGCAACTTCTTCACCATTTGCAGTAATGGTAATGTTACCACTGGTTACAGGACTACCAGTAACTAGATCGGTTACGTTTACACGAACTGTCACGTTACCAGCAGTGCTGTTAACCATTTCTGCAAGTGTTGTACTGTTACGTTGTCCTACTGTAAATGTTATGCTGGTTGTGCTTGCATTATATGTTTCATTACCTGGGTAAGTTACATTTAATGTGTTTTCTCCAACAGGAATATCTACAGGAATGACAGCTGTACCGTTTTCATCAGTTGTTCCTGTTACGTTTGTACCGTTTGGTAATGTTACAATAACTGTAGCATCAGGTATTGGTTCATCGGTTACAGGATCAACTAATGTTACGTTAACTGTGGTATTTCCATAGGTAGTGTTAGTCATGTCTGCTGTAATGTTGCTTTCACGACCTACAATCACCACATCACCTAATGAATAGCTGCTTGTAGTGTAGTTTTCATTTCCAAGGTATTTTACGACAATGTCATAAGTACCGTTAGCTGTGATGTTTGTGATGACTGTTGTTTTACCGTCAAGGATTGTTCCGTTACCTACAAGTATGTCATTAGCATATACTTCAACAGGACCGTTAGGAACGTTTGCTCCTGTAGTGCTGTCGGTTACGTTAATGTTAACTGTTACATTACCAGCAGTATTGTTTGCTACGTCTGCAACAGTTGTACTGTTACGTTGTAACATGTTAATACTCTGAGTTGTAACGTTTTCATTGTAAGTGACGTTACCAGTATAGTTTACGACGATTTCTGTTGTTGTTATTGGAACTGTGATGTTTATGATAGCTGTACCGTTTTCATCAGTAGTGCCGTTTCCAACAGTAGTGCCGTCAGGTAAAGTAATGTTTACTGTACCGTTCACAACAGGTTCTCCAGTAATGGAATCGGTAACTGTTACGTTTACTGTAGTGTTACCTACAGTGGAGTTTACTACTGAGTAGTCAACTGTAGCGTTACGTTTACCGACTGTTTGTGTTCCAAGGTCATATTCACTACCGGTGTAGTTAGTATTTCCTTCGAATACAGCAACCAATTCATAATCACCACTTTCAGTGATGTTGGTAAGTACATCAACAATACCTGTTTCTTCATCAAATTCAACACGAGCAACTTCTTCACCATTTGCAGTAATGGTAATGTTACCACTGGTTACAGGACTACCAGTAACAAGATCAGTAACGTTTACACGAACTGTCACATTACCAGCAGTACTGTTAACCATTTCTGCGAGTGTTGTACTGTTACGTTGTGTAACAAGAATATTCTCATCAATGTCAGCAGCATTGTAAGTGACATTACCAGTGTAATTAATGTCAATGGTATTGGAACCAACAGGAACAGTAATATCAATTAAAACATTACCATTCTCATCAGTTGTACCATTACCAACCAATTCACCAGCAACTGTCACATTTACTGTACCGTTTACTATTGGTTCACCTGTTATACTGTCAACAACTGTTACGTTGATTGTTGTGTTACCAAGAGTACTGTTAACCATAGGTTCATTATAGATTACCGTTGCATTACGTTTTCCGATGTTTACGTTTAATTCATCATTACTATCTTCGCTTCTGGTGTAATTAGTATTACCTTCGAAGATAGCAACAATTTCGTAGTCACCTGATTCTGTAATGTTGGTTAAAACATCAACAACTCCTATTTCATTATTAAATTCAATACGAGCTACCTGTTCACCGTTAGCAGTAATCGTAATGTTACCACTGGTTACTGCACTGCCATTAGTTGCATCAGTTACGTTTACACGAACCGTCACATTACCTGCAGTAGCGTTAACTACTTCTGCAGATGTTACACTTTCACGTTGTGTTACGGTTATAGTGAAGTCTTGAGTGTTTCGTGTGTATGTTTCGTTTCCAGGATAGACAACAGTTAATGTCTGTTCTCCAACAGGAACTCTGATTTCCACGATAACTGTACCGTCACTTCCTGTTATGCCGTTTCCTACTATGTTACCTTCAGCATCTGTGATGTTGAATGGAGCATTTGGTAGGGCTTTGCCAGTAGTGCTGTCGGTTAAGTTAACTTTTACTGTGGTGTTTGCGAAAGTACTGTTTTCAGGAGTTGCAACAATTGTCACATCCCTAGTTGTTACACTTACACCTTTTAATGCTGTGTTATTAGTACTGTCAGCATAGGTGGCTGTTTCTTCATAGTTTGCTATGAAGTCATAGGTGCCGTTTTCAATAATTGTATCAAGTACTATGTCAATAACACCGTTTGTACCATCTAAACTTTCTCTTCCTAATAGGTTACCAGCATTATCTGTAATGTTAACGTAGCCTTCAGTAACTCTGATGTTTCCGGTTTCATCAGTCACTACTACACGTACTGTTACATTACCTGCCGTATAATTCTGTACACCGGCAGTGATTGTTGTGTTGATCTTACTTATGATGAACGTTTTAATTTCACTTGTGTACTCATAATCATCATTATAGTATGATACGTTCACTGTGTATGTACCGGCTGGTAGTGTACTGTTACGGTATTCATATTCTCCCCATCTGTCGGTTGTTTTGTTGACAGAGTAGACAATTTCTTCGGATTCATTGTATACTGTGATGTTGACGTTTGCATATTTTATTGCATTACCGTTAATATCAACCAATTCACCAAAGATAGAGTACATTTTACCTATAGTAGTGTCTATTGGGTCTACATCTACACTTATAGTTGCTGTTTCTTTGTCAGCAGTTATCTTGTCAAATTCTGCAGGTGTTTCGGATTCAAGAGTTCTTGAATCTATACCAGTACTGTTTAGGTAAGTAGCGTTGCCAAGGAATATTACATGAGCATATATTTCTTCTGTTGAATCAATTCCAAGACCTATGATTTCAAGGTCTATGATTGTTTCTCCATCAGTAATTGTTACCTGTTTTGTAGTTGTTCCAACGGTTACATTTAAAGTACCGTTTATTGGACGTCCTTCCACATCAGTTACTGTTACATTTAATGTTACGTTTCCAACAGTGTTGTTAACAATATATACAGTTGTGTTTGTAAGGATTTTGTTAACATTTAATGTTGTTGTGTTTTGTGTAGCATTAATTATGTCGTTACCGTTGAATTTGACTGTTACTGTGTAGTTTCCTTCATTGTTTGAAGTGTAATTTACTGAGTAGTAACCGTTCTGTCCTGTTATGACACTGTCATTGTAGTAGGAGTTGTTTATTGATATAATCAGTGCTGCACCTTCAATTGATGTTCCGTTAACATCTGTGAAGTATCCGCTGATATTGTAAACTGTTCCTACTGTTGAGTTAACAGGGTTTACATCTATCGTCAATGTTGAGTTATGATCTTTTACAGTTACGCTTGTAAGTGTTTCATGTGAGTCTTCTGTGTAAGTGGCATTATTATATCCTATGCTTGGGTTGTATGTTCCGTTTCCAAGGTAGTCTACAGTAATTCTTACTAGTTGACGATTGTCACTTACAGGTACTGTGATTCTTGTAACACCGGTCTTGCTGATTGAGTAATGATATGTGCCTTCGGTAATATCCACTGCAATCAGGTCTGCACCTTCAGTTAATGTTTTGCCACTTACTGAATCTTTAACTACAACATCAATGGTTAGGTTACCTTTTGTATCGTTTACAACCTGTACGAGTGTGATTGTGTCACGTTTATCTACATTGTATGTTCTTGTAATGTTCAATGGACTTACGCTATTGTTACCTGCATAACTTACTGTTACATTAACTGTTCCAGTAAGGTTAGTGGTTCTAATCTGTTCATAATATCCATCAACACTTACGTCAACATAGGTGTAGCTGTCTGTACCGTTGTCAACTGTGATGTTAACCGTAGCCTTAATGTCATTGCCAAGACCGTCAACGAGTGTACCGTTAAACTTGATACTGTCAAATACAGTCACGCTAGTTTCATTTACGTTTAATGTGATTGTAGCGTTCTGTTTGTCTGCGGTAATTTCTGTGAATTCCACAGGACTGTCAGTATTGAATGATGCTACTGTAATACCAGTACTGTTTAGGTAAGTGTCGTTACCCAGGTATACTACTGTTACGTTAGCTTTTGTATCATTTTGTATGTCAAGTTTGATGGTTGTGTTTTCCGTTGTGAAATCAACTGATTTTGTTACGTTGTTTACAGTTACGTTAAGTGTACCGTTAGATATGATAATTCCCTTATGATACATGTCGTATACCACTACATCTATCTGCACGTTACCTGCAGTGTTATTAACTACTCTTACTGTTGTATTTGTAGGTAATTTGTATACAGTGTAATGTGTGGTGTCTGTAGCGTTGTTGTATTTGACAGTGCCGTTGTAGAATGCTTTAACTTCAACATATCCTGCTATTGTAGTGTCTCTTTCATGAGTGTAGTGACCGTTTGAGTCAGTGTATTCAATTACAGAGTCCACTCTACCGAATGTGAGGTTGATTGGAGCATCTGCTATTGGCATACCGCTGGCGTTAAGTAGGTAACCGCTTATTACCATAAGTGTTCCGATAGGAATTTCATGACGGATTACTCCTACTGTAAGGTTGACATCCTGTTTGACAACGTCAATTTCTGTAAAGTCTACAAGCTGATCGTTTTCATCGTATGTTTTGGCCTTACTTGATTCGTATTTGTCATCACCAAGGTATGTTACGTTAACCGTTATTGTACCGTTTTTGTCAACGTTTAAGTTAACCGTGGTTAATTCACCTGTTATAATGTGATTTGTTGGATTTTCTTCATCGATTGTGATGTTGAATTCTCCGTAATCAACAGGGTTTCCACGTTCATCAGTTACGTTAACAGTTATTGTAACATTTCCTGCAGTTCTGTTTAAAACTTTGACTATTGTTGTAGTGTTAAGTTTTGTTACATTAAATGTTGTTTCAACAGTCATTGGACGTATAGTGTTGTTACCTTTGTAGTTTGCAACAGCTGTGAATGTACCGTTTGTTGTTGATGTGTAGTAAACAACATAATTTCCTTCACTATCAGTGTTATTTGATAATTCTACATCACCTATTGTTACTGTGATGTTACGGTTTGTTATGTTGTTGCCCATTCCATCTTCAATGTGTCCGGTAATTTCTATGGTGTCACCGACACTACTGTTTGCAATATCATCTATTGTAAATGCAGGTGTCTGATAATCCACTGTAATGCTTGTAACCGTTTCATTTACACTAGGTTCATCCAGGAACTTGTCCATATCCATACCGTTACTGGTATCATATATTTCATTTCCGTTATAGATTACTGATACTGCAATGTACTGGGTTGCACTTGTAATGTTAAGTTTTACAGGTGTCTGTGCTCCAGTAATAGTTACAACTGCATCCGGCTGATCTTGAACTTCAACTGTGAAGTTTCCTTCAGTTAATACTGTTCCGTTAGCGTCTCTTACTTCAACATTTAGTGTCACATTTCCTGCAGTGTTGTTTGTAATGTTTACAAGCGTTACTGTTGGTCTTAAGTTAACAACATATAATTTTGAAGCGTTAACTGGATTAATCGTTTCATTACCAAGATAGGATGCTGTAACGTTTAATACTTGTCCTACATGAGTGGAAGCTCTAGTCCAGTTATAAACACCATTTATGACATCAACTGTTTTGTGATCAATTAATTCGTCACCATACATTACTGTAATGTTAATTTGACCGGTAATGTTATTTCCCAGTCCATCAACAAGTGTACCGTTGTATGTTACATTGTTTAACACAATTACAGGACTTGGTTCTTCACGTATTGTTAATGTAGCATTTTGTTTGTCAGCGGTAATTTCCTTGAATTCTGTTGGATTTTCTGTATCAAATGTTGTTCTGTCAATACCTGTACTGTTTGCATAGGTATCGTTACCAATGTATACAACTGTTACATTAGCTGTTGAACAGTTGGTAATGTTTAATTTAATGTTTGTTACACTACCTGTGATGTTGTGCTGTGTTGTAACATTGTTTACCGTTACGTTAATTGTTCCGTTAGTAATGATTTCTAATGGATTGTTGGCGTTTCTTACTTGAACATCAATTGTTACATTGCCCACGGTATTGTTTACAATTCCTACAGTTGTGTTTGTAGGGATTTTATTTACCAAGTAGCTTGTTGTTGCTGTTGATTCATTGTACTTGTCATCACCGGCATAGTATGCAACAACATTTATGTTACCGTTAATATATGTCGGTCTAATGTATGAATAGTAACCCGTACTTGACGTGGTTGCATTTACTGCATCCATTCCATTAAATGTAAGTGTTACGTTTACACCAGCAATAGGTTGTCCACTGGCATTTCTTAATTCACCATGAATAAGCATGTTGCTTCCAACAAATACTTCGTCCTGGTCTCTGATTACTGTTAAGTTAACAATCTGTTTTGAAACCGTGATTTTAGTGAATTCATCAGATGTTGTGTCATCATATCCTATACTGCTGTTGTACTTATTAGTACCAATGTAGGTTACATTAACGTCAAAGTCACCTGCAACATCTATCGGTAATAAAACATCGGTTGTAGGTCCAGCTATAGGAATGATTAATTCTTTAACTGTGCCGTCAGCCTGTGTTATGTTTACTGCGAATGAATCGGTTGTGACCGGTTCTTTAAATTCGTCAGTTACATTTACACGGATAGTTACATTACCTGCAGTATCATTTAATACTGTTACTATTGTTGTGGTGTTAACCTTATTAAGTGTTAATGTAGCGTTTCTTGTGATGTTGTTCACATATCTGTTTCCTGTAAATTCAACGCTGATGTTGTATGTTCCGTTCACACTACCTGCATAAGGAACTCTGAATTCACCCCTTTCATTAAGTGATACTTCAGTCTGATAAGTTACACCGTTAACGAGAATGTTAACTGTTCCGTCAGTAATGTTGTTTCCCATACCATCCACTAATTTTCCACTTATTATGGATTCATTACCTACATGGTTAGGGTTTGGCTGAACATCAACTGTTAATGTAGCATTCTGTTTTACAACTTCAATCACGTCAAACAGAGTACTGGTCTGACTGTCATATCCGTAACTTGGCTGATAGTAGTCTGTTCCATTGAATCTTACGTATACGTTAGTGTTACTTACGTAAGCTACATCCAATGTTATGATGGTTGTTCCAGTTTCGTTTAATTTTACGTTACGTGAAACATCACCAGTTATTATAAGAGTACCGTTTGTTAACAATTTATCATATATTGTATCGTTTACTGTTACCTTAATTGTCACATTACCATAGGTATTGTTTAGTAAAGTAACTGTAGTGCTTGTAGGTATCTTATCTACTTTAACTGTACAGTTTTCTGTAGCACTGGCCAATATTTGAGTACCAGGATAAGTTACTTCAACTGTGTAATTTCCAATTTCAGCTCTTTCGAATGTGAATTCTAGACCTTCAACAGGAATAGTTACATCTGTAGCGAATCTTTCTCCATCAACTGTAATATTAACCGTAGCTTCAAATGGAATTCCATCATCCTTAACTGTAACGTTGAATGTTACTGTCTGATTAATGTATACACTTTCATTGATGTTTAAGTCAATAGTTGTTGGTTTTTTACTAACATCTTCACTTACACGAAGATAACTGGAATTATAAGTTCCGTTTCCAAGGAATTTTATAATAGCAGTTTCAGCATGATTTTCACTAAAGTGTGATTCATCAACTTTAACAATTACCGTTCCAAAACGGGTAACGTTGAATCTGTCATCATTTGCATCTTCATCCAAGTTATATGTTACTAAAGATCCGCTTTCATCTTCCAGTTCAATAGTGAAATTAGAACCGCTGACAATTGAATTACCAGTTAATTCATCACTAAATCTTATTTCGATAGTAAGATTTCCTAATGTATCATTAACCATGCGTACAAATGTTGTAGCAGTAGGTATTTTAGATATTGTGTAGTTTGTTGTAGCATTTAGTGGGTTGATTGTTTCATTACCCGCATAGATAACTGTGACATTTATGTGACCTGCCATGTGACTGGTTCTGTTGAACACAGCTACTCCATCAGTAACCTGAACATTAGGAATAATATCAGTACCTTCTATGGATGTAATGTTTAATGTTACATTATCTGTTATTCCATGTCCCATTCCACATTTAAGGTCGATTGTAATGGTTACATTTCTTCCAACATATGCTTCAGTAGGATATGCATCTACAGTCAATGTTGCATTTTGCTTGTCAACATGAATTGGTATTTCACTGCGTTGACTACTGTCAATGCCCGTACTGTTGATGTACTTGTTATCACCAAGATAAACAACGGTTATATTGTAGTCTCCACCTGCAGAAGTAATGTTTACTTCTTCCAGGTTAACAACAGTACTGATTCCCTGAATATTAAATGTGGATGTGTTTGTCCATGTTTCGTTTGAAACCGTTACATTAAACTGTCCACTGATTACAGGATCTGTGTTGTTGTATGTTACATTAACTCTTATTGTGACATTTTCAACAGTTGTGTTAAGAACTTCTACTGTTGTATTTGTAGGTATTCTGTTAACTGTTAATGTTTCACTTGCCTCAGTATATCCAACAGCTCCTCCACCAGCATATGATACAATCACATCAAATACTCCTTCCAGTCTTGGAACGTAGGTAAATGTGTATGTACCGTTTTCATCTGTTGTAGTTTTGTCGGATGATGTTCCGATATTCCATGAAAGTTCCACGTTTGAAATGTTATTATTCATTCCATCAACTAATCTTCCTGTTACTGTTACAACATCCCCTACACTTGCAGGGTTTGGTGTAGCGTTAACTGTTAAATTAGCTGTTTGACTGACAACATTAAATATTATGTTATTTTGGCTGCCAATGTATCTTCTACCATCTTCTAATTCGAAGATTACGGTTACTGAAACGTTTGGCTGAGGTAATGTTAATCTGGTTAAATCAACAATGTTCTCATCACTTACTTCTGATTCTACCTGTAACTCGTCTCCAACATAAACATATAATTTTCCGATACCTTTTCCACTTTCATTAACATAGGTTATTTCCTTATTGTTGAATGAATCGTTTATTGAAACATTAAGTGTTACGTTACCGGCAGTATTGTTTAATACGTTTATGATGGTTATTGTAGGTAATTTTTCAACCACGTATGTTACTTCGCCATCAGTTGGACGTACAAGTTCAGTACCTTCATATCTTATTATAGCAGTTCTACCTTCGGTAGCTACACTTGTAGTGTAATTGTATTCAAAGCTACCTTCATGAACTGTGGCATTGCCCACGTTAACATTTCCAATCCAAATTTGAACCACTTCATTATCACCTGTAGTTCCATTGTCAACACGGGTTCCATTATCAATTACGAGTGTTCCTTGTATTGTAATGTTTTGACCAATTTTAACAGGGGAATCTACTACCCACACATTCATTATTGAATAATGACGTGTTGTGTTAATATCAGTGCATTCTTTCGGATCAAGTTGTTGAAGTGTTCTGGCATCCAAACCAGTACTTTCATTGTATACTAAGTTAGCAAGGTATTTAACTACCACTGTAACATTGTCCATAACCGTTATTTCAGTTAATGGAATAAGTGTTACGCCACTTGCATCAACAGGGACTATTCTTGAATCTTTCTGACCAACCTGAACAGATAACTCACCAGTAGTTACCAAGTTACCGTTTACTTTATCGGTTACGTTAACACTTATCTCTACACTTCCAACTGTAGTGTTAACTATTGTCACGGTTGTGTTTGTAGGAATAAGATCTACCGTAAAGTCGCGAGTAGCACTGGTAATAGGATCTATTGTATCGTTACCAATGTATGTTGCATTTACCTTTTTAACTCCCTGAGTGTAGGTAATGTTTACTAAGCTGAATTTTCCATTAGTTACATTTACAGTGTAATTTTCATTGTCAATACTGATAATGACTATTTCATCTCCACTGATGTATTCTCCCATACCATCGGTAAGTGTACCGTTGATTGTTACGCTTTCACCTATTGTGACGGTTGTTGGATCTACATCAATAGCTATGCTTGCTGTCTGATTACGTACTGTGATGTTTGCTAATGTTTGAGTTTTATCCTCATCCAGTTTCACATCACTTCCGAGGTAAATATTGTTTTCAATATACTTAGCAGTTACTGCTATGTTACCTGATTCAGTGATGTTTCCCAGTTTGATAATGTTTTCAGCCTGTGTAATTGGATAACTACCCAATAACTGCTCATTATCATCATAGAATTCAACTGTACCTGTGGTTACGCTTCCACCGTTTGTTGCATTTACAACTTTCACGTTAACTGTTATGTTTCCAACTGTATTGTTTACTATTGCAATACTTGTGTTTGTTGGAATCTTATCTACTTTTATAGTAGTACTGTTATGTGAAGCGTTTGCATCAAAGTTAACGTTAGGATTATAGTAGACTAATACTGTGAATGTTCCGTTACCGTTCTGGAAACTCATTTCATCAGTATAAGTGAATGTATAATATCCTGTACCATCATTACTTGTAGATACTAGTTCTACTTTATTGTTAATGGTTATGTATATGTGTTGGCCGTTTACATCACCCAATGGGTTAATGAGATTACCTGATATTATTATTGGTTCTCCCACGTATGTTTCATTAGGATTTGCAACGACTGTGACCATTGTTGGCTGTAATGATAAGACTATATTAGTGAGTTCTTCACGACTGGTTGTGTTTAAACCGATACTTGAATCGTATTGGTTGTTTTGTAGATAAGTTACTGTTACCAGTACACTTGAACCGGTTGTTTCTAATGGAATGATTGTAACACCACTAGAATTCACACTAATTGGCTCGGATGGAGATCCATCCTTAGTCACTACAAGATATCCCGTATTAACTATAGCATTATTTTCTGTATCATTTACTGTTACACTGATTGTTACATTTCCAATCACATTACTTAAGACATCAACAAGTGTTTCTGTTGGTAATCTGTTTAATGTGAATGTTTTTGTAGCATTTAATGCATTGTAAATTTCAGTTCCGGCATACTCAACTTTTATGGTGTATACATCACCTGTTTCGTTGGTGACTGTGAATGACTTTTTACCATTTTCAAGATATTCATTAGTTGAAATGACTTTAACAACATCTTCTGTTGAATTAAGTATTGTAATGGTTAATATACCAGCTAATGGCTTGTCATTGTGTGTTAATGAAACGTTTACGCTGATAGCGTTGTTAACAAATTCGGAATCCTTGTCAAGGGTAATGTTAATTTTTACATCATCCTTAGTTAATCTTCCTGTTTTGTCAGCACTACTACCATCATATTTGGTTGTTCCACTGTATACTACTCTTACGGAGTTTTCACCATAATCAAATCCTTCTGCGAAAGTGATTGTGATTCTTCCGTTTTCGTTAAGTTCTGCCTTGCTAAGGTCAATACTTCTATCTGCCTGTTGAGCATTGTTAATGTAAACATATAATGTACCATTGTTCATGTACTCTGATACGTCGTTTTGATTAACTACCCATGTTTCTATTGTTACATTACCAAGAGTGCTGTTTAACGTGTTGATGTACGTAGTTGTAGGTATTTTACATACAGTATAGGTTAATTTTGCATTTGAAGCATTGATCATGTTTTCCTGGCCATAATATGTTGCAGTTACATTTATTGTTCTACTGTATTCTGTGGTTCTATGATAATAATAGTATCCGTTTGAATCAGTAGTGTTATGTACTTCAACCACATTAGTTCCGCTTTCATCAACAAATGTTATGTTAACTATTGCACCAGAAATTGCTTCTCCCATACCATTTACTAAACGTCCTGAAATCGTTATGTTATCTCCAACATAGATTAGGGTTTTATCCTTATCTATAGTGATTGTAGACTGCTGTAAATCAACTTCAATTTCTGTTAACTCACTGCTAACGCCTTCTGTTGTGATGTTACCTTTACTTGGATTATATTTATCCTCAGTTCCAAGGTATTCAACACTAACAAGGTGTGTGCCGTTTGTTACTATTCTATCAATCGTATAAGTGATTTCAGTAGCATCTGTAAATGTTACAGTATCATTTTCACTGTCAACTGTTATATTGAACTGTCCACTGGTAATATTGTTACCATTTTCATCAGTTATTTTAACTTTAATTGTTACATTTCCTGCAGTTTTGTTTAGGATTGTTACATTGGTAAATGTATTAATCTTACCTGCCGTGAATGGAAATTCTTCACTAGTTAAACCAGCCACTACACCATCACCACTGTATGAAGCAACTGCTGTGTATGTTCCGTTTTTGTTTGGAACAAAGTTTACAGAGTATGTTCCATCTGCATTAGTGGATGTAGGAATTTCTTTAACCTCACTTCCTGTGGAGTTATATACTCTTACTATAACTTCTTTGCCTGTGATGTTTTGACCCATTCCATCTGTTAATGTACCGTTAATTATAACTGTTTGATCTACCTGTACACTTTCGTTTGCACTGATTGTTAACAGTCCAACCTGTTTTACAAGCTGACCTGTATTGATAGTGCTGGTACTGTATGCATGTGTAGCGTTTTCAATGAAATTAACTGTGATTGTTAATGGTTCCTGTGAAGTGCTTGTTAGATTAAATAGTGTAACTGTTCCATCTAACTTAGCATCACTTATGGTATAACTACCGTATTCAATTGTGATGTTAGCTTCTTCAAGTAAAGTTCCATGATAAGTTTCATTGACTGATACGCTTATTGTAAGGTTACCTACAGTGTTATTAACAACATTTAATATTACTTTTGTAGGTAATTTATCAATAGTATATGTTGCCGTGTCATTTGCCGGATCAATATAATCATCATTTCCATGATAAACTGCTGTGACGTTTACTATTCCAGTCATATTGGTAATTCTGTCGTGTGAGAATCTACCAGCGACTACTTGAACAGTTTCAGTGTAGTTATTTGTTCCATCATCAAATATTAAGTCTACGTAACCATTGATTACTTCACCTAATCCATCTACTAATGTACCGTTAACGCGTACACTTTCACCAACATAGGTTTCTGTGGTGTTAACAGAAACTTTTATTGTAGCGGTCTGATTTTTGGAATGGATAAC
Organism: uncultured Methanobacteriaceae archaeon; assembly: GCA_964620575.1. Taxonomy (GTDB): domain Archaea; phylum Methanobacteriota; class Methanobacteria; order Methanobacteriales; family Methanobacteriaceae; genus Methanosphaera. The sequence continues at coordinate 19,458 of CAZUHM010000004.1, read as the reverse complement.
TATTGGTGTTACACCGTTTTCATCAAGACCAGTACTGCTTTCATAAATAGCATCACCCGTATAGTTGAGTGTTACTGTGATTTCACGACTGGTAGTTGGTATGTTTATGATGAATGTTGTGCTGTTTATCCAAGTATTTTCCTGATTGAAGTCAACATTAGAAGTTATATCATCATTTATGGAGATGTTATATTCACCGGATTTGACTGGATTGCCGTTTCTTGCATCAACTATTGTAACTGCTAACTGCACTTTACCGTAAGTATCATTATAAATGCTTACTGTGGTATTTGTAGGTATTTTATCAACAGTATACTGTGCTTTTGCTGTTGAATTATAGAATGTGTCATTAATATATGCAACTGTCACATCAATTAATCCAACAAACTCTGTCTGTCTGGTGTATTCGAAGTATGAATTTATGAGATTTGTAGTACGTTGTACCACGTCCCCGTTTTCATCAACGAAGGTTATGTTTACAACACCATTAAGCAGATTTGTCTGATTGTTAATACCGTCATAAACATAACCACTAATTTTAACACCGTCTCCAACCGTAACTTCGGGAGGATTTGCTACAACAGTTATGATTGCATACTGTTTTAAGATATTAATCCTTGTCACACTACTGTCCGTATTGTTACTTTCAACATACTTGTTAGTTCCAGGATAGGAAACATTAAGGTCATATGTATCAATGCCAACAGACGGTAATATGATAACAGTTTCATTACCTGTTATTTGAGCAGTTAACTCTTCACTACCAAACTTGATTGACAAAGTGCCTTCTGTGATGTTTAATCCATCGTCACCTTTAACATTTACTCTTATAGTCACATTACCGTAAGTACTGTTTAATGTTCTTACAGTTGTAGTTGTTGGAATTCTGTCAACCGTGTATGTTGTAGAGTTATTTACAGCATTAATGTTACTTACACCGGCTTCTGAAACTCCTTCAAATGTAGCGTTTACTGTGAATGTTCCTGCAACACTTGTTGTACGGTTAACTTCATAGTAACCGTCAGCGTCTGTTGTAGGAGAGTATGTTGCTAATCCTGTAGTGGAGTTTCTTACCTCAATAAGTATTGTCTGGCCACCAATTGGAAGACCAGTGTTTACATCATATAAGTATCCTCTGATTGTAACGTTGTCTCCAACATCATAATCTGAAGTCTTATCAGTTTCTACTGTAAGGTAAGCATCATGTTTTACTATTGTGATAGTAAATGCGTTTCCGGTTCCATCCTCCAGTCCAACACTTGATAGATATGTTGGATTTTCAAGGTATGTTACCGTGACTGCAAATTCACCTGCAAACCTGGTAGGAATAGCTATATTTGTAGTTCCTGTAGTATTTACATCTGTTTGATCAGATGTTTGATCAACTTTTGCTATTAGGTAGTGTAACTGACCTGTATTTATACTTGTATTTGTACGTGCATCATATACCACTACATCAATACTTGCATTACCCCATGAATCATTATGAACTGAAACATTGGTTTTTGTAGGTATTTTTGTAATGTTGAAGCTTGCACTGCCAGATACTGAAGCATATATTGCAGAATCAAATGTGGCCGTTACAGTGTATTGGTCTGCCGTTGAGTTTGAGTAGATTATACTGTAAATTCCATTGTCACCTGAACTTATTACAATACCGGTTGTGGTGTTATCATTAATTTGTAATGTTAATCTTCCACGAATTGGATTTCCTTCACGGTCGGTTACATTAACTGTAATGTTAACACTGCCATCCACGTAGATACTTGACTGGTTAACTGTTACTTTTACTAAAGCACTGTCAAGTGCTGAACCTGAATAGGTGTTGTCACTAGCGAGGAAGTACTCGTTTTCAGCATATTCTGCTTTGATTGAAGTTACTCCACCAGTTATTCCAAGACTTTGAAGGTATTCATCTGTGAAATGTTTAACAACATAAGTGTTACCATTACGGGTAGTGTAGTCAAGTGAACCTGACAGGTCTGTAACATCAATACTGGTTTCGCCAATAATCAAGGTTACACTACCATATTTAACATCACTTGTACCATTATATACCCTGAAGAGTACTCTTAGGTCTGATGCACTTTCTCCATCAATAAGAACTTCAGTATCAGTAACTACTTTTGTAACGTTGAATGTTGTGCTTCCATTGGAAGGATAAGCCATTCCTTCATATCCGACACCGTCAAAGGTTGCATTAACTTTAAAGCTACCCACATAACTAGCAGGAATTGTGATACTGAACTTACCTTCAGTATTAGTACGTACCTCAGCGGTGTAAACATATGAATCGTTGAATACAAATATTATGTTTCCATTTGGTACATTACTTCCACATTCACATACTAAAGAACCGTTTATTGTAATGGTCTTGTTATATGGTGTGCTTGGTGTTGCACTTAATGTGAGATAAGTTTCCTTTACACGAGCATTTACGTCAAATGCTGGTGCACTACTTGTATTATACTTAGCATTTGCCTCATAAGTAACAAGTATGTTGGTTGTTGCATTACTTTTAATACTGTCAAGTGAAATAATGCTTTCACTGCCTGTAATATCGTGGTAAACTGGATTGCTTTCATCATTGTTTATGATTACTTTTATTCTACCTTTTTCAACAGGAGTATCTACAAAGCCTTCACGATTATCCGTGACGTTAACACTGATTTTAAAGAATCCTGATGTATTATTGTTAACTCCTACAACAGTTTTTGTTGGAATGAGATTTACTGTGAAGTTTGTTTCACGGGTAGTGTTTTTAATACCGTTTCCTCCACCGTAGTAAACGCTTACGTTATATACTCCAATTTTAGTAGTCTGATATAATCTACTGTAAACACCGTTTGCATCAGTTACAACTGTTTCAGGATTAATATTTCCTTCTTCATCTATTATACGGACAATCAAGTCACGATTCTTAATAGGCTGATTGAATCCGTCCTTAAGAACACCAGTTATGTTAACATATTCTGTTACATATACTGATTCGTTGGCCTTGACCGTGAATGTAATGTTCTGTGGAAGAACTTCAATAGGACTGATACCCTCAGCATTGCTTAACGCATAGACATCGTTACCTGAATACTGTACGCTTATTTCGAAATTACCATAGGTAACCAGGTTGGTTAATGCTATTGTAACTGTTTTTTCACCATTTAAAGCTACAGGAGCATATTGTAGACCGTTTGCCGTTACCGTAATGTTACCATCCGTAACATCAAGACCATCATCTCCTTTAACGGAAACGTTGATTGTGACATTACCTGCAGTATTGTTAAGTACAGTAATGGTAGTTTTTGTAGGGATTTTAACAACTTCAACATTAAATGTTGTGCTGTTTTCATAATATACTCCTTCAAGTCCAGGATAACTTACGTCAAATCTTAATGTTTCAGACTTGGTTGTCGGATAATCTACTGTCAAGGTAAGGTAATCTGCACTGAAAGTTTTACCCGCAGTCAATTCATGACCGTCCACTTTTACAGTAATGTTTGACGTGTTTAATCTTGTCTGATATTCATCGGTAAGATTAATTACCAACTCTATGGATTGACTTACATTAACTGTTGTTGGATGTTCAACATCCACCAATGTTGCTATTAAAACAATATGTTCACCGGTTAATGTGTCATTAATGGCATTTACGCCTTCGTAGACATTTGTTGATGCGAAGGTTGCGTTTATAACAATATCAGTATTGTTTGTAGCAGTGTATGTTCCTTCATACAGTCCATTGTTGTATGTCAATGAACCTGTGTAGGTTTGGTTGTTGATTTCAACAACTATACTTTGACCGCTTATTGCTTCACCTGATGAGTTTGTTAGGTTGATTTTGAAAGTGAATTCAGTACCAACTTTAACATCATCCGGAACGATTATGCCCATTTGTGTAGGAATAAGTTTAATGTTGGTCTTGTCAAGGGTTACACTGGTTGCATCACTTTGCTTGTAGCTGTTGTCACCGGCAAATGCTGCACCGAACACAAGATCATCAGTGTTGTTTGATACTGTGTATGTAGCATAGTATATGTTGTTTACATCATCATAGTATACGTCGACACTGTCTGAATTTACTGTTGCAGTGATTTTAACAACTTTTCCTCCGATTTTGTCGTTAGGACTTGTTGCATTTGTTAGTGTTATGTTAAATCTGAATGATTCTGCAACAGTTACTTCACTTGGTACAGTAATTGCTAGGTTAGTATCTATGAGATTTACTTGAATAACTTTATTTTCAGTTCTGTTTGCATCATATATTCCTTCCTGACCAGCATATTCTGCATAAACATTTACATTCTGGTTATCTTCCGGAACATAAGTTACTGTTACAGTTTTCTGAGTAGGATTAATTGTTATGTCCTGTGAATTTCCGTTGATATATAGTTTTACTGTGCCTGTTACTGTGTTATCTTCATTATTTGTGTTGTTTGTTAATCCAACGGTTATGCTTATTGGACTGTATACTGTACCTGTTGTTGGTGTTATATCCAAAGTCACTTTAGTTGGAATTAGACTAATTTTATCACCGGTTAATGATGAATCAGTATCATTAGATTTAGCATAAATTTCATCTCCTTCGAATGTAGCATTAATTACAATACTTATATTATTCTTAGGTATATAGGTTACTGTAATTTCACCATTATTATCAGTTTGTGCCAAACCAGTAATTGCTTCACCATTAACTTTAACAACTATACTTTTACCACTGACTGCCTGATTACCGGTAGTGTTAAGTCTTACATTGAACGTGAAACTCTGTCCAACATCAGCACTTGCCGGTACATTACTAATAGTTGTAGTTGTGTTAATGAAAATCCTGTTAACACTACTGCTATTGGTGGCTGTGGTATAATTTGTATTACTTAACTCGGCCGTAACAGTAACCTGACTATCACTGCCAACAGTATAAGTAAAGGATGCCTGACCATTAGAATCTATGGAACTAGTTTCCAGTACAGTGCCTGCCTTCTTAAATATTACATTACCTGAAGTAATCTTTTGATCACTGTTTACATCTGTAACATTAACAGTAATCGTTAGCTCAGTACCATAAATATCTGAATATTCCTCCTGCATAGCAATATGAGCAGTACCCTGATTAACAACCAAAGCACCAACACTACTACTTGAGGCTGAATCGTTATATATGGCATTGCTGTCAGTGAAACTTGCACTTATTTTACCGGAAGCGTTAGTTGCATTGAATACAACATTTTCCAGTTTAGCTACACCATCAACAACATTTACCGTACCAAGTTCCTGAGTACCATAATAGAAAGTAACACTTCCCTGAGGAACATTACCTGCATTCACAATACTGGAATCATTAACAACACTGGCAGATATGTTAACAGCCTTACCAACATTGGCACTAATGGAAGCATCCAATGAAGTGACTGTAGGAATTAACATACCCACGACATCAGTTGAATTAACAGCTTCATTATAATTACTGGCAGTAAATACTGAAGTAATTGTTAATGTTTCGTTGGCAACGATAGTATAAGTGTATGAAGCCTGACCATCAACCAAATTCACAGTTTGAAGAGTTGTGCCGTCCTTCTTAAATGCAACACTACCAGTCAATCCTTCACCGGTAGAAACATCAGTAACATTGGCAGTTATTGTTACAGTAGATTTAATGTAATCAACAATTTCCTCTTCCACTTCAACAACAGCATCACGGTTAACAATTGTGACACTGTTTGCCGGAATTACTGTGGTGTTTGCATTATGAGAAACATTTCCCTCATAAACCAGGGTTAATTCAGGAGAATTACCCACACCAATATCAGGCAATACTATGTTAGTTAAACCATTAGCTCCTGTTGTACCGCGAGCAATTTCAGCACCGTTACGTTTAACAATGACAACTGAACCCGGCACTACCTGACTATTATCGGTAAGGTTAGCAACTTTAACCTGTAATGTTACATTACCGTAAGTTGTGTTAACAAACTGATACGGTAAAGTTGTGTTCATTTTAACACGTATTCCTAAAAATACGGGTTCACTAGAACGATACAAGTTATTTTCCAGATAAGTTACATTATACTTATTATCAGTACCATTTAAACTGAATAAGCGTGGATAGAAAAGATAGTAATGATTACTAAATTTAGTTGAATAATAATCACTATCACTTGCCGGCGGATCTACCCAGAAGCGGACGGTACCTGAAGATATTTCACTACCTGTTGAATTGTGTACATGAGCGCTGAAGGAGTATGAATCTCCAATATTTCCATAGTAATAATAGTGTAAACTATCATCCGTTACAATACTTGGATTAGCAGTGGTTGGAAAAGTAATGTTTAGACCAGAAAGTTTAGTTAACTCAATATTACTTATAACAGACCCGTAAAGATCGTTACCATCAAAAATCACATCATAATGACCTTCTTCAACATAAGAATAAGGTTTATCACCGGGCTTATACCTAGTATTTATTGTTAAATTAGTATAACCATTAGAATTTGTAGTATTCTGGATAGTTACAGTACCAAGTACTTGAACCGTTTCATTATAACCCGTGTATGTATGAGTACCTGATGTGAGATTTAAACCATTAACTGTGAATGGAATTCTTATTGTAGCACCACTAACCGGACTGCCATTTTCCTGAGTTAATCTTGCCTGTACAACTATAGTACTTTCATTCTGAAGAACAATACTGGCGACCAAATTTAAATCAGCCTTAACAGTCAATGAACTGGCAGTTGAAGTACTTGTATTGTAATTAGCAGCATTAGAATATACTGCTATGATATTTAAAGTACCGGAAGTATCTGTTGTGTAATCAAGAGTTGCTACCCCATTAGAAACTGTTGCAGTTCCAATCTGAGTGTTTCCCCTATAAAATGTTACGCTACCTTCATTTACAACCACACTATTATCATCATTGTTAACAATATTAGCAGTGAGTCTGACTTTTTCTCCTTTGTCAACATTGGAACTGTTTAGAGATAAAGTTGTAGTTGTTGGAATACCAATTACATTATATGTTTGAGTCTTGGTTGCTGCATGGTATAATCGTTCTCCTGTTGACGTATCAACAGTCCAACGAGATCCAGCAAATGTTACATTTACTCTTACAACACCAGTTTTAGCTGCAATCACAGGTATCGTAACATCACCATTCATACTGGTCAGATATACTTGACCATTCATATTGGTTATACCATTTAAATTCTGTGTACTTCCATTAGCATAAGTAACTTTAATTGTCACATCTTCATGAGGAATACCTACAATAGTACCATCATCCATAGTAGCAGTTAATCTTACATTTACATTATTCGTCTGATTAACATGAACATCAGGTGCAGTGATAACTATATTTGTATCAAAAGCTTTCTTTTGTATAGATACTGTGGGTTTACTTCCTTGATATTGTATTTCCTCATTATTTTCATAAGCAGCATTAGTTGCAATCGTATTTCCAAAAATTAAGTTAGAACCTCTAAATTGTCCTTTATTAAAGCAATAAAAGATTGGATTAACATAGTTTTCAAAAATGGATGTGTATGCAACAAATATATTTCCTGTAGTGCCCCCTGTAACTTGAGCATCAAATGCTCGAGCTTTCGTGCCACTAAAATAACAATTTGTTGTCGTTATTAATACAGTATTACCTACTCCACCATCAAACTTGTATATTCCAATACAATCATAGAATTCACAGGCAGTTAAATTATGACCATAACCACCATATATCACATATCCTGGAACATTTCTTATTACAATATTGGATAGTGTTACTTTATATCCATTGCTCGTGAAAAGATTTCCACTTCCAGTGTATGTTAAAGTGTGTCCCTGACCGTCTAATGAGAAATCACCGGTAAGTGAATAACCATCACTTAGTGTAATATCGCCATTTAGGACATATGCACCATTTATGTTTGTTGCTGTTTTTACTGTTTTGTTTGTAATCTTAGCCTTTGTTATCGCCTTTGCATTTGTTTTGTTTTCTTTTTCTACATCATTTTGATCATCTGTCTCCTCGATAGTTGTCTCATCACTTTGTGTGACTGATTCTGTTGAGGTTGCTGTTTTTTCATAATTATTGTTTGCTGTTGTTTGTTCAACATTTGTACTTGTTACCTCGTTGTTTTGTGTTGTTGTTATATTTTTGTCTACATTATCGCTTGCAGATACTATACAACAACTTATTAAAGTGATAATCATGACTATTAAGAAACAGATCAGTTTCTTGTTTCTCGATTTCATAGTCTTTTGCTCTTTTTGAGTTTTTTTATCATTTAACGTTTTTATATACTATTTCATCCACAAGTGAATGATTTTTCACATATTTAATTATTTAATAAATATCGGTTTTTTGAATGGATTTTTGTGAAATATTTTTGATTGGTATAGAATTGGTTATTGCTATTTTTTGTCATATCCTTTTTGTAGTATATTGTTTTTGTGTTGTTTGTCTTTGATTATAAAATTGAATATCACTTAGATATTTCATTAAAATATTACCGTCCACTCAAATGTTATTAATACTGTTTAAATAAAACTAAAAAATTTTTTATTAATTATTTATCTGATTTTTTGAATAATAAAAAATTTAACGAATTATTAAACAATAATTTATTTTTTATTAAGTGACATTTAATCACTGTATTTATTATTATTTCTCAAGGATATATACTTATGGAAAATGTAATTTGTAATAATTCATCACAGTTCTTATTTTATCAAATAAACAGATTTAAGAGCTTCTATATGTTTGGATGATAATGAAAAAAAGTGGTGTTTTTACCTGTTTTTTTTGAAAATTTTATAAAATTTGTATTACTTTGTACATGTAAACTAAACATATATCAAAAAGATGAGATGAAAAATTTTTCCATAAAAATAAGTGTCTATAAAATAATGTGAAAATTATAATAATATTTTTCTGTTACAAAAAAAGTAATGATAAAAAAAATAAAAAATGGGAATTTTATTTTATTAATTGTGTATGTTAAGACTTGTTTTCAATAATTAAGTCTATTTTACTAAGATCTGTTTAACGTAATAACGCTTACCAGAATACTTGAACTGGTCAAGTAAAATAAATACTTTCTGATGTTATGCTTGATTAAGCTGCTGCTTCTTCTGAACTATCCGAATGGGAATTTCCATTGGTGTTTGAATTGGCATTAGACTGTGAATGATACTTTGAGGTTGTTTCAACTTCTATGTCTCCACCATCTATTTCTCCTGAACTGCCTGCAACATTATCCTTGTTAATGTTCTGAGTGTAATCCTGAACATTGTTGGAATTATCATGTATTTCAATTGTGTCAGGTACTTCATCAAGGTTATCAAATTCTATTGTTATTTCACCGTTTTCATCCCAGTTATTTAGTGTTGCTATTTCAATACCGTTTAGTTTTAGTATTGCTACAAAGTCTGAAAAACTCATATCTCCACTGAAGTATTCGCTGTATAATGTGATTAACAGTATGTATTTTTCTTTGGTTAATGGTAGAACAGGCACATGATAACCAGGTCTTCTTGGACTGATTTTGTGGTTACTGTATTTGTTATACCTGCTGTTTCTATAATACTTGTTGTATCCGTTGGATTTCACATTTCTATAAGTGTTTGAATACTTGTTTCTTGGATATTTGTTTAAGACTTTTGGTGCGACTTTAGTATTCTTTGTATCGTTATGATCGACAGTAGCATTGTCTGGTGTGTCGTTAAGCACTATTTAACTCCAAAAAATTATAGAGAATATTTCAAAGATACTGTTAATAAAAATAAGTGAAAACAAAAAAAGAAAAGATAAAACAAAAAATATAAAAATTATTTTAAAAGAACAACCACTACCCCAAAAAACATAATGATAGATAAAGCAACATATAAAATATTATAAATTTCCTTAAACAGTCAATATGCAACATTTTAACCCCATTTTCACGAGTATAAGCACATATTGTTCCTGTTACAACTGCAAGAAATTTAGGTTCCCTAGTTTAAGATTTTTTTTGAGATCATTTAATTTCAAAAAGTTCTTTGCACCATAATCAATATTATTGCAACCCAACTTAAATTCCAATAAAACGTAATCCCCATTTTTTTAAATGAACGACACAACTTTCTTCAACACAATACTTATCATTATAATCGGAAACATGAACTCCACTTTCATAGGTATAAACATTCAAATCTTTAATGCAAAGATTTTCAATAATAATGCCGAAAATATTCAAGTATTAATTAATCATGAAATAACATATAATTATAAACATTATTCTCCTAGAAAGACAAAAATATTTAATCAACGGAATAACACAAATTATCTATTTAAATAACTTTAGAAAAGAGTCCTGTTGATAATTAACAGATTTTCTCAGTATCATTAACAACTTTTTCCATGTGAATATCCAGGTTAACTGTATAATGAAGATTTATACTGTTCCAGTTCATAGCTAATCAATGTTGGATTGGTGAAACATTTAATGTTGGATATATGTATTTCTTTTCCGTTTTCATCCTCAAAATCTATGGAATACCAATAATTATTTCTTTCCTCATATAATTTGTTTATCAGATTCTTATCACGAAGTTTAGATAGAATCAGCTTATCTTCCTTGTTTGGTTTGTCTGAGGATGTACTTTTTTTGATATTCAAAACGAATTCTTCTCCTGATGAAAATAGGACATATCTTTTTTGTTTTTCATATTCTTCGCCAGTTATTAGGAATTTACGCATCATTTTTGAATTCACCTTTTTGGAAGTTTTAGAAAATTATATGCAAAATAAGTAATATCTATTCTGAAATAATTAATACTGTATTTTTAAAAGGTAATATTTAAATATAACATTTGTATTACATAGCGTGTAAAAAAAATATGAAAAGTAATACACGAAAACAATATTCAAAATACGTAACCTTTGGTGTAAGGACATGCAAAAATACATTTACCACAAACAGTATCTGCCTTACCCAAATTAATCTCAGATATTTTTAAGGCAAATTGTTCACATTTTTTATCATCAAAGAATTCATTCCTATACTTCTGGTAATTCCATTCATCACCACTGATTGCACCACCCTCACAAGCATCATGACATAGCATACATGAACCGCATTTGGATTGTAAGACCGGTTTTCCACAATCCAATGGAGCATCAGTCAATACGGAAGATAAACGTAGTGCCGAACCATACTGCAAAGTCGTCAATAATGCGGATTTACCAATCCAACCAAGACCTGCTTTCGTGGCAAAAGTTTTATGAGGTAATTCAAAAGAATTGTCCGGTCCAAAGTCTTGACCTAACCTCTTTTTTGTCTGAGCATATGCATTATAACCCTGATTTATCAAATATTCTTCACACAACATACCAAGATTATCCAATTTAGTGTTGATGCGAACCAATTGCTTTACATATTCCATTGTAGGAGCATTGTTCATGTTGCGAATTATGCTTTTCGGATAAGCAACATAAAACACTACCCCATAGTTATATCCATCAATAATTGTTACATCAGCAATATCTGCAAATCCTACCTCTGTAGCACCGTTTATCAATAAATATTCTCTTAAATCATCAGATAATGTCATAGTCATAGTTTTATAAGTTAATTAGTATAAAACTTTTCAAAGTATTACTTTAGGCCAAATATCATGATATTTTTTTATTAAAAGATGAAAAAGTTAGTAATCTATGAAACTTAAAATAATTTACATATCAAAAATAATGTTTTCAAAGAATATTCTTATTTATAGCTGAATATAATGAATAACTATTTCTAAAATTATCCACAAAATCTACCTCTGTAAATTTGGATAATTATACGATGAACCCATCAGAATAGTCAATATTCTCCAAAAACATAATCAACAAATTAAATATTATATGAAGTATTAATACTTATGACTACATGCCCTTAATTATCTTAAAAACAAGTGATGTTCATGAATTATACCATAGATGAAATTAGAACTATAATAATTCCCATAGCTAAAGAATATGGTGTTGCTAAAATAAGTCTTTTTGGTTCTTATGCCAAAGGAACAGCAACAGATAACAGTGATTTAGATTTTATTATGGATAAAGGTGATTTAGTAGGTTTGCAATATTTTTCATTATTAAGAAAATTAGAAAATGCATTTAAATGTGATGTTGATTTAATTACAACGGGTTATTCTAATAAAGACTTTATAAATAAAATTTGTGGTGAAGAAGTGGTATTATATGAACGATAAAAAGATAATTATCTTCATTCATATATACTTTTAAGATTTAATGTTTCAAAATACATTTTAAATAATTCATTTTTAACAAGGTATTCATCATCTTTCTTTTCAAAAAATCCTTGAATAGTGTTTAATTCAAGAAAAACATCTAAAACTTTCTCTTCTTTAACATTCAATATATGCCTTAATTCCGTTTTATTAAATTTAAATGAATTATAATTACTTATCTTATACAATATTGATTTATATTCCTTATTTTCATCATATTCTTCATAATTAGATATAACATAGTTTTTTCCAACACTTTCACCAGCATCAATGATTGCTTTAATAGCCATCTGCTGTGTGACAACATTGCTTGTATTTATTTTGTTAAACAGTGAAAAACCTATTTGCTGCATAAGTAATGGTAACCCATTAGTATACTGTACCATCAGGTTTAATGCATCTTCTTCAATAACTATATTTACCCTGTTAAACATCTCTTTATAAAAATCTGATACTTCATCATCCTTTAAAATTTCCAATTCTTCTCTTTGAAAAATTCTTGAAAAAGATTGATTGAATCTATGTAATCGTCCAAACTTTTTTGAATAACCCGTTGAGATAAAAGCTATAGGAATACTAATATCATCTTTTACCGCAATTGTATCCACCATACTCTTATACCAATTAGGAAATGTTTCATCATCAGAAAGTCCATTTATATCATCGATAATAATCAAAAGTGCACTTTTGTTTTCAATATCATTAAAAAGCTCCTGAATAGTATATATGAAGTTTCTTTTAATATCCACTAATAATGTGGAATTATTATTAATTCTTATCTCTGTACCCCACGTACCAACTTTTGTAACATTATCCTTAATCAATTCCTTAAATCTTAACGAAATAGACTCTTTTTTAGCTTTCTTCAACAATTCTGTTATAATATTTTTTAACAGTTCATCAATTGTTTCAACACCATTGTTGTCAACATGTATTGTTAAAATATTATATTCATACTCCAGAATATCCGAATATACTTTGTTAAAGAAGTTTTTCCAATACCTTTTTCCCCAGTAATAAAAAAATGTTTTTGCTTATTTTGAGACAAATGTGATAAGTGTGGAATTATATTTTCCACTATTTCATTTCTTCCCTTAAAATATTTCGGATAAACAGGAACATCCACCTGAAATGGAGAATCAAACTCATTAATTTTCATAAAAAACACATCTTGCTAATATAAATGTTATTATTTAAAAATATTAAAGATTTCGGAGACTTAATTATTTATTAAGAATATTCAGTGATGTTGTTTTAACTATCGAAATTTAATCTTTTAGGATTGATTTCATCCATTTTATAGATTCTTTTTATTTCCTGAATTTTATCATATTTTTCGTTGAATGAGAGAATATATTTCAGACCTTTATGTTTCATGTATTGTTTTGTTAGACAGTTTAGAAAAGTAAGATTTTCATGTTGTTTGAACTCATCAAATGCTTTGTAATAAACATTTTTTGATTGAAAACAGTCTATTCTAGTTATTTCATTTATCATTCGGATTATTTCCTTGCTTTCTTCTGGATATTCACTGATTTTATCCAGTAATAATACTAGTTCAAAATCAGGTAGGTATAATCTGTCATTGTCTCCTATATGTTTTGAGAGTTTTTCTGCTATTTCATGTTGGGGATGTTTTTTCTGTAGTATGGCTTCAATGAAAGTGTGATCTATTAATAAGTTTGACATTATTCTTCCTCTTTATTTCCGATTATTCCAGCCAAGTCATTGATTCTGATTTTTTCCTTTGCTGATATTTGAATATATTCTTTGCCTATTGTCATTATAATCTTATCAAAAATTTTGCAATTTAAACTTTTTAACACGATTACTGGTATCCTAATCATTGAGTAATGGTATACGTTTCGATAGAATATTATTTCATCATCTTTTTCTATTTCTTCCTTAGGCAGTAAAGGTTGATCTTGGGTAAATTGTATCTTTGTTGTATTGTCTTTTTTGTTTACTATCCATTTTACTTTTGTAAAATTATTCTTTTTGTTGATATCCTTCAGATATTTTGGTAAGTTTATCGCGTTTGTACTTTGAATTCTTGTTTTAAAATGCATAATTATTTTTACGTCACCAAACATATATTATTAATTTATAATATATAAGTATTACTATTAATTGTTTAAATATTAATATAAAAAAATAAACAATAAACAAATATTAATAGAAATTTCAACATTAGTTTTAATAATCCGAACAAAAATAGAAAATATAGACAATTCAAATAATAATATTATAAATTAAAAAAAAATGTTTTAAAAAGGGGGTCAAATTCATAAAAAAGAATAAAATTATCTATTCGTTTTTCCATTGTGTGTATCCACAACGGCCACATGCGTATCTGTCACCATGATCTGCCATGAATATTCCATGTGAACATCTTACACATTCTGGGTTTTTTCTTACGATTTTGCCATCTACTACATCATATAATTCATATTTTTTTGACATGTTTTCTAACCCCTTACTCAAAATTATTCTTCTGTTTCTTCAGCTTCTTCTTCTGCAGGTTCTTCTTCAGGCTCTTCGTTTTTAGCAAGAACTGCTTTTGCTTCAATTTCTTGTAATTTTTCTATGGAATCATATATTTTTGCTAATCCAGTTGCTTTTGCTACCCCATAGCTAGGCTTCATGTTGTCCACCACGATGAGATCATTAGATGAGTCTTCTAAAGCAACTATTTTATGTTTCACATCTAAAAGATTTGGTGTTCCTTCAGTAGGATAGTTACATTCAAATTCAATTTCTGTCCTATTTAATAATGGGTTTTCTTTTTTTGATATAATTTTTATTTCCATATTATCGTTATTCCTTAATTAATTGTTTATAATAATTATAAGCCCTATCATAGGCTTCATCAACATTTACCAAAACAACACCTTCATCAGGTTGTCCATAAAGAACCATAGTGTCTTTTGGTGAATAGATTATACAGGGCAAAACTGCTAAGTCTTCCTCCCCATCAACTTCTATCATAATCTGATTTGAAACTGATGCTTCATTAATACAATCACGACATATCTCAAGGAGTCTGTCAGTTAATACACCTGATGGATTTTTAACATATTTAATGTTAGTTGTATGATTTAAGTTATGTTCAATAGGTTCTCTTTTCGTAATATTATCCACAATACATATCTGTGGTATTATACCTAATTCAACAAGGTTTATTGATGTAACATCACCTACCGCAATTATCAATTTATCCTCTGATAATTGTTTCTGTAATGATTCTTCAATTAAATCAACAGATTTGTGCAAAGTACCGAATGGTATTCTCATCTCTCTTCTAAGAGTTTTTGGTAATTTAAGCACATTTAATCTCCTTTAACTTTTTCTGACTTTTAATGCATATCTTCCAGGTGAATTAATGTTTAATTCTTCTGCCAATTGTGATTCTGCAGGATCAACTACAACAATCAATCCTGTCCAGTCAGAGGATGTTTCAGTCCCACATAATGGACATGTTTTTTCAAAGGATATGTAGTTACATCTTGTACATGCTCTTTCGGCCATACTAATTCTCCTTCAACTTCTTCATACTTATTTTTTGGATTTGAGTTTTTCTTCTTCAATCCATTCGAAACGACCTAAACCCGGTTGTCTCATTGTTAATCCTATTTTACATTCTTTTGTTGAATTTCCTTTCATACTTAATGCCACTATTCTTGCTCTGACAAAATCTGTCTGTTCAAGAGATTTGTTTGTTTCATTAGCAACAAGTGCACCACGTTTAACATCATAGGTAATGTAATCGTTAGTTACTTGTGAAACGTGCACTAAACCATCTAACGGTCCTACACGTACAAATGAACCAAATTCTATAATTTCAATTACTTCACCATCAATCACTTCATGTAATGTTGGTTTGAAGAATAATGCATTAAATTTTACATGATAAAATGCTGAACCATCACCGATTACTACCTGACCTGCTGAATGGTCAAATACTTCTGTAACCGTGATAAGGATACCTAACTTTTTATCCAGTTTTCCAACATATTTTTTGTTAAGTATTTCAGCTGCCACTTCTTCTAATGGTTTATCAAACATATTAGGTGGTACTCTTACTGTATCTTCGATAGTTGCTATTTCGTACACTTTGATACCTCACATATGTTTATTCATATTTTTCTTTATACAATTCAATTGCATGTAAAACAGCATCTTTTGCAGCTTGGTTATCTTCCCATCCTTTAATTTCAACTGTTTTATTTTCCAATGCTTTGTATTGACTGAAGAAATGCTCGATTTCTTTCAAGTAATGTTCCGGTAATTGTGATATGTCTGTAATATCTGCAAATCTAGGATCTTCTACAGGTACTGCTAAGAGTTTATCATCACTATCTCCCTGGTCAATCATTCTCATAATACCGATAGGTCTTGCTTCAATGATACATCCAGGAAATGTTGGCTGATCCATAATAACCATTACATCAAAAGGATCTCCATCCTCCCATAATGATTTTGGCATGAAACCATATTCTGCTGGGTAATGGAAGGGTGAGAATAATACTCTGTCTAAAGCTAATGCTTCTTTTTCTTTGTCATACTCATATTTATTTCTAGATCCTGTTGGAATTTCCACAACTACTGTAATTTCATCAGGTACATTACTTCCTGCTTCTATGTCTGTCCAAAGATTCATTGTCTTTTCCTCCAATTATTGATAATTCTACTTGATATAAAAACACACTTAATGTTTTATATAACCGTCTATTTCTAAGAACCTATGTTGTCTTAAATAACAAACTGTGATTCCTCTTTTTCTAGCTCTTCTACGAAGAATTTTATCATTTGTACACAATACATCATCATCTGTACAATAATTCAGTAACAAGTTGTCAACATGATCATTCTTTTCAATTTCCACTATCTTGAATGCATCACTCTGAGCTATCTGCAATGCTATGCTGCTAGCTATCTTGTCACGCCCTTTTGCCTTCTTCTTCAAGCTGAAAAGTTCATTGATTACTATTGATGGTACAATTAAATCATAATATGATGGTAATAGTAGTTTCAATTCTTCTACTACATCTACACCTAATTGAATCATCATCATCAAAAATTTGTATCTACCACTGCTTTATGCTTTGATGATACCATAACCAATAAGCCTCCATCTAGCTCCTACTCTACGGCTTAAAGCTACACGTTGACCTTCCTCTGCACATACTGGTAACTTAAGTTGTACATCAACTTCATTGTTTCTAGCACTTGTTACAAGTCCAACCGTTGTTGAAGTTCCAATGTTAATCATTAAGTTTTCAGAAGAATGTATCGGTTCAACATCTGTTTCATTTTTTGTACCAACTACACGATCAAGTAAATGTGTTTCCATAGTAAAATCTTGTATCGTTGGTGGCAAAGTTCCAGGTTTTCCTGCAATAGAACCAGATAATGAATCTGCCTTAGTCAATGCAGGGTCCAATAATAAAGCAACACCAATTAAACCTCCAGGAGCAACTTCATCAACAAAGTTATCGGCAGCTTCAAGACCTGTAATAGTACTTGTTAAGCTTCTCCATTCAGACTTACCTTTTTGTTTAATCTGAATACCAGGTTTAATCTCGATTTCATCACCAACTTTGAGTTTACCCTGTATTAATGAACCTCCGATGATTCCACCATTGATTTTTTTAGGGTGTGTACCAGGTTTATTAATATCAAAAGATCTTGCTACGAACAACTTAGGATTTTTACGTAAAGATCTTCTAGGTGTTTTAATATGTCTCTGAATTGTTTCAATAAGAATATCAATATTTGCACCCTGCTGAGCTGAAATAGGAATAATTGGCACTCCATCAGCACAGGTACCTTTAACAAACTCTTTTATTTCGTGATAATTTTCGATTGCTTTTTCCTTAGTAACCGTATCAATCTTGTTCTGAACCACAATAACATTTTTTACACCAATAACATCCAATGCCATTAAATGTTCCTTGGTCTGTGGCTGTGGACATGGCTCATTAGCTCCTATAACCAATATTGCACCATCCATTATAGCTGCACCAGATAACATTGTTGCCATTAGGGTTTCGTGTCCAGGTGAATCTACAAATGATACTTTTCTAAGTACTTCTGTTTTAGAACCGCAGTGTTCACAAGTTTCTTCAGTAGTGTAACATTGAGGTGAATCACATTCATTACATATTCTGAATGTAATGTCAGCATAACCTAACCTAATTGAAATTCCTCTTTTTGCTTCTTCACTGTGTGTGTCAGTCCATATTCCTGATAAAGCTTTGGTTAGAGTAGTTTTACCATGGTCTACGTGACCTACTAATCCAATATTTACTTCGGATTGTACTTTCATAAGTTACACCTCCTCCTAGATAATAAATTATCGAATATAGATAATCCAGTATCTATTCTTCTTGTACTTCTTCTTCTGGTTCTGCAAAGATTTCAGCTAGTGTTTGTTCTCCTCTTTCTGAAACTTTTACGTTGATTTGAGAGATATCATCTGCAATTGTGTTTCCACGTACAGTTTTTCTTCTTCTTAATCCTTGTTTGGTAGGTTTGAATCCTACACCTTCACTTACTAAACTTTTAAATCTTCTTGTACCATCAACGTCAGGTTTCATTGGGAAACCGTTTTTGTCACTACCACCAGTGATTCTGAGTTTGTAACCTTTAAGTCCTAAAACTCCACCGTTGAATTCGTCTCCAATTTTTAGACCGTTTACAATTTTTGCATCTTTGTCTTCTAATTCTAATTGGTATGTTACATCTGCATCTGATACTACTACTTTATATGCCATTATAGGCCTCCGTTTATTTATTTTAAGTATTATTTTATTGTAGTTACTTAATTCTACACTTGCTTGTAATATGATTAGTAAAAGTCTTCATATTCATCTTCATCCAAAGTGTCAAGTTCACTCCAATCAGTGTTAACTACTCCCCAATTTGGATCTTCACATTGCTGTTTGATTTCCTTTAACTCATCCAGTGTATGAAGTTCATCATCCAACAACTTATCTCCTAATTCATTTAATACTGCCATGAAGTTACGTTCATCCATGTCAACATATAGTACGTCACCTTCTTCAAAGTCCTTTTCGAATGTGGCATCTGCTATAGCCATTGCCACTTTTGAACCTCTTGAAGCTTTAGGAAGGGGGCCATTGTACCGACTTTGAGCCCCTGATAATAAACCTCCAGCCTATCTGCGGTTTCCAC
>CAZUHM010000003.1:0-37393 GCA_964620575.1 uncultured Methanobacteriaceae archaeon | reverse complement strand
TCCCACTGCCGCTTCTCCACGTAGTAGTAGCCCAGGTTCCGAAAGCAGCGGGCCACCTGCTCCGGCCGGAAGGCGTAGCGGACCAGTTCCAGCGTCCTTGCGCGGAATTCCTCGAGCTGCCGGAGCAAAGACAAAAAAATATATTATTTATTGTTGAATATTTTAATTATAATTTTATGGGAAGGATAACATGGAAAGTTTATTATCAATGGCTGATGCTAAGGATGAATTGTGGGAAATTTTAGATATTGCATCAGCTCTTAAATCAGGTGAAATTAAAGGTAAACCCTTGACTGATAAGTATTTGGGAATGGTTTTTGAGAAATCATCAACACGTACAAGGGTATCTTTTGAAGTGGGAATGCACCAGCTTGGTGGAACGCCATTATATTTATCAAGCAATGATTTGCAAATTGGTAGGGGAGAACCTATATCAGATACTGCAAGGGTTCTTTCAAGGTTTCTTGACTGTGTCATGATACGTGCAAAAAGTCATGAAAGTGTTGCAGAATTAATAAAATATGCAGATATTCCAATCATCAATGGTTTAACTGATAAAGAACATCCTTGTCAGACATTTGCAGATTTATTAACTATTAAAGAGTATAAGGGTGATTTCAATAGAAAATTTGTTTTTGTTGGTGATGGGAACAATGTTTGCAATTCACTTCTTCTAGGTGCAGCATATACTGGAATGGATATGACAGTAGCCTGTCCAGAAGGTTATGAACCGGATGAAGAAATATATAATTTAGCACTAAAAGAAGCAAAAAAGACAACTTCAACCATCAATATTGAACATGATGTCAACAAAGCAGTCAAAGGTGCTGATATTCTTTATACGGATGTATGGGTAAGTATGGGTGATGAAGCAGAATCCGAAGAAAGACAAAAGGTATTGAAGAACTATCAGATTAATTCTGCATTATTGTCACAAGCAAAGGATGATGCTATTGTAATGCATTGTCTTCCAGCAATTCGTGGTCAGGAAATTACTGATGATGTAATGACTTCAAGACAATCTGCAATCTGGGATCAGGCAGAAAACAGATTACATGCACAAAAGGCAATCCTTTACAAATTACTTAAAGAATAGATTAAATTCCCTTCCCCCTAATTAATTATTTTTTTGAGTGAATAGATATGTTATCAAAGAGAATAATTCCATGTTTAGATTGTGATTTACAGGTACCAGAAGGAAGAGTAGTTAAAGGAGTAGAATTTAAACAAATACGCTATGCAGGAAATCCTGTAGAACTTGCTACAAAGTATTATGAACAGGGAGCCGATGAAATAGTATTTCTGGATATTACTGCTTCGCATGAACGTAGGTCAACCATGGCCGACGTAATTAAAAAAACCGTAGAAAATGTCTTCTGCCCTATATGTGTAGGTGGTGGAATACGCGAAGTTGAAGATTATGTTAATATGCTTAAAGCTGGGGCTGATAAATGTTCCACTAATACGGCAGCAATACATAATCCATCACTAATAAACCAAGCATCCGAACATGTTGGTAGTCAAGCATGTGTAATAGGAATTGATGCCAAAAGAAGATATGTTGAAAATCCCGACGAATCGGATGAACATTACATTGTAGAAACAGAAAAAGGATACTGTTGGTTTGACTGCAGCATATATGGCGGACGAGAATTCACAGGCATTGATGCAGTTAAATGGGCTATAGAATGTGAAGAAAGGGGAGCCGGGGAAATACTGCTTACCAGTATGGATCGTGACGGAACAAAAGTAGGCTATGACTTGGACCTAACACGAACAATAAGTAGAAATGTGTCCATACCCGTAATAGCATCTGGTGGCGTAGGAAATCCAGAACATTTATATGAGGCATTCACAAAAGGGGAAGCAGATGCCGCACTGGCTGCAAGCATATTCCATTTTGATGAATATCCCATACCAGAGGTAAAAAAATACTTAAACGAAAAAGAAATTCCAATAAGAATATAACAATAAAATTCAGGAGAATAAAATGACGCTCATAGTTAACATAGTAACACCACAAGGAATTGTGATGGCAGCAGACAGCAGACAATCAGAACGTAATATAAAACAATATACAAGAATATCCACCAACTCAGCTATGAAATTGTTTTCATTAAATGATAGGGTAATTGTTGGAACAGCAGGTCTAGCATTCTTTGCAGATAATTCAGGAATTAGAAAAAATGTCTCAGATTACATAGAAGATTTTAAAAAATCAAACAATCTAAACAATCTTAGCGTTGAAGAAATTGCCAACAGACTTCATGACTATATTAACAAACAATACCCATGGGAAAAACAATTGGATGTTTCAGCCCAACAACTCGAAATTGAAGCCGAAAGAAACGGTGATAAAATATTATCCCTTGAACGCAAAGAAGATTCAATTGACTTTAAAATAAAACAGCCCTCAGGACGAATAAAGGAAGGACATTTAAATGTTGAACCAGTAAATCTTATAGTAAGCGGATACAATAATGATGGAAGTACTCAAACCTTTGAAGTAAACTCGCCCGGTGAATTATACATAAAACGAAAGGATAATGAATTTGGTTGTACATGGGTAGGTCAGGGAGATGTAGTCTCAAGAATTATATTGGGTTATGATTCCAAAATATTTAAGGTACCTTATGTAAATGCCATGTCAAAAAATTCATTTGATGATTTTACCAATCAGATAAGAGGACTTGAATATAACATTCAATGGAGTTTAATAACACTTCAGGATGCTGTTGACTTAGCAGTATTTCTAATAAAGTCAACATCAATAATGCAAAGATATGCTGATGGAATAAGCATGGACGTTGGTGAAATACAGGGTGTTGGCGGACCAGTAGATGTGGTCTTAATCACTAAAGATGGAATAACCTGGGTTAACAAGAAAGAAGTCACATACTCTGAACAAATTTAACCACCAATATTTAACTATTTTTTTAAGATGATAATTATGATTTCAGGACAACTGTTCATAGGATATGATGAATACCCGGGAGACTTTGACTTAAAGACAACAATGTACTCAGGTCAAACCAGTCAACCACCATGGAAAGAAGAAAACAGAAAATATTATGAAACAATAACACTTGATGAAGAAGAAGTACTTGTAGAAATATCCCAAAAGGAATGTAATGAAGAATTAAAGGTAAACTTTTACTCTGAAAATAATATAGATGAAGAAAAGTTAAGAAATAAGCTATTCTATATTTTTGACCTTGATTATGATATAACAAAAGTATATGATTATTTGGATAATAATGAAGAGTTAAATGAGGTTTATAACTTCAACAAGGGCTTAAGATTATTCAAGGCACAATTTCCATATGAATGCATAATATCTTCTATATGTTCTGCAAATAACTCAATAAAAAGATGGACAAAATCAATAAATCAAATAAAACAGGCATATGGAGAAAAAATAAAATTAAATGGAAAAGAATATTATCAATTTCCAAAGGAAAACGAGTTCATAACGATACCTGATACTGAAAAAGGTTTGAAAAGTTATGGCGTAGGATATAGAAGTTCCTACATGTTAAACTCTACCAAAATGATATTAGGTGAAAATAATTATCATCAGAAAATAAGCAACTTATCATATGATAAGGCATTTAATAAAATAACAGAACTTGAAGGAGTAGGTCCAAAAGTAGCTGATTGCATACTATTGTATGGCTATAACAAGCATGAAGCATATCCGGTTGACGTATGGATAAACAGAATAACAACACATCTTTATTTTAAAGGACAAAAACCAACAAACAAAAAAATAATGAACTTCGCACAAGATAAATTTGGAGATTATTCAGGTTATATTCAATTATATCTCTTTAATTATACACGATTAAGTGGATTAACAGAAAAATTAAAAGCTAATAAGTAAATTACAAGATAAATAGATAGAAAATGTATTTGGGAGGGGATGAATGAATATTTTAAATTCTAATTAATTATTTATTTTTCATTATTATTATATGTTTTTAGTCATCAATAATGACAATTGTATTCATAACATCTCCCTGTCTAATGTCATAGACAACATCCATACTTTTGCTGTCAATTACCTGACCAAATACGGTGTGAACACCATCAAGATGAGGTTGTGGAGAATGTGTAATAAAGAATTGACTTCCACCAGTATCTTTACCAGCATGTGCCATGGATAAAGCTCCAGTACCATGTTTATGAGGGTTTCCTTCAGTTTCACATTTAATAGTGTAACCTGGTCCGCCTGTACCGTTACCATTTGGGCATCCACCTTGGATTACAAAGTCTGGTATAACTCTGTGGAATGTTAGACCATTATAAAATCCTTTTTTTGCTAATTTTTCAAAGTTTTCTACTGTTCCAGGTGCTTCATTAGGGAATAATTCTATTGTAATGTCACCTTTGTCTGTTTTAATAACGGCTTTCTTCATATATTTCACCTAATACTAGTATATGTTATTCAAAATAGTTAAAGTTAATCAAACAATAAATATTGTCCATTTTATTAACGCAAAAAAAATAAAGAAAAGATGGTCAGATAACTAAAAACAATGTCAACGGTGTGATGAATGTTTCTATAAATGCTGCAATACTGAGCAGTATGTAAACTATTCCTGCACTAAGCAGAGCATCCTTAATTAATGGAATTGATTGTTTAAATTCGTATCTGATGCTTGAATTACTGCTTAAAAGTCCTTTTACTAGTTTCAGTTCCATTTTTGTAAGCATCAATCCTCCCGCAAGAGCAAATAAACTGGACGGTATTTCAAAAATACCATGGGGCATCACACCAAAGAGGATTATGACAAGAGGGGTCTGTCCAAATAAGGCACCAAACATGACTTCATTAATGAAAGTTAATATCAACGTGGGAATTGACAGTAAAAAACCGCCAAGTATGCAGGATATGTCTATCGAGAAATTATGAACAAACAGTTCAATAAAACCGATTATGTTGTAGTCCTTAAAAAGCATGTCTGCAGTATCATTCTCATAGAGGTTATCGGAATCCAGATCTTCATAATGCAGATTATCATAATTCTCCCCATCAACATTGCCGATAAGACTACTCTCCATTTTAACATTTTCAATCACATTTGCCAAATATTCACCATCATCAGCGTAAACATCTATTTCATCATAATAAATGAATCCCATACCGGCAAATAGGATACAAACGAGCAATGCAATTATGAAAATGTTTCTGTTTCTTGAAAAATAGCCCTTCAGGTACTCTTCACTAAAATGATTCTTCAAATCAATTGACATTTTTACCAACACCCACCTACACTATGAACAATAATCTATCCTAGAAAAGACATACTTATTAGTAAATTTTAAAGCTTATGGAATATATATAGTTATATGTATATCTTAGTAATGATGATTATTTAATTATTTTATAACAACTAGTAAATACAGGAGGAAAAAACAATTGAATACTGAAGAAGTAAAAAATACCTTAGACACATATGTAATGCATACATATGGACGATACGATCTGGTAATAGACCATGCACATGGAAGCATAGTATATGACAAAGAAGGAAACGAATACATAGACTGTGTAGCAGGAATTGCAGTAAACAACATAGGACACACCCACAAAAAAATGACAGAAAACCTGTCAAAACAGTTAGAAAAACTAATACACGTGTCAAACCTGTACTACACAGAAGAACAGGCAACACTTGCAAAAAGATTAGTTGAAGCATCACCACATGACAAAGTATTCTTTGCAAACAGTGGAGCAGGAGCAAACGAAGGAGCAATAAAACTTGCAAGAAAATACACAGGAAAAGGTGAAATAATTGCAACAATAAACTCTTTCCACGGACGAACACTTGCAACAATCACGGCAACAGGACAACCAAAATACCAGAAAGGATTTGAACCATTGCCAGCAGGATTCAAACATGTCGAATACAACAACATAGAACAGATCAAGGAAGCAATAACAGAAGATACTGCAGCAATATTGGTAGAACCTATCCAGGGAGAAAGTGGTGTACGAGTACCTGACGATGACTACCTCCCAACATTAAGAAAAATCTGTGACGAAAAAGGAATACTTTTAATATTCGACGAAGTACAAACAGGTTTCGGACGAACAGGAAAAATGTTCGCATCAGAACTGACAGGTACAGTGCCTGACATAACCACCTGTGCAAAAGCAATAGCAGGAGGATTACCAATGGGTGCAGTACTTGCAAGAAAAGAAGTTGCAGATGCATTCCAGCCAGGCAGTCACGCAACAACCTTCGGAGGGACAGCATTCGTATGCTGTGCGGCAAACACTGTACTAGACATTTATGAAGAAGAAGAACTGGTAAAGAAATCACATGAAAACGGTTTATATTTCATGGAAAAACTCGAAGCACTCAAAGAAAAACATGACTGCATAATGGAAGTTCGAGGACACGGATTAATGGTAGGAGTAGAACTAAACTATGAATGTGGAGACCTGGTAGCAAAAGCACAGGAAAAAGGAGTTCTCATAAACGTAGCAAACGGTACAGTAATACGATTCGTACCACCATTAATCATCACAAAAGAAGAATTAGACAAAGTAGTATCCGTAATTGATGATATACTACCTTAAATTCTTCAAAACTTCTTTTTTTATAAATTTATTACTATTTTTATCTCTAAAACAAGATTCTTCTAAAAGGAGGTATTGGTGGGGAAGTTAGCTTGTAATAGCTTCTCTGAAGAATTTTGGAATAAGTTTTCTATACATTTTATTTCTAAGCAGTGTCTGAATATTCTTGTCAAGAATATATGTGTCACAATGGTCATTTTCTGCTCTCATTCCACGACCATATGCTTGCATCAGAGTCATCACAGTTTTATATCCATACCATACGGGGTCCATGTTCTTTCGTTCATTAATCTGTTTATCTCCAAGATAAGGGTATGGTACTTTATATATTACCTGGAATTCACATTTTTCGTATGGCAGATCCACTCCCTCACTCATGGATGGACTGACAAGAACATAGGGGTTCTTGGACTTTTCAAATTCTGCAAGTGTCTTCTCCCTGTCTTTAGGAGTATGGGACAGTATTCTCTGTTCTCTTATGTGCTCTGTAATGTAGTGTTGACACTTGTAACTGTTCGTATGGATTAATCCTTTCTCATTCTTATGCTTGTCCATTATGTCCCTAAGTACTGGTATGGTCTTGGGTGCCGTATGCCATAAAGCTCTTTTTGACATTGGTCCGACAAGGTTCATGTGTATCGGCCTGTACTCCTTTTTGAACGGACTTTCACTGTAGATGTAATACACATCATCCGGGTCAAGTCCCAGCCATTTGCAGAAGAGATCCTTGTCAAGTATTGTAGCGCTCATGAAAAGTATCTTGTCGGCATATTGGAAGAGGGTTTTTTCAGCATACTTGTCTATTTTCAATGGTTTGAATGATACCATTCCATCTTCTGTTGACACAACCCAATCCTGGGGATCTTTCTTGATGTTTTCTGTTATTTCTTTGATTTTTCTCTTGGTATGTTCTATTCTGTCACCTTTCTGTTTTGTAAGCATTTTTGTGTTAATAGCATTGTATGAGTCAAATATTGCTTCAAGGAATGCTATCCAGTCTTTTATGTCAGTATATCCCATCATGTCCTTGGGAATTACCTCGTTGACGTCTTTTTGTAGTTGCTTGTTGTAGATGTTCAATTCCAGTTTGTGCATTATCTTGTCTTCAATGTTATGGGCTTCATCCAGTATCATAATGTTTCTTTTCTGGAAGTGCTGTACATAGTTAAGCTCAAGGTATGCGTAGTCATAGTTCAGTAGCGTGACAGGTTCCTGTATTGCAGTTGCTTTCTGACTCCAGTATGGACATTTCTCTGTTGACTTGAACGTGAAAGGTGTGTTATAGTATGATTCTCCGTCATTGTCTTTCATGTCTTTCTGCTTGCTTTTTTCCATCTTTATTCCGAATGGACATGTAAATTCATCTGATGTTCTTATGGTTTGACAGGTTCCCTGGTCGCACGTGTTCAGTCCGCCACTGTCCAGGCATGTGAAGTTGTTTCTTCCCTTTACCTGTGCATATCCGAATTCATCAGCGTATTGTCTTTGCAACTGTTTTGTCATTGTAAGAATGTATGATGGTTGCAGGATTTGTCCTAACGTTGCTGCTATTGCCGATTTACCAGTTCCTGTTCCTGCTTCAAGTATGACATATTTCTTGTCTGATTCAAAAGCATTAAGTATTTCCGTAATAAGTTCCAACTGGTTATGTCTTGCTTGCTTAAATGGGAAGTTTTCTATGATTTCATCATCGATGTCAGGATGTTGTCTTTGTAATTCTTCCTTTTCCTCTAATGTTGGTCTTTCTACCAATGATTGTGTCTCATTTTCACTTTTTGAGCACACACATTTGTTTTTTATCATTCCACAGTCTGGACAAAATATTGAATTCATAATATTACCTTATGTTTTTCATGCTTTTTTATGTTTTTTCATTTTACTTTAATGGGAATATTTTTCTTTTTAAAAGTTTCTTTTAAATTATATATATCTTAATCCACTAAGAATATAGTAGATATCACAGTAATAATAAAATTTAAGTTTACTTTATTAATTTTAAGAATTTATCATTATTATTAAAAAACATATTAGAGGAATTACATTATGGCAATAGGTAAGTTATATGGTCTGGGAGTAGGTCCTGGAGACCCTGAATTAGTTACAATTAAAGCAGCAAGAATCATAAAAGAAACAGACATCATATTTGCTCCGCAATCAAAAAAGGGAAGACCAAGCGTAGCATTAAAAATCGTTCAGGGAATAATTGATGAAAGAGAAGAAGCACCTGAAATATTACAACCGTTATTCCCTATGACTGAAGACGCTGAAACATTGGACAAATCATGGGATGAAGCTGCAGACCAGCTTTTCGAAAAACTATCACAGGGATTGGATGTTGTATTCGTAACACTAGGGGACCCAACAATATTCAGTACATTTTCATACGTTTCAAAAAGATTACAGAAAAAAGGTGTTGAAGTAGTACTGGTACCTGGAATTGCTGCTATGACAGCATGCAGTACAACTGCAGGAATGCAATTGACAGAACAGGATGATATACTTGTGGTTGTACCACAGATAGACGAAAGATTACCAAAAATATTACCATATGTAGACACTGTTGTGGCAATGAAAACTTCACGTCATTTGGACTTACTGGAAGACTGCATAAACCAGGATCCAAGAGAAAAAGAAATAGTGTCAGTACAGAACTGTACAATGGAAGATGAAAACATTGTTCACGGATTTGTAAACAATAAAAAATATTTCTCAACAAGCATAATTAAGTTTAAAAAATAAGTTTCATAACATGAAAACTTATCCTTATCACCCTATTTTTTCTACTATTTTTTCACAAAGACCTTTCCAGTTAAACTCGGCATTAACCTTTTCCCGGATATTTTCGGGGTTTTCCCTGATATCATCCCAGTTATTGATGCAATGCTGCAGGGTAATTTCCAGTTTGCTTTTGTCATGGCTGATTATCTGACCATAATTGCTCTGTTTAATTATGTCATTTGATCCTCCAACATCGGTGGATATGATGTAGTTTCCATGATAGGCGGCTTCCAGTGTGGAAATACCAAAACTTTCCTTGAGTGATGTGCAGCAGTAAATGCTTGACTTTGCATATTCCTCGGATAAGACCTTTTTGTCACTGACATAACCTTTCAGGATTATCTTATCAGTCATGTGGGGGTTTTCATCAAAGAATTCATCCAGAAAATCCTTCATGTCATCCTGTATGCTGCCAACAAGAACCAGTTTCCAGTCTTTATAATCAATGCTGTTAAATGCTTCTATCAGTAGGTCTGTGGATTTATTCTTTTTTTCAACATAGCCCACATATAATATGCTATGCTCCTTATGGTTCAGGTCTGTTTTGGTATCCAGAACACCATTTGGAAGATACAATAATTTATCCTCATTAATGATTTTTCCTTCAAGCAGGGTATCATAGTTTCTTTTTGTTTCAATGCTCACCAAGTCTATGAATCTGAAGAGGAACTTGACATAGTATCTTCTAAGAGCTGGAAGAAGTCCCTTTCTTTTCAGGAGAAAGTCAATGTATTCATTGTTGGAATCCAGTTTAAGAAAGATTTTACCTTTTCTGTTATATAATCGGTAAGTGAAGATGTAGTATGGTAAAAGATTATATCTTAGATGGTATAACTGTAGGATGTCAATGTCCTGAGCGTTTTCTTTAATGTATCTTCTGACATCATTCTTTTCATTTCCGGTATCTTCTAGAAACTCTAGTGAAAAGTTCTCACTCTTCAGCAGTTCGTCCATATAAGTGAAATCATCATTTGCATATGTGCAGATTTTCGTGTTATAATGGCATGAGAGGATGTAGGGTATCATTCCAACATCCTTTGTGAGAATGTAATTGTACAGTCCCGGAAATATGCAGCAAAATTTCTTCAATTTGACTATAACTCCTTATTCTTTATAGCAGTATATTTCTACCTGGTTTTTAATTTTGTGTGTTAACTGTTTTTCATCCAATTGTATTGGTGTTTTAAGATCTTCGAGTAAATCGTATTCGGTGTCGATTATTTCCTCTACTCTGTATAAAAACCAGCTGGTGGTTTCATCCTTTGCTTTCTTATTAAATAGGGGGTAGTCAAAGCCTTCAGTGTTAAAACCATTCTTTCCACTATATTCTATGGTCATTTCGTCATCGTTATGAAGTATTATTTCTGCCTTATTTATTCCATGGTTTTCTTTCAGGTCTTCAAATCTGTAATGAAATTTATCATATGTTGTCATGCTTATCCCATCTATACATAGTTAATAATAATTATTTATAATTATATAAATAGAAATATTTAAGAGATGATGATAATGATGGAAAATTTATTGTATGTATTAAGTGATGATCAGAAAAAAGGAATAGTTAAATACGGTCTTGCATTTGCTGGTGGTGTAGCAGTGGGTTTTCTGTTGACAAAGGCTTTAAATCCTGAAAATGTTCAGAGAATCAAGGATGATGCAAGCAGTATAATTGAGGATTTGGAGTTACAGGGCGAAAACTTGGATGAAGAAGAAGAGGAAGAAGTAGTGGATATTGAAATTGAATGAAGGGGTTTTATTATTCAAAATAAAGTGAATATAGTCTTATTAAACTGGAACGGTGAAGAGGATACTGTTGAATGTTTGGAATCCCTGAAATCAGTGGATTATCCTGACTATGATATTTATCTTGTTGACAACCATTCAGATAATAAGTCTATAAATTCTATCCTGAACTATTTGGAAAACGATTCCTTTTATTCTCATAATCTGGTTGAAAAGGATGATTTAACTAATTTTGTCAAAGAAGATGATTCTAACCTTGTTTTTATATTAAATGATAGTAATGCAGGATTTGCCGGAGGAAATAATGTTGCGTTAAACTATATCAGGGATAATATTTCAACAGCTTATGTTATGCTGTTGAATAATGACACGGTCATTACTCCTGATTTGGTAGGGGGTTTGGTTGATAAGTTTAACGAATCGGAGGGCATTGGCTTTGTAGGTGCTTCCCATTACTATTATCATGAAAGGGATAAGATACAGACTGTCGGTGGAGGTAACATTGATTTGGTCCATGGGGAGTGTATGGCAGTTACAGTTCCTGGTAGTCAGGATGAATTTGATTTTCTTACGGGTTCATGTATTTTAACTTCCTGCAGTATTTTACGTGAAGTCGGAGTGATGTATGAGGGCTATTTCATGTACTGGGAGGATGTTGACTGGTCTACTCAGGTGCGCAATCATGGTTACAAATTAAAAATTTCAGACATTGGATGTATATATCATAAAGAAGGAGCATCAATAAAATCATTACATAGAATATATTATCATACACGTAACAGAATATGGTACATGAAAAGAAACACTACTGGTTTAATGTACTATAAATTCATGATTTACATAGTCTTGTACGTGCTCAAGGAATCCGTAACAAATATTCATAAAAACAGGGAATATTCACAAACCCTTCTGAGAGGATACAAGGATGCATTGCTGAAAAACAAATAAACAAAAAAAGAAAACACTATAAAAACAATTAAGAGGTAAGGAAATTGAATGAAAAACAATTAAAAATAGCAGTATTCCACAATTTACCGTCAGGTGGAGCAAAACGTTCACTCTACACATACATACAATATCTGACACAAAAAGGACATATAGTGGACGTTTTCATACCTGAAACTGCAAACGAAGATTACCTGCCGCTAGAAGCAGTAGCATCAAGCGTAGTAAAATATGAAGTAAAACCAAGCTTCTTCAGAGAAAAAATATACTCCATATTCAGTTATGTTCCGGCAATAATTAAAAGAGTATCAGTAGAAAACGTAATGAAAGCAGAAAAAAAGATAGCAGAAGACCTCAACGATTCAGGATACGACATAGTATACTGTGAACAGGACCAGTACACAATGACACCAGTAATATTCAAATACCTGACCAAACCAACAATATACTACTGTGCACAGCCGGTAAGAAAAGAACAGATACTTAAAAAAGTAAACGACCAGAAAACCAAGGCAGGAATATTCAACCACCCACTGGTAAGACCATTTGCAAACATATTCGTAAACCACGTGGAAACAAAGGCATACGAAAGAGACCTTGAATTTGCAGAATACTCAACAAACATACTGACAAACTCCTACTTCACACACGAAAACATACTAAGACAATACGGTAAAAACTCACTGGTATCATACATAGGCGTCGACAACAAAATGTTCAAACCATTACACCTCGAACGGGAAAACTACGTTCTATCCGTGGGAACATGCATCCCACCAAAAGGATACGACTTCCTGATAAGATCCATCTCGGAAATACCAAAGGACATAAGACCGGAACTGGTAATAGTGGGAAACAGCAGTGACGAGCTATGGGTAGAATATCTCAGAACATTCGCAGAAGAAAAAGAAGTGGACCTGGACATACTGACACAAATATCGGATGAAGAACTGATAAAACTCTACAACAGGGCAAAACTGGTAGTGTACGCACCATACCTGGAACCCTTCGGATACGTACCACTTGAAGCAATGGCATGTGGAACACCAGTAGTAGGAGTCAAAGAAGGAGGACTAAGAGAATCAATACTTCACAACAAGACAGGACTTCTCACACAAAGGGATGAAAAAGACTTTGCAAAGGCAGTGATAAAACTCATGCAGGACAAACAATTATGGAACAGATTCTCACAGACAGGAATAAGATACATCGATTCAGTATGGACACTTGAAAAGGCAGGAGAACGTCTGCTAGAACACATGTACAAAATATTGGAAGACAGTGAGTGATAATATGACAAAACCATTAGTATCAATTATCCTACTAAACTGGAACGGTTATGAAGACACACTGGAAGCACTGGAGTCATTATACGACATAGACTACCCGAACTACAACGTAATAGTGGCAGACAATAACTCCACAAACGATTCAGTGGAAAAAATAAGAGACTATACAGAAGGAAAGATAAAAGTCGAAACACAATACACCAAATACAGGGACAACAAACCAATAAAACTGAACATATTGGAAGAGGGAAAATACACGGAAAACATTGACAACACAACAACAGATGATGAAAAGAAATTATTGCTCATCAAAAACAGGGAAAACTATGGATTTGCAAAGGGAAACAACATAGCAATAGACTACACAATAAAATATGACAAACCCGACTATGTACTGCTTTTAAACAACGATACAATAGTACAGAAAGACTTCCTGACAAAGATGATAGATGTAGCACAGACAGATGATAAAATAGGATTAATAGGTCCAAAATTCTACTACTATGACTATGAAGGAAGTCATGAAACAATATGGTGTATAGGCAGTGTGGTAGACCTTGACCATTTCCCAGGACATCACAGTATAATGGAAGAACCAGACTATGATTTGACACAGAAAATAATAGATTGTGACTGGGTATCAGGTGCAGGAGCACTGATTAAAACCGAAGCAATGCCCGAAACTTACCTGTCAACAGAATTCTTCTTCGGATGTGAAGATGTTGACTTGGCAATAGAAATAAAAAAGAAAGGATATAAGGTAGTAACAGTAACTGATTCAATCATATGGCACAAGGTTGGAATGTCAAGACATAAAAATTCCACATTCAAAACAGAATACAATCATATTAAAACAAACCTTCAATTTATTAAAAAACACAAGACAAACTATTATCTTCATCTGCCAAAATATTTCTATCAAATATCAAAACTGTATGCTAAAGCAATAATTAACAAGTTCTAACCCATCTCCTTCCTTTTTTACTAAACTTTTTTTTAGCAACGTTTAAATAATATCAATATCATAAGTTAGTAATAATTCATTGATGAAAAATATCAATGTTTTATAAGGAGTTGTTAACATTAAGAAACGATATTTATTAGTGTTAATTACTGTCATATTTTTAAGTGTTTCTGTAGTGTCAGCAGCAAACAACACAGACGCAGCTGATGTAGATACAATCGAATCTACACACGTATCAGATGCAACAACATCTGTATCAAGTGCTCAAAACACTACACAGGCACAGACAACAGAATTAATCACTAAAAAGACATCAAATGATGTTACAAAAACAAGTACAAATAATAATAAAACAGCTTCTAAAGTATCATTAAGTTCACGGACATTAAAATACAATACGACAGTGAACTTAACAGCAAAAGTTACCAACGCAAAAACAGGTGCAAAAATCACCAGTGGTAAAGTAGTATTTAAAATAAATGATAAAACAGTAGGATATGCTACAGTAAATAAAGGAATAGCATCATTCGTATATAATGCTTCTGTTCTATCACCAAAAACATACAATATCACAGCAAAATATGGTGAAACATCTACAATGCTTGGTAGTTCTGCAAAATCAACCCTAAAAATAGTTAAAGACACTAGTAAAATTGTAGTAAAAGATACTACAGTAACGTGTAACGAAACAGTTAAAGTAACCGCAGTAGTCACCAATTCAAAAGGTGTAGCAGTAACTAATGGGAAAGTAGCATTTAAACTAAATGGAAAAACCATAGGTTATGCAAATGTAAAAGAAGGTAAAGCAATACTTACTTACAGAGCATTAAACCTTTCGGCAAAAAGATATAAGATATCAGCAGTATATGGTGGAAACAAATTCTATGACGGATCCCGTTCAACAAACAGTTCTTTCAGAGTAAAGGCAAGAACAACGAAAATAGCCGTAACCAAAGTATCAGGTTATTCCACAACAGTTCAGCTTAAAGCTACTGCAATTGATAAGGCAGCACACCAATACCTTACATCAGGAACAGTAGTGTTTAAGATAAACGGTATAACTGTGGGATCCTCAACCATCAAAAATGGAAAAGCCAATTTAATATATGATACCTCAGTATTGGCCAGGGGAAACTATACTGTTACAGCCATACTCAAACCATCATCATACTATGCATCAGCTAGTGCAAACGGAACTTTAACTATATTGGCAGAGAAAAATTTCACACTTGCTCAGATTAAGGAAGCGGCCATAGTAGTAAGAACACTCTATGAAGTAAACCAAAACGTTTCAACAGTGTCCATAGGAAAATCCAGAATAGGACTATCCGACTTCTTGGCTTTAATGATAAGAGCAGTGAATAATACTAAAAATAACAAAGGATATTCTGTAGTTCCATTTGTACAGTACAAAACATTAACTACACAGACAGATTCCTTAAAAACAGGTGTACTGAACATAAGTCAGGTCTTGGATATTGGAGCCAGAACGCTTAACTATATGAACACTTATAATATACCTCCAAAAAGTATATCAACAGTATTTGGTACTATGGGGTATTATAACATAGTTTATACTTATACGAGAGTGCTGGAGATAACAACGCCAACATACATTCCTACAACATGTAAGGTGTATAACTGGGCTTATATACATCCAAGTAATCCAAAATCAAGAACAATATACATTACAAGTGATGTAATACACAGCACAAGTAAGGATTATGCATTTATGAACAGCATAAAAAAAGCTCTTGAGGAAAAAGGTTACACAGCAGTAGTGAACGGTTATGGACCAAACTCACATAATACTGCAATGCGTGCTCAGACATTACCTGCAAACGCAGTTCAGCTGTCAATATTTGGTGGAGCAGATGCTGGAGTAATATATGATATATCTACTAGAAGCTATATGAGATTAAAAGAGAACAGATTACTCTTCTTGGTTTATACAGAAACCAGTAGGGATATCACTGGCTTATCATTCTTGGAAAGAGCACATGATGATAATTACAGTGTTTCCTCTTTCATAGGTTTATATTACCCGGATATTTATTTATATCAACATGGATATGATTTTGTCTATTCAAGCAATGTAAATACCATTGTTAATGCTCTTATCGAATATATGAGTTAATCATACTTCATTTTTCACTTATTTTTTTTACACAGTTATTAAATGCGTTTATCATATTAGAATACTGGTATTCGTTATTTATAATTTCTTTGGATTTATAACACATCTTTTTTTCCAATTCATCATTGTTCAGGATTTTTTCCATAGCAACCTTCAATGATTCACTATCTTTTTCAGGTACGATAAAGCCATTGTCCTTAACCATGTCGGGAGCAGCACCAACGGCAGTGGTTGCAATAATGGGGTTATAATAATACATTGCTTCATTCAAAACAAAAACCCATGGATCACCCATACCCTTATTAATTGAGGGAACAACAACAAGATTGCTCTCATTATAATATCTTTCCAGCTCTTCATTATCTATTTTACCCGTAAAATGAACGTTTTCAACAGCATTTTCCCGTACAAAGCATTTCAGATTATCCTCTTCAGCACCTGAGCCAACAATTATGAGTTCACAGTCGTCCACTTCCAAGTTTTTGTATGCTTCAAGAAGATAATTTATTCCTTTACGTTCAATCAGACGGCCAACATATAATATCTTCTTGGTCGAATGTTCCTTCATGGAAATATCAGCGTTTCCATCAATATTGCTGACATTAGGCATTATAAAAATATTTTCTGGGGGAACTTTCAATCTGTTCTGGAAGTATTCTTTATGGAGACTGCCTGGAACAAGTATTGCATCGCAATGGTTACATAAGTATTTGACAATCCGGTGTAATACCTTCTCCTTAATTGTGTTTTCCTTTTCCCAATCCCAGTCTTCACGCCAGATAACAAAGGGTTCTCTCTTGATTTTCGTAATAACGTAGAGGCCTATACTTTCAATCAGTTCCTGGAAAGTATCCCAGCTTCCACCGATGGTCAGATCGTAATTTTTAGTTGCCTTTGAAAAGAGTCCTCGGGCAAAACCGTGACTGTTATGTAGTGAAGTGTAGCTGACTCCTTCAAGTCCTTCAATCTCATTTTCCACATTCTTGTCATAAATGTCCTGCATCACATTAATATGCGTGAAAACAAGATCCAAATCATAAATTGTGGATAGTTGCTTAAAAAAAGGCAACCTATACCACATAGCAGTGTTATGAGTAAATAGTATCTTCATATTAATCACCATGAATGAGTCATTCTTCTATAAATCTGTGAATCACCATTATCAAAAATTTTACTTGACTTGCTGATAGGTTCATCTAAAGGTAAATATTCTCCATTACCATAAAGGAACGACGTATGTTCGATATTGTTTGATCTGAGGAATGTGTAACTTAGCGGCTCCATGTCCGACATATTTTTTGGATTCGTCGTATGCATATCATTAAGCCAGTAAAGCAGAATGTTACTGAAAGCATCAGAGAATAACGTGTTGTTCTCGTTATTGTCATAATACTGTTTAAACCATGCAACACCCGAATATTCTCCCTGACTGAATATAGGTGCATCAATGGTGTTGTCAATAGGTAATGTTGAGGGCTGTCCTAACTCATAATCTATAAGTCCTGTGTTAAGTATGAAGAAAAGCACAAGAAATATCCCGATAACCTTCATGGTTATTCCTATACGTTTTCTAAGTTCTGTTGTTTTAATAAGGCCAATAGCAGAGTTACTGATATAGTAAAGTCCGATAATACAGAATGGAGCTAACACTACAAATGTAACCTCATATATTCTCTGTAAACTAAGTTGTCCTCTGAAGGCAGGAATGTACAGTCCACATGCCAGGATAACCAGGTTAAACAGGGCAAAAGCATTGTATTCTCTTGTAAAATGCAAGTACTTCGGTTGTATGATATTCATAATAAAACCAATCAGTATGAAGTAAACCGAGAATAAAATAACTCTCTGAGCATTTATACTTACAATATCCATATAATTGAACGGCCACCAAATGTAAATGAAAGCAAATACAGTTAAAATGACAAGTATTGCCTGTTTACGACGTAAACTCATCTTCTTTATCTTCATGACCTGATTTAAGATGAAAGGATATGCTTTGATTTCGTCAACGTCTTTATCAACAGATATCCTGTTGAATATGTTATAACCGACAACTATGGCAATCAAGACAACACCCAATCCTGCAAGCAATATCATAGGATTGATGCTTCCTCCTGTAATCATAGTATTAACGTTTTTGGACACGATTCTAAGAGCATCAAACAGGGAAGCAATAGGTTTGCTGTCAGCAGTCAAAGAATAGTACACAACTATAACTCCTATGAAAAACAGCGACAATGGCAGACTTATCGTCTGATCTTTCGGCTTGAAATACGCACCGAAATACTTGCGCTGAGCACCAAACTTGATGAGTATGGTGTTGAGAATGTTACCGAAACGACTGGATATCAATGACAGAGTCACAATAGTTGCAAGCAGCATGAACATAAACAGGTACGTTACACTGTAATGCGAAAAGATTAGTCCCGTACCGAATATGAGATAAAGTATCTTCCTCTTCATCTGTGGAATGTTACGGTCAATCATCAGCCAGACAAGCAGGACCAGGAATATCTCGGCAATCTGCTGTCTTGCCATCTGAACCATCCAACCATATGAAAAACCGTTATATGCAATGAAGAAAAATGCTGCAAGAAAAGCAATTTTTCCGCCTGTACGTTTTTCAAAGATCTTGTACAATCCGATACTTATCAGTGAGAACAGAAACGGATAAATAAACTTGAAAATCCATGTAAGAGTCATACCCGACAGTTTATTATAGATTGGTGCATACATTACCACACTAAGCATGGCATTATAGGCATGAGGCCAGGTATAGTCCCATATTCCATTCTTAATCACATACGTGGCAAACTGATACTCGAAGAATATGTCATAACCCCAGATGTGGTTGGATATGAGAACACTATAATATAATATGGATAGTGCAATGCTGAATATGGCAATATGATAATATTCATGCTTTAAATATCCCCATGCCATTGCAAGCACAAGAACACATATGAGTATGAGCAACAGAATCTGAATCTCATTTCTGCCATAATACTGTAAAGTATAAGCTCCAATCATTGCAATCAATGGAAGTATGCATAAGCATATGAACTGATTGGAAGTTAAGAGTTTAAAACTTAACTTGGAACTGCTGTAATGGAAGTACTCCTTATCTCTTTTGTAGCTGACAGCCAGGAGAATCATATTATAGATGGTAAAGGTGACAAGCAATGGAATTGTTTCAAGAGGACGGGAAATACCGATCAAAGGATATACTTGGTTCATGAACAGACCCACAGCCAGCACGGAGAAAATGCTTAACCCCACACTCAGCAGTGTCGTGAAAGTATTTCCAAGTTTATGTAGTTTGAGAATCCTGAGAATAATAATTCCTGGGACCAATGCCATGTATAATAATGTTATAATGTCATTAAATATTGGAATGTGCATCTCGTTAAAGGAAAAAAATCCGACAACCCACATCAAAACCTGAAGTAATATTATGACAGTTGCAAATTCCTTGAATTTCCAATCATTTAATGTAAAAACGTTTCTAAATTCCATTTTTCATTCACTGCCCGACAACTTTATGATATTGTTCAATAATCCTATTAATCATCACATCCATAGAATCCTCAGGTAAACTATTGGATGCATTGACCTCTAATGTTTTTAATAATTCTTTATCATTTATTACTTTTACAAGTTTCTCTTTCAAACTGTCCGAATTTCCAGACTCAAACAGGTATCCGTTATAACCCTCTTCAATCAATTCTGGAATACCACCAATATCACTGCCAATAACTGGAGTACCAGTACTGAAACTTTCATAAACAACCAGTGGAGAATTATCATAGCAGATTGAAGGAATAACCAGTACATTAGTTAATTCATAATATTTCATTATCTCTCTGTTATCCACAAAACCATGGAAAACAATTCTGTCATCATCACCTGCCATGAGCTTAAACTCATCCTCATCATAACCCTTACCAATGATATGTAAACGAATATTGCTATCATTAATGTCCTTAAAAGCAGTAATTAGTGTGTCAACACCCTTATGCTTTCCAAGAGTACCGATGTATGTGATGTCAATGGTATCATAGCTTTTAACAGTCATATGTGACGTGTATTCAACACCCAATGGAATCTTGACACAGTCAATGTTTCTGAAGAAATCGTTGTCCCTGAACTTGTCAATCATGAACTGTGATGGAGAAATAAGCAGGTCAACATTATCATCAAGCAGTTTTCTCTGAACATTCACGTACTGATTGCAGACAAAGTTTCTGTTCTGGCAGAGAGTATTGTTTCCCCTAATCAGATTAGCCCTTGGACAAATCAATGAAAAGTCATGTGATTCATAAATGACGGGAATGCCCACATCCTTACCTGCCTTGAAGGAAGCTAGCGACAATCCTTTGAAATTGTTGACATGAACAACGTCCACACATTCATCAACAAGAATCTTCTTGATTGCATTCAGGGTATCATTGTTCCATAAATCAAACACGTGCCAGAAAGGCTTCTTAATGCCCTGTCCTTCCGTCTGCTTATATGTAGGATATAACTTTGTAGTGTTCAACTGGTAAATGACAGTATTGTCCCTGTTTATCACGTGTTCATCCTCATCGGGACTTGTTGTAATAATAACAGACTCATGACCTCTCTCCTGTATTGCCAAGGCCATCTTTTCAACAACAATTTCAGCCCCTCCCAAAACATTAGGGGGATAAAGATTACTTACAAAACAAATTTTCATAGTAATTCCTCATATAAATCATGTATGGATTCTGAAATCTTCTTCCATTCATATTTTTCCTGAACCAACAATCTTCCCCTTTTTCCCATCTCTCGAATCATTTTCTTGTCGGATAGGATTGACATAATAGCCTCTTCAAGCTTCCTAGTATCCTTCGGGGGTATGATGATTCCGCTGTCGGTTTCAATAACGTCATCTGACACACCTACAATTGTAGTGCTTATAACAGGGGTTTCACAGGCTAAAGCTTCCAGAACAACTATTCCAAAACCTTCCTGTAGGGAGGATATGGATGGCAGAACAAACAATTCAGATTCCTGATAATGCATGATAACTTCCTCATCAGTTAAAAAGCCTTTAAACACGACGTTATCCTCTAAACCTAGTTCACGGGTTTTGTTCTCATAAAATTCAAGCAGTTCGCCCTTTCCGCCAACAATTAACTTAACGTCTGGAATGTTCTTTTTGACTTTAACCAGCGCATCAAGAAGATAATCCAATCCCTTATACTTGTGGAACCTGTCAAGAACACTAAGGAAGAATATCTGATTGGACTTTCTGGCGCCCTTTATAGGCTTGAACAAGTTTGTGTCCACACCATTGGGAATTGTAACAATCTTGTCCTTATAATTGGTAAGATGAGGTGAATTGATGTAATCATCCTGTGTTATTATAATCCTGTCAGCACGACCAAGTAAGAGTTTGAGGGTTGTTGAATTATAGATATTGGCAACAGTGTTTGCTAGTCCCTCCCCGATAATGTCATTATGGTAAGTTACAACAAGAGGTTTCTTCCTGATTCTTGAAACAATATTGCTCCAGTCACTGCTCCACGGAGTAGGCACATGGGTATGAATAATGTCAAAATCCTCGCTAAAAAGAGCCTTGGGAAGAGCGGGGGTAAGATTTGTATTGGCAAGCTTTCCAACATACTTCAATCTTTTAATGCTAATGCCATCATGAACTTCTTCATCAACACTATCCGGTTCATTGGCACAGATAACCTTAACGTCACAGTCATCGTACTTGACTAGTTCCTTGGAAATATAGTACACATACTTTTCAACCCCTCCAATAAAAGGATAAAAACGCACGGGAGTCTGAATAACTTTCAACATCAAAACCTCTAACATATTTAAATTATATACTATCTATGTTTTTTAATTAATTTATCATTTTGCAGAAAGGGGTCATGTCCAAAGCAATAAAATAAAAAGAGTATCAAAAGGTGATAACAATCATTTGATAATGTCCAAGTAATATTTCTCGGTAAGGGCAGTTATATGATTCCAGTCAAACTCTTGAGCATATTTCCTGCAAAGAGTCCTCTCAGGGGAGCTGACACCATTTTCCATAGTCCTACAGATAATGTCAGCCAATTCTTCACTGTCATCTTCAATTACCCAACCATTATCTGGAGTAATCAAATCCTTTGCAGCATTCATCGGATCATTAAGGGTAACAACAGGTACACCACAGGCATTGGCTTCAATAACAACTATTCCAAATCCTTCACGTTTTGACGGAAGAACAAGAATGCTTGAACTTTTAATGGTACTGTAAAGCTTCTTTTGATTATCGTAAAATCCTTCAAAGATTATATTGCTTTCCAAATCCAAACTTTCAGTTAACTGTTTAAGGTATGTTTCACAAGGACCGTTACCGATAATCTTGCACTTTACAGTAGGATGAACCTGCTTAACCTTTGAAATGGCATTAATGATTAAGTCAACATGCTTTTCAGGAATCAAACGGCCTGCAAACACAACATCACAGTAATCGTCTATCGGATCAATATATGTTATTTCACTGATGTTAACACCATTGGCGATAATGGTAGAATTGCTAGGACACCTGTTTTGGAGCATGTTTTCAAAGGTTAACTGGGAAACACAGATAACGTTCCTGGTCAGATAAAAGATTCCCTTCTCAATGATCTTTCCAAAAATTCCCAACTTGCCCAGGTATTCATACCAGTAATCATTCCACACTTCATGTAATGTGATGACAAGATTCTTTCTGCATTTAAGTTTGCTGGTATAACAGGAAAAATAAGGAAAGCCCTGACAGTCAACAATATCAAAGTCACTAAGTTTGGCATTAGTAAGAACGCAGCGGGCAAAATATAGTGCTTCCCTGATGGAACGGGTATTGTTTTTTGTGTACAGGTCCATGGCCTTTCCGACACTGTGATAAGTAATTCCATCGTGTCTTATTATTTTTTGAGAAGAGTACTCATCAGTTTCCATCCAATAACCTAATGAAAATATGTGAACGTCATGTCCTCTGTTAACCAGTCTTGTGGCAATTTCATATATTCGTCTTTCTGCTCCTCCAGTAACCCATGGAAATGCAGTATCATAGATAAACGCTATTTTCATTTTCACAATTCTCTCCTGAAAAAATAGTTACAAGTAAAAAAAAGTATTTCCTAAAAAAATTGAAGTGTCTAATTGAACTTACGGGTAAGCATGTACTTAATGTGTCTCCATCCGTCATCGAATGAACTGAGCTTAGCTTCTCCTCCACCTCTTTTTCTGTAAGTGATAGGAACTTCCTTAATGTTCAAATTCTTTTCTGATGCTTCAATAACCATTTCTATAGCATATTCCATACCTGGAGCGGTTAGTTCCAGTTTTTCATAAGCTTCTTTGGTGAATGCTCTCATACCACAGTGAGTGTCGGAATAATGTGAACGGAATAGAATGTTTAACATCTTGGTTAACATAGGATTACCAATATACTGGTGAAGGGCAGGCATAGCACCCTCTTCAATGCTTCCATCGAATCTTGATCCAATAACAAAATCACAGCCATCTTCAACTATGTAGTTAATGAAATCCATGGACTGTTCCAATGGGTAGGTGCCGTCAGCATCACCCATAACATAAATGTCACCGGTAGCTTCCTTAAATCCGCGCTGATATGCATTTCCATATCCACGATTCATTTCCAAAAATACTGTTGCACCAGCATCACGTGCTTCCTGTTCTGTGTTGTCTGTAGAATTGTTGTTAACTACTATGATTTCCACTTCATATCCTGCCTCTTCAATCTCCTTTACAGGAATGCTTTTAATGGTTTTTCCCACAATTCCCTCTTCATTCAATGCTGGAATAACAAATGAAACTTTCATCTTCAACAACCTTAAACTCTTATTATTAATTATTAAAAATTTTATACTATTATAATTTTTGTTCCTTTTAAGTTAAATATTTCATGTAATTATTCTATTGATAATATCATCTAGTTTTTCCATTGAATTACTCCAGGAATAATTATTTTCAACGAAAACTCTTGCATTATTTCCAATATTCTCCCTTAAACTTTCATCATCAACCAGTGATATGATTCTATCGGCAAATTCTTCATCACTGTCGGCCAATAGGAATTCAACATTATCCTCTGCACTTATACCACTAATACCAGTACTTGTGGATACAACAGCCAGGTTCATGCTCATAGCCTCAAGAATCTTGTTTTTTATGCCCGTACCTGAAATCATAGGGGTGATGAATATTGTCCCCCTGCCCAGATATGATCTGACATCATCAACAGCACCTGTAACAGTGATGTGCGGATGAGCCTCTAAGCTTTTAACATAGGCTGAGGGGTTACGTCCGACAATATAAAAATCAACATTCCTCTTATCAAGAACAAGATTATAGATGTTGTCAACAAAATGCTTAACTGCAT
This sequence comes from uncultured Methanobacteriaceae archaeon, assembly GCA_964620575.1. GTDB lineage: Archaea > Methanobacteriota > Methanobacteria > Methanobacteriales > Methanobacteriaceae > Methanosphaera. The sequence goes on along the minus strand of CAZUHM010000003.1, from coordinate 12,535 downwards.
CATTATTTGGGGGAGTGCTCATATCACCAAGAAATACCAGTTTAACCTCGTCATCAACGCTTTCATTCTTAAAGAATTCAGTATCCACACCATTTGGTATGACTGACAATGGAATGTGAATGTCCTTTTCCAGTATGTCCTTATCCTTCCTGTTGACAAGAATACAGGAATCGAAGTTGTTATAGACCTTTTCATAGTTGTGAATTTTAATATAATTCATATACCAGTACATCTTTGATGTTATGCTTTCTGATTTAAGATACATTCTGTGATTGTAGTCACTGACGGCATCAAAAGCGTAAACAATCTTTGGAAGACTGGAATTCTTAACGTAAAATGCCATTGGCATGTCTGTAATGATAACGTCTGCATCATCATAGTGTTTGTCTATCAGCCTTTTCATCTGTGGATGATAATAGTAGTTGAGAATGCTTCTGGTACGTATATTGTCAATGGATAACATGTTTTTAACAGTATACTTCAGTTGGCTGGAAATGTCCAAGTATTCTGGAATATCCAGTGACAGGTGGTCAGCCAGGTAATCCTCTATTTCATCAATAGGATACTTCTTTGAATCAAATGAAATGAGGGTTATCTCATATTTTCTGCCCAGCTTTTTTATCAGGTGATAAATGGGTAATGTTGCACCGACAGTCATGGAAGGTATGTCATGACAGATTAAAAGTATTCTGGTCATCATTTCACCTCTTCAACAGCATCTGTGTAGACTTTTAATATTTTCCTGGAAACGGCCTCCCAGTCCAGGTTTTCCCTGATATATTTCTGGCCATTTGACAGCTGTTTATCGGTAAGTTCCTTATCGCTTAATGATCTGACGATTTCATCTTTGAGTGCGTTGACATCACCATATTCAATTACTGTTCCTGCATCAATCTTAGATACCAGTTCACCTGATTCCGGTGTGACAATAACAGGAGTACCTGACAGTATTGATTCAAATACTGTTATTGAAACACCACCCATATATTTGACTGGATTGACAAAGAGTTCTGCGTCCTGGTAGATGCTGATTTTATCCTCTTCTTCAACAAAGCCTGTGAATACGACCTTGTCTTCCAGATTTTCTCGTCTTATGATTTCATCCAGTTCATTCTTATAATCGGTAATCTTGCCGGCAATCACGAGCTTGTATTCATCATATGTATCATCCAGTAGGCTGAATGCTTCAATCACGTGGTTTATTCCCTTTAACTTGTCAAGTCTTCCCAGGTATAATATGTATGGGGAATTTATTCCTGATTTACTTTTAAAACTTCCCTTTTCCGGCATGTTTTCATAATCTTCAAGATTCATTCCATTATATATTACCTGAACGTCTCTTGCCTTCATTTGCCTGTCATAATATGCTTCTTCCTCTGATACTGCAATGGTGGTTGTGGCATTTTGCATAATTCTGTTTCCATACATGGCATCATAAACATTTTTGATGACTGACTTGTTAACATGTTTCGGCGTGGATGCGTGAGGCTGCAATATGTATGGGATATTATATTTTTTGGCATATCTAATGATGATATTATTCTGATAAGATCTAAGTTCATGTAAATGAATAATGTCATAATTTCTAATGTTTTTCCTTAACCATTCATTCATTTTAGGCGAATAGATAAACAGTGCAAGATTGAACTTGTACTCGATGGGAACCATAGTCAGGTTATCTATATCATCAGTATCCTCCTTATTGTAATCAAAGGTAGTGGTTAAAATAGTGACGTTATGGCCCATACGGGTAAACTGCCGGGTAATGTTGTAACATACATTCACATCACCGCCACGAGTAAATGCAAAATAGGGGATAACCTGTAAAATATTCATTCAAATCAACTCAAAATAAGAAAATAAGGGAAAAGAGGTTAAATGTCTTTTAACAAAATGTCCAATACTAAATTTTCAAGGAGACTTTCAAATTTAATGGCTAAACTGGCCCAGTCATTATCCTTAACGAAGTTATAACCAGCCAAACCAACTTCTTCAATCTCTTTCTTGTTTTTAAATTTCTCCTGTACAACTTCCGGAACTTCTTCTGCGGAGTTAACATAGATTATACCATTTTTTTCTCCAAATTCAGCTACCAGTCCAGGCAGGCGTGTAGCAATGACCGGTTTTTGCATAGCCATATACTCATACAACTTAATAGGCACAATATCCTGCATGATAACCTCATGCTTGTATGCAGGAAGAATACAGACATCACTTGCACCAATTAAATCAGGCATGATAGTGTACTTCTGTCTTCCGGTAAGTATCAGCTGGTTGTCTAACTTGAATTTCTTTTTAATGGCCTTCAATGTTTCATAAGCGTCTCCATCACCGGTAATCAACAATTTTATATTAGGATACTTGTTTTTGTTCTTTCCCAATTCCATTGCCAATTCCTTAAGACCTGCAAAATCATATAGGAATCCCATGAAGAATAAGACAATGTCATTATTCTCAAAGCGATAATATCTTCTAATTTTAAAACCGCTATGTTTTTTATAGTTGAACTGTTTTAAATTAATTCCTGCATCAATAACGGATAATCTATGAGGATCAGCTCCTAATTCAATTGCTGTTTCACTAAGTCTACGGTTTATGGTAAGTACATGTGAAGAATTCTTAATAGTTCTGGTAGTAATTCGTTTACCTAAACCTCTGAACGATTTTTCAGGTATTAACTGGTGTAAAACATCTATGAAGTAATAAACGAATGGAATATTGGCCTTTTTAGCAAGCTTTGATGCAATGTTGGCATTTAAAATACCGAATCCAACGATGATGTCCGGTTTAAATTCTTTTATTTGTCTTTTAATTTCCTGTCTGTGATAATAAAGAATTGAAAAGTAATTCATCACTGGTATTCTGATTAGTGGGGGTCTGATAACTGTGACATTGTCTGTATTGTAAACTTTCTTATATTTTTCGAATACTTTTCTAGGAGATTTGTACTTGTTTTCTTCATCAACTTCCTGGCTTTTCCAGTCTACTTCATAATCAATAACTCTGATTTTATGACCTCTTAGACCTAATAATTCCATTAAATGATGTTGCTGATGAGGATTCCTTTTTATCCAGTCTGACTCTTGCACCACGAGTATTCTCATTTCAATCACCATTTAGAATTATGTTCACATTATTTGTTCTGTTATTGTTTAAAATTTAAATTCTGCACTTTTTTGTATGTCTTCCCAATTGTTAACAAACCAGTTATGGGTATTTTCAAGACCTTCATCAAATCCCTGTTTAGGTTCATATTTTAATATTCTTTTTGCTTTGTCAATGGAGGATAATAATTTATTTTTAGCATCCCAGTCCCTTCTTTCTTTATACTTGATTCCTGCTTCGTTACCACATAGTTCATTGACTTTGTTTGCCATGTCAATTACTCTATGGTCTTTTCCGGAACCGAGGTTTATGGATTCACCTATTGCTTCTTCAACAACACCCATTCTTGTTAAACCTTGCACAATGTCATCAACATATGTCCAGTCACGTGTTTCCGTTCCATCACCTGTAATTGGCAATGCCTGTCCGTTCATAGCCCAATACATGAAGTTTGGAATAACGTTTCTGTATTTTCCAGGTACTTCTCCCGGTCCGAATACATTGAAGAATCTTGCATTAACTATCGGCAAATCGTATAAGTTATGGAAGTAGTTGGTGTATAATTCACCTAATAATTTAGTTACCTGGTATGGTGTATGTAAGCTTATACTAATATCATGTTCTTCAAAAGGCATTTTAGAGTCTAAACCGTATACTCCACAACCACTGCTTGAATATACGAATCTTTTTACTCCTGCCAACTGGGCAAATTCCAGAACTTTTAAAATTCCCAATCCGTTTACTTTCAAATCTTTCTCAGGTTTGTCTACTGAGTTTTGATTAGCAAAATGTGCTGCCAGATGGAAAACATAATCTGGTTTTCCTTTGAAAATCCATTTCAATACCTGATCATCACATATGTCTCCCTGTATGAATTCTACACACTCTGATTTAGGAATGTTCCATTCATATGCTGATGATAAATCATCAAGTATTATAATTTTTTCAGGATTGTATTCTGCTAATTTTTTTGTAAGATTACTCCCCACACAACCTGCTCCACCAGTAATTAAGATGGTCTGTCCTTCATAAGCACTTTCTATATCCACAATAAAATCTCCTTTCTATTAGATTAAATTATAACACATTTATTAATAATTATATTTCTAATTTGTTTTATTTAAATTTTAAATAGTTAGGTTTAACTGAACTTTTTTTAATATTATTTTAAGTGAATTATTGAGGATATGATGAAGATAAAACACTTGTTGATAAAAAACATCATAATGAACCAGTTAAATAACTTGTTACGAATAAAAAAAAACTTAAAATCATTAAAAAAAGGGAATATGATAAAAGGTGTGAAGAATTATTTGAAGTTATCGTTAATTTCCTTAAGCAGTGCAGTTGCTTCTTCAAATGCCTTGTCAATGTCCTTCTTATTAAAATTATACTGACTTTTAACAAAATCAACAGTATTGTGGTCCAATGCAATGTGTGGAATATGCATGTATTCTGGACCGTAAATTAACGGAAGGTAATCTTCAATATTGCATGGACAATAAAACTCATAATCCTCAAAGTTTATCTTGCTTAAAGGAAAAACAAGGTCTGTATCATAAATTCTGTTATGGATATTGTTATGAAGACCATCAATTGCATCGGAAATTTGTGCAGTTTTCTCGTTGGTAAAGCACATCTTTTGTCTTTGTATTTCCAGTCCTTCTTCAAAAGTCCATGTTCCATTTTCAATGTTGTTTCTTAATTCCACCTGTAACTTGGTCTGTAACTCGTTTCTTTCATCTGTCAATCCTTCATCCCTGATGAATTCCTTAGGAAATACATCAATATGAACATAAGGCTTCTTATATCCGCACTGGAAGAACAACAGGAAAGTACCTTCATTAAGAATGTCTAATTCTGTACAGTTTTCGGGAAAATTTTCATGAGGTCTTGTCATTTTTGAAATAATCATATTGTCCCTGATTGAATCAAGCTTCTCAATCTCCTTGGGAAATACTTCCACAAATCTGTCATAGTCCTGCCTGATCATTGAAATGTCAATATCGTCATCCCATGGCACAAATCCGTCATGTCTTACAGCACCCAGCAATGTACCATAATCAATCCAGTATTCAATATCATGTTTTCTGCAAACATTATCAACCAGACGCAGCAGTTCAAGTGAAAACAGCTGTATTTGTCTCATAACACCATTTGCCTTAATGTCACAGCTGCTAAATATAAGATCCAGCATCTGATAATGACTTTCTAACTCTCTAAATTTATTATTGTTGTTAAATCGTTGTACAAGTTCTATGACTTTTGCATGATTTTTTATTCTGTCTGGTAACATAGCATAAAGTCTGGATAATAGGAAGACCATCTTTCTTCAACCTCATGAAATTCTATATTAAAGCTTTATCATAAGAAATATATATTTTTGAAAGTGTCCAAGTCAACGAACTTTATTCATAGTATAAAAGCTTTTATTGTTATAAGTTTGCTAACTGTTTTTCTTTTAAAAAATCATTTATTAATATTCTACTTTTTTAGAAATATTCTACTTTCATAAACTTATTTATAGAAAAACATTTATATTTCAATTTAAACATAAAATGTATTATGATGCCTATAAACAATTTTAATAACACTAAAATAAAGATATTTTCTACTAGTAGGGGTATTAAGATTGTGGACAGTCCTATCAAAATACAAATTCTAAACATGTTGGAGGGTCAAGTTAGTGAAGCTGATATTGTAAACAAAACAGGAAAATCCAAATCAACAATATCAGTACATCTAAAAAATCTTATTGATGAAGGAATAATTAGTTTCAAATCTCACCCATTGGACAGAAGGAGTAAACTTTTTTATATTTTAGCAGATTATATTGGAGAGATATATCCGGAAAAAATTATATATAAAACCCCTGGCATAGAATCAGAAATGGAGAATCAGGAACAGTTATACCTGGAACTCTTCAGACAATATAAATCAATTCTATTAGTTCATGGACTTCAGTTAGAGCCATTAGAAGTAGAAACAGGTAAAAATATTGGTAAATCTATTTACAAATCTTTAAAACATAATTCCTATGAGGAATTCATAGATTCAATATCTGACAAATTCAAAGATTTGAATTTAGGAATATTGAAGGTAAGTAGTGAAAAACCATTAATCTTAAAAAATAATAACTGTCATGAATGCAGAGGTTTACAGTATAATATGCCAATGTGTAATATCACCAAAGGAATATTAAAAGGGATTTTTGAAGAATATTATGAAAAAACAGTTTCTGTAGAAGAAGTGGAATGCATATCAAAATATGATGACTGCTGCTCTTTCCTTATAGAAATATTGGATATCAATAGTTCTTAAATCTTTTAACAAGTTTTTGTATGGAAATAGGTACAAACGTAAACCAATCACCCATACAAGTACGTATTAACCCTCTTTTCATATACTTTTTTTGAAGACGTGGCAACGTAGTATAATATGATTCGCTCATGGATGCACCCTTTGACCTATGTTCAAGGACGGTCGGAATAATATATGCTTCAAAGCCATGATTCTTAATGTTATAAACATAATCAACAGCATACAAATGCCAGTCATCACATGTCTTCTCATTCAATGGATACTGTTTAAACACGTCACGTGGAATAATGAAGAGACATTCATCCAAAGTAAGAGCCTTCTCGGCCTTGTCAATCTTGAATGATGACAAATCAACAGGATCCAATCCATGCTTGATATTGCCCCTCACAATACTGTCAACAGTCTTACCTGCAACACCGACAATACCTGCATTTTCAAGACCGCTTAATTTGTCAAGAGTGTCCTCAATCCATCCTTCATCAGAAAAGTTGATGTCCTGATGAGCAAAGACAAAATAATCTCCAGTAGCATCCCTGGCACCATAATTCAAGGCACTGGCTGCACTGCTGAACTTGCCTTCACGATTATCAACTAAAATCAGCTCATAATCTATTGTCTGTTTTTCCAAACTTTTAATCAGATACTCATTAAGAATATCCTCATTATTATAAACGCAAATAATGCTCATCATTTCAATCACAATTTAATCTTCTTACTAATTTTATCAGGCAACAACTGTTTCAGTATATTCAAATCATCTTCGTCAAAGGTCTTTATAGCAAATATGCATATAAAGTACACAATCATTCCCACCAGCACACTGGTAAACAGTTCAAAGTTCAGGAAGTAGACAACTATCCCCATGATTATGCTGGCAAAGAGAGGTTTTGGAATAATCTCCTTCAACGGCACGGAATAACCGTACTTGTGCATGATATACATGTAGAAAACAACCATACTTACCTCATTAAGAACAGTAATCATGGCTGCTCCAATACCGCTAAATAGGTTAATGAGTATGTAGTTTCCGATTGTACTAAACAGCAGACAGAAAAATGTTGCCTTAATCGTCTCATGCTGTTTATTGATGGATGCTATGCTCGTTCCAAGTATATAACTGAGGAATATTGCAGGTAAAGCCCAGATAATCAGCTCCAGAATAGGTACCGTGTTGATGTAGGATGGACCATACATAAACAGGATAATCTTGTTTGCCAGTACAAGAGTTCCCATGGATATTGGTAAACTGATGATTGTAAGATATTTCAAAGACTTTTTATAGGAATAGGCCAGCATGTCAGTACTGTCAACATAAAACTTCGCAAATATTGGAAGAATGGCGGTTGAAAACACTGTAGGAATGAATATCAGTGCCTGCATAAGATTAAATGCTGCCGTATACTCACCTACAACAGCGTTACTTGTTAACATGTTCAGGAGTATAGTATTCATTCTGAATGAAATAAGAGCGAAAATACTGGTTATAGCCAGAGGATATGCATTCATTATCAGGTATTTCCAGAAGGAAAGGTCAGCCTGGAAATGTATCAGTCCATAGTTTCTGGTACATACGATGAAACTGAAGGTTAACATACAGAGGGATGCAATAACATAAACCAGGGACACCATTATAACTGACTGCTTTGTAAATACGCAAACAAGAATACCTACAAAGAGAACGACAGCGTTAATAATCTCAGATATTGACTGGTATTCCATCTGTTCATAAGCCCTGAACATTGATGAGAACACACCATTAAAAGCGTTGATAATAACGGATGAACCGATAAGATAAACAACATACCTTGTAATGGCATCAAAACTACCGATATTAACAAACAACACAAGAGCGCTCATTGTAAGAAGGGACAGGATTAACTTGATACTTCCATGATTTCCATAATACTTGTATGTTCTACTTTTATCTCTTGCAATTTCACGAATAGTTAGCGTGGACAAACCCAGATCAGTAGCAATGGAAAACAATCCGGAAATTGCTGCTGCAAATGATATGATACCAAAATTGGTTGTTCCAAGATATCTTGCAGAATACAATGTGTAAAAGAATGCAAGAACATAACTGACTAATTGGGATATGAACAAAACACTTGTATTCTTCACCAACGTCCTAACAGTACTCATAATACTTCACCATAATACTAGTTTAATTATCAACGAACTTTTCGCTGATTAATTTCAAAACCTGTTCAACCACTTCATCCATTTCATATAATTTATATTCGGCTAATCTGCCAATAAATGTAATGTTATCATAATCTTCTGATAGTTTCTTATATTTTTCATAAACTTTAACATTTTCCTCTAAATCAACAGGATAATATGGAACATTTTGCTGTTTATCAAAGCGATCATAACTGACAGGATATTCAAACTGTGCAACAGTCGCATCAGAATAATCATCAGACAAATAACTGTAATCATTTATTCTTGTAAAATGATAATCCTCCGAATAGATGACAACACAGTTATCCTGAAACTTGCTCTTGTCAACAACTTCATTATCATACAATATGCAGTTATACTCCAGTTCACCATACCTGTAGTCAAAGAATTCATCAATCATCCCAGTAAAGATTAAATGTCCCTTAAACTCTTCACCTTCATAATAAACCATGTAATTCTCATAGTCAATGCTTAATACTTCATTGTAATCCTTGTTTAACATGACTGTAATGTTATGGTTGCTTAACATGTTCTTAAACATCTCAGTATAACCGTACGTAGGCACTCCCTGGTAAATGGAGGTATAATACCTGCAGTCATAGGACATTCTGAAGGGAAACATCCTGTCTTCAAAGCCTTCAATCTCACTGTCTGTTATATCATACAGCTTCTTGAAATATTCACAAAACCTGTCATAGGCATATTCACCCAACATGTTAAGGTACTTGTCACCAGAATCCTTCAGTTCTCTAATGGGAATTCGGGAATTAATTTCATAATTGTCAAGAAGTGAAGTTTTAATTTCCTCGGAAACAGAGGGCAAACACTTGTCAATACTTATAAAATTGAACGGAACAGGAATCAACGTCCCATAATCCCTGTAAAGAAGCTTGAGATTAAACTTTCGCCAGGTGGTAAAGAGTGAAAGATAATTGAAGACAAAGGAATTGTTGCTATGGAAAACGTGAAGACCATGCTTATGGACTAACTGACCCGTTTCATCCTTAAAATCATAACAGATTCCGCCGACATGATCCTCTTTATCAATCAGCAAAACCTTCTTGTCCATCACGTTTGCCAATTCCTCTGCAGCAGTTATTCCCGCAATTCCTGCTCCAACAATTATATAGTCAAACGGCAATTAATTTTCCTCCCTCATATTATTCACCACTTGGCAGTTCTCCAACAATTTTAATGTCCTTACTCTGTAAAAACAGGAGCATGGCTACCGTGATGAAAGTCTCGGTAACAGCAAATGAAATAGCTATACCAACCTCATTAAACAATGTGATAAGTATTATTCCAAGAATAATATCCAGTATTCCACCCATCAGAACAACCCTTGAAAAAGCCCTCTTGTAATTGAATGTCAACATTGTCTGTATACCGAAAATGTTACTTAATGAAACCATGAACGGTATGATTGACAATATTCTAAGTACCAGTATTGAACTGGAATACTGTGGACCGAAGAGTATTGAAATTATCAAATCGGCAAAGACGAATATTCCCAATGAAAACACTGCACCTAAAACAGCAGCCAACTTGGTTAACTTTCTTATCCTTAACACGTTACTGTTTTTATCCTCATTATTCACACTTCTGCTGATGAATGGATAAATTGCCTGTGAGATAGGATTGAACAATCCGTTTGCTGCAGTGATAATCTTCTCTGCAATACTGTAATAACCGACCAAGGTGTTGTTGGTTAACAGTCCTAACAGGAAGGTGTTTGTCGTAGTGTACATGTTAATTGCAATTGTAGATAGGAATACATGCCATCCTTCCCTCAGATGATATTTTATGTTTTCAACAGAAGGTAATGACAGGTCAATATCAAACCTTGTGAGGGATATGTAAATACCGAGAACACCGACAACAATGTATCCGAATGAATTGATTATAGGTACTAACAGGTAATCTGAGCTTTGATGTATGAATACAAATATGAATACGGTGAATATGACCTTTCCGATGATGTTGAGGATACTGGTATACTTCATGTACTCCATACCCTGGAAAAGCCATGTCGGAAAGAGAACATAACCAACAACTATTCCAAAAGTCAAAAGATAAACATCAGCATCATTACTGAACTTAGGGATGAACGTAACGATTGCCAGCAATGCAACAAAGCTTACGACAGTCAACATTAGCTTGATGAACATTACAGTGCTGAATATTTCAGACACTTTCTTCTTGTCTTCTCTTACAATGGCCAATTCACGTGTGGCAGACAGGTTAAAGCCATAATCAGTGAACATCTGAAAATATGTAATCAATGAAATTGCATACTGTGTCAAACCAAACTTGTCAGGACCTAAAACATAGGTAAGATAAGGAAGTGTAATCAAAGGTAAAATGTAACTGGCAAACTGTAATCCTGTCAGTGATACTATATTTTCAATAATTTTCTTATACTCTGCCCTATTTAACAGCTTTTTAATAATTGAAAACATAGTAATACCCTGTAAAATGTGTAAAAAAAAGTTTTTTTGAAGAATTTATTGTTCAAATTCCTTTTTATAAAAATCAATAGTTTCCTTTAATTCTTTGTCAAAATCGTGTTCATTCACATATCCGAATGATTCTTCAGCTTTGCTGATGTCAGCTACGGAATTCTTAATGTCTCCTGAACGAACTTCTTCATACTTAGGATTAAAGTCATATCCCATAAGGTCACAGATTTTCTCAAGCAATTCGTTTATGTTAATTGTACTTCCATGAGCAATGTTGAATACTCCTGTAACATCACTTTTGGCAATGTTGATATTTGCTTCGGCAATGTTCTTTACAAATACAAAGTCTCTGGTCTGTGTACCGTCACCATAGATAATAGGCTGTTCTCCTTTAAGTAATGTGGTAATGAATTTAGGAATAACGCCACTGTATGCGGAGTCAACACTCTGTCTTGGACCAAAAGCATTAAAACATCTTAAACATGCCGTAGGCAGGTCATATGTCTGGGTAAATGTATATGCATAGAGTTCCATACATGCCTTGGACACAGCATAAGGACTTAATGGCTGCAGTGGAAGAGTTTCAACATTGGGAAGTACTTCTGTTTCACCATAAACTGCAGCAGATGAAGCACATACAACTTTCTTAAGATTGTTTTCACAGGCTGCCTTGAAAACATTGAATGAACCGTCAATGTTGACCTTATTGTTTAATGTAGGATGTTTAACACTTTCCGGTACGCTGACAAGTGCTGCTTCATGAAATACATAGTCGTGGTTTTCAAATATTGCAGTCAAATCCAGATCAGTAATGTCTCCACATATCAGTTCGATTCTGTCATGATCCAAGTCTTTAAGATTTTCTATTTTTCCAGTGGTCATATTGTCTATGATTGTAACCTTTGATGCTCCTTGATTAAGCAAAGTCTCTGCTATGTGTGAACCGATAAAACCACATCCGCCAGTAACTATGCATTTTTTTCCTTTCATATTATTCCTCGCGATTTATAATGTTAATATTTATTATATTATAAGATATTAATCTTGTCTACTACAACAAGAAAATCATACAACGTTATACCTTAAAAATAATGACCTGTAGGGATTACTTACATTACCCTTATACAATTCAAACTTCACTGTTTGATTAATTCCCAGTTCATGGGTACTGTCCATGTAATAAGGCACTTCAACAGTCTCCTTATCTTCCAATGTTTCATTAAACACTGATATTGTCTGGTTGTCCTTCAAAACTTTGACAGTATAATTCATATCTTCATGTTCCTGATTTGTTATTCCCAAAATGATTTTATTGACAGAATTCTGTGAAACGTTAATAGGAATGTCGGTGGTGTTATTGTTTTCATCCAACATATAAAACTCAGTAAAATCTTGGCCCGGATTATGAATAACAACCAGATAAACAACTAAAATAATTGCAACAATTAAAATAGCTATTAAAGTCC
>CAZUHM010000002.1:31448-38669 GCA_964620575.1 uncultured Methanobacteriaceae archaeon | reverse complement strand
TCCCCCATTTTTTCAAATTATTTTTCATTCATTGAAATATATTTCATCAAAAACTTAAATTTAACTAAAATCAATATTATAACATAGTATATTTTTAAATTATTTTAGAATAATCAACTTATTGAGTGATAGTTAAAATGTTTTTTTATGCAGAAAATATGATGAAATTTGCATTTTCAACTGAATTTCCTGAAGATTACGAAGTCAATTCAGGTTTTGCAATAATGGGTGTTCCTTTTGACAGTACAACTAGTTATAAATCTGGTTCAAGATATGGTCCAAAAGCAGTTAGAGAAGCTTCATATAATTTCGAATCATATAATCTTCACTTTGATAAAACGTTAACAGTGGAAAATTATGATATTGGTGATGTAAATGTTACTAATGGAAACTATGAGAACACTAATATTATGTTGAAAGATACTGTTTTATCTGTTCTTAAAATGGGATTGAAGCCAATCGTTATTGGAGGGGAACATACAGTAACTAATGGTGTTATGCAGGCCATATATGATTTTGATGAAGATTATTTTCATGATTTAACTATTGTTCATCTGGATGCACATTTTGATATGAGAGATACTTATCTTGGAGAAAAGTATTCACATGCAACAGTATTAAGAAGAATCCATGAACTAAATCCCAAACAAATAATACAGCTGGGAATCAGATCTGCAGAGTATGAAGAATTTGATTATGTAAAAAAACAGGATAACGTTACATATTATACAAATTATGATTTAAAAAATAATAAAGAAGAAGTGCTGAAAACTTTGGATGCAATAGATACTCCAATTTATATAACTGTTGATATTGATGTTTTAGATCCGGCATATGCTCCTTCAGTAGGTACACCTGCTCCTTGTGGTATAACTCCTTTTGATTTAGAAGAAATTATGGGCATATTGTCAAAAAAAGATTCAATCGGTTTGGATGTTGTTGAAGTTTCATCAGATATTATTGGAGATTCAACAAGTATTAATGCAGCTCAAGTAATTTATGATTATTTATGTTTAAAAAGTTAAAACGGTGATAAGATGTTTCCAAATATTAGAATGAGAAGAATGAGGACTGATGAAAGAATAAGGGCTATGTTTAGAGAAACAAGTGTTGGTATAGATGATTTAATATATCCAATTTATATTAAAGAATCTGCAAAAGATGGACAACCTGAAGAAATAAGTACAATGCCTGGTCAATACAGATATTCGATTGATGATGCTATTGAATTTGCAGGACTTTTAGAAGATAGTGGTTTAACTTCAACAATTCTATTTGGAATTCCTGATAAAAAAGATGAAGTTGGCAGTAGTGCATATGATTCTAATGGAATTATTCAACAAACAATTAAAGGTTTGAAAGAACAAACAGACCTTGTTGTATTGGGTGATGTATGTATGTGTGAATACACAAATCATGGACACTGTGGAATCATCAAAGACCAATATGTTCAAAATGATGAAACATTGGAATACCTGGCTAAAATAGCTGTAAGTTATGCTGATGCCGGAGTTGATGTTATCGCACCAAGTGATATGATGGATGGACGTGTCAAAGCAATACGTGAAGGATTGGATGAAAATGATTATGTCAATACGCCTATATTCTCATATGCGGCAAAATATGCTTCAACATATTATGCACCATTTAGGGATGCAGCAGATTCAACACCGAGTTTTGGTGATAGAAAATCATATCAGATGGATCCTGCTAATTTTAATGAAGCTATAAGGGAAGTAAGTTTGGATGTTCAGGAAGGAACCGATGCAATAATTGTTAAACCAGCATTAGCATATCTTGATGTGTTGCGTGAAGTAAAACATCAATTCAAAATGCCAACAATAGCATATCAGGTAAGTGGAGAATATTCTATGATAACAGCCGGAATAGAAAAAGGTTATATTACAGAAGATTTACTTGATGAAACATTACTCAGTATCAAAAGAGCAGGTGCTGACATGATAATTAGTTATTTTGTACCACAATTATTAGGTATAGAATAATTGCTCTGTTTTTTCATTTTTTTCTATTTTTTCTAGTTTTTTCACATAACTTAATTATTCATCAAATACATAAACCTTATTATAATAAATTATAATTCATAATTGTTATTATTTTAATCTTATTACAAAGCTCTATGGAGGATATAAAATTAAATGAAACTTAATTATCGTAATATTGCACAGTTAGGTGAAACTGCAACATTATTAGAAGTAAGTGGATATCCAAAACCAGGTAATGTTCATAGAACACAGGATTTTGATGATATGACTTATGAAGATTTCTTAATAAGTGCTAGTGTTTTAAGAGAAAATCTAGAAATAGCAGCTTATAATTCTTCAAAGTATTATCCTAACTTATTGAATAAAATACATTTGGGAGAAGCAATCTTACGTTCAGTAAAAAGTACAAATAAACTGGTTAACACTAATACTAATTTAGGAATCAGCATGTTGATGATTCCAATATCCGCAGGATGTGGAGCTTTAATTAACTCTGAAAACATATATCATTTACCGAGTATGGTTGACCTAATAATGAAAAATACACAAGCAGATGATGCATTGGCTCTTGTAAAAGCTATTGTCCTATCTAAAGCTGGTGGAATGGATAACAAAACTTCAAAATATGATGTTAACAATAGTAACACAATTGATGAAATTGTTCGGGATAATATAAATCTTTATGACTTATTGGAGATGTCTGCAAAACATGATAAGATATCCTATGAATTAGTTAATGGATTGCCTATAATATCTGAATATGGATATCTCACTTTTACAAAAATAGATGGTAAATATTCAAGAAATGATGTTACACTTGAAATATACTTAACAATACTTGCAAATGTTCCGGATACATTAATAGCTAGAAAATATGGTGACGATGTAGCTAAAAAAGTTTCTAATTCTGCAAAGAATATATTGAAAGAAACTGAAATTGGTACTGATGAAAGATTAAGTCAACTAAAAGAATTTGACACATTTTTAAGAAATAAAAAATACAATCCTGGAACAACAGCAGATTTCACTGCAGCATCATTATTTGTTGGATTAGTAGATAAATATTCGAATAAAGGATTATAAAATGGGGGAGGATGAAAATCAATGTTAGATAAAATGATTAATGAATTACATATTTATGAAAAAAAATTACTTAAAGAACTTTCAGAAGATACAGAATCAACTCCAGAAGAAATAGCTGAAAAACAGAACATGCCTCTTAAAGCTGTAACAAGTGCTGCAGGTATGTTATCAAGTAAAGACATAATTACAGTAGATAAACAATCCATAGATAACATCAGTCTTTCAGAAGAAGGAAAAGAATATGCTGAAAATGGTCTGCCTGAACACAGGATTATAAAAGCATTGCAGGAATTTGCTCAAGAAGGAAAAGAAGAAGTAGCTATGGCTGAAGTCATGGAAAGAGCTAATGTTACAAAACAGCAAATGAATTTTTCAATAGGCGTACTTATGCGTCATAGATGGGCAAAAATGAACCAGGGTAAACTATCTATTACAGAAGATGGTAAAAATGTAGATTTAAATAATTTACCTGAAGAAAACTTCTTGAAATTCATCAGAGAACATAAACAAATAACTGAAGATAATATACCTCCAGAGTTTGAAAACGTATGCACTGATTTCAAAAAACGTAAAGATTTATTTGAAATCAAAACTCTTCAGAACTTCAAATTTAATATCAATGATTTAGGACAACAAATATTGGATCAAGGTATAACCATACAAGAAGAGGCAACGCAACTAACACATGAACAATTAAAAACAGGGTCCTGGAAAAACTTACATTACAGAGGATATGACATTAATGCATCAGCACCTAATACATTCCCGGGTAAAGTACATCCATTACAGCAGACAATAGAAGAAATCAGAAGTATTTTCATAGATTTAGGATTTGATGAAGCAAAAGGAACAATACTAGAATCAGCATTCTGGAACTTTGACATGTTGTTCCAACCACAAGACCATGCAGCACGTGAAATGCAAGATACATTTTACGTAAGTAATCCACCTATAGCTGATTTACCAAGTCAAGATCTAGTGGAAAAAACTAAAAATGAACATGAAACTGGTGGAGACACAGGAAGTAGAGGATGGCAATATAAATGGGATGTGGAAGTAGCAAAACAGATGGTTCTACGAACACACACCACAGGTCTATCCGTAAGATATCTGTCTGAACATGAACCACCATTGAAAATGTTTTCAGTGGGAAGAGTATTTAGGCGGGACACATTGGATTATAACCATTTACCTGAATTCCATCAAGTTGAGGGAATAGTGGCCGGTGAAGATATGAGCTTTAAAAACTTACTGGGAATATTGAAAGAATTCTATAAAAAACTAGGATTCAAAGTAAGATTTAGACCTGCATACTTCCCATACACATATTTATCTGTAGAATCCGAAATAGATGTTCCAGACAAGAAAAGTTGGATGGAACTTGGTGGTTCAGGAATGTTCCGACCAGAAGTACTTGAACCATTAGGAATAAAAACACAGGTTGCAGCATTTGGTTTAGGAATTGAAAGATTGGCAATGATGAGATGTAACGTTGATGATATAAGACAGTTATATCAAAGTGATATTGGATGGTTACGTACATTACCAGTTACTAAAAACATCAAATCATTTTAAAAAGGGGGAATTTTATGGTAATAAGTCCTTTAGAATTTAATCTGGAAGCTATAACAAACACAATTACTATGTTAGAAAAAGAAAATAAAGATGAAAACAAAGAAAAAATTGAAAGTCTTAAGAAAGAAAGAGACAATTTATTAAGAGAATTAAAAGTATTTTAATTTTCTAAACTTTTTTTATATTATTTTGAGCTGATTTAAATGGAATTATTAGTGAGTGCGATAAATTTAAAAGAAGCTAAAGAAGCTACATTAGGTGGAGCAGATATATTAGATGTCAAAAATCCTAAAGAAGGTTCATTAGGAGCTAATTTTCCATGGATTATTAAAGAAATAAGTGATTATGCAAAAGATAATTTAATAGTCAGTACTACAATTGGTGATATTCCATATAAACCCGGAACAGTCTCACTTGCAGCATTAGGAAGTGCAGTGTCAGGTTCTAACTATGTCAAAGTAGGATTATATGGGACAAAGAACTATGATGAAGCATTAGAAGTCATGGATGCAGTTGTTAAAACTATACGGGATTATGATGAAAATATAACAGTAGTATCCTGTGGATATGCTGACGCATATAAAATAGGTTCTATTCTACCAGAAGAAATACCTGATGTTGCTAAAGATAGTGGTTCAGATATAGCGATGTTAGATACCTACATCAAAGATGGTCATCGTCTAACAGATTATCTAACTGAAGAAAAATTAAATGAATTCGTACAAAAATCACATGATTTTGGTCTTAAGGTGGCATTAGCAGGTTCAGTAAACAAAAATGATGTTGCAATGTTAAAACGAATTGGTTGTGATATCATGGGTGTTAGAGGTTGTGTTTGCACAGAAGGTGACCGGGATAATGGTACTATTAATAAAGAATTAGTACATGAATTAAAAGCTAACATTTAATTAGAATCTAAGACAGAAATAATACTAATATAAAATTTTAAAAAAATATTTGATAATTATTGAATTTCTTTAAAGGGGCATTTTATGAGTAAGTTTACAGAAAAATTAACAAAAGCCGAAGATACATACACATTTGATGATTTTCTTATTAAACCGGGTTTATCAAGTATAGAACCTAAAGATGTAACATTAAATACTAAAGTATCTACAAACTTTGATTTAAACATACCTGTTATCAGTTCAGCTATGGATACCGTAACTGAATCTGAAATGGCAATATCATTGGCAAGACAGGGTGGACTCGGAGTTATCCACAGAAATTTAACAATAGAACAAGAAGTCAAAGAAGTAAAAAAAGTTAAATATGCTAATGAATTAACTGTTAAAGAAGTTATCACAATATCTCCTGAAGAAACAGTATCTGATGCACAGGATATTATGGACATAGAAGGTGTAAGTGGACTTCCAGTAGTTGATGAGAATAATATAGTTGTAGGAATTATCAGTAGAAGGGATATAAAACCATTACGTGGTAAACGTATGAATCGAAAAATAGTAGATGCAATGACTCACAATGTTGTAACTATTTCTGAAGGTACTGATACTGATATAGCATTAGACTTGGCATATGAAAATAAAGTAGAACGTTTACCAGTAGTTTCTGATGAAAATGAACTAGTTGGTATTGTTACAATGAAGGATATTCTTGAACGAAAAAAATATCCTAATTCAGTACGTGATTCTAAGGGAAGATATCTTGTAGCAGCTGCATGTGGACCTTTTGATATGGATCGTGCTATGGCTTTAAGTGATGCTGGTGCAGATATTATAGCAATTGATAGTGCACACGGTCATAAAACTGACATCATAGAATCTGTACGTGAAATGAATAAAAATGTAGACTCTGATATATTGTTAGGTAATATTGCAACATCTAAAGCAGCAGAAGATATTCTCAAAGCAGAAATAAACGGTATAAAAGTAGGAATAGGTCCTGGTTCAATATGTACTACACGTATAGTGGCAGGAGTAGGAGTTCCTCAACTAAGTGCAGTATCCAGTGTGGCTGATGTAGCATCAGATTATGATGTTCCTGTTATTGCAGATGGTGGTTTAAGATACTCTGGTGATGTTGCAAAAGCATTAGCAGTTGGAGCAAATGCTGTAATGATTGGTAGTTTATTAGCAGGTACTACAGAATCACCTGGTGAAATGACAATTAGAAATGGACGAAAATATAAACAATACAGAGGTATGGGTTCATTAGGTGCTATGACTGGTGGTGTCGGTGCTGGTAAAGACAGATACTTCCAAACTTCTGGAAGCAATATGAATTCTACAAAATTAGTGCCTGAAGGAATTGAAGGGGTAGTTCCGTATAAGGGAGAAGCTAGTCAAATAGTATATCAATTGATGGGTGGATTAAAATCTTCAATGGGATATGTAGGTGCAGCATCTATTAAAGAAATGCATGAAAAAGCAGAATTAGTACACATTACTCCTAATGGAATGTCTGAAAGTCACCCTCATGACATTACAATTACAAATGAAAGTCCAAATTATCATCCTAGAGACTAATTTGGCTTCAAGCCCCTCTTTTTTTAGTTTTTATGGTTTAATTCTTTAATATCATCAGGATATTTTCCAAGAAT
>CAZUHM010000002.1:0-31438 GCA_964620575.1 uncultured Methanobacteriaceae archaeon | reverse complement strand
CAATTGTTGCTATTTTACATATATATCAATATATCATTATTCCTCTCCTTGTTATTTACTAAATTTAAACATACACAAAATATATCATCATGATATTTTCAAAGAATTCTTTCAATCAAGGACATTTTTTTATTTTCAGCAAACTTTACATTATATTGTTTGTTTTCATTTTGAATATCGTTAAATTCATTATGTAACTTGTTTAAATTTTCAACAATATGTTTATAGTCACTTCTAGCTGTTCTAGTATCTTTTTGTTGTTGTTTAAGTTCACTTGTCAAGGTTTTTAAAGACTCATTTAAAACTGTATTATCACTTTTTAAATTTCCATACAATTCTTCTAAGTTTTCATATTGCTGTTCTAAGAATTTCTTTTCTCGTTCAGGTATGTCTGCGAAGACTTTTAACTTAATGTTTTATTTTACTAATAAATGATTATTTTCTTCAAGTTCCTTATTGGTGGAGATTAAATTGGTGTTTTCCTTTTCTAATTGTTCAATTTTTCTTAAACTGTCTTGTAACTGGTTGTTAATACTGTCTTTATTTGAACTTTCAATTTTTAAAGTATTATTCTGTTCATTAATATCTTTAACGATATCCTCTTGTTGTTTTAATTTATTTTCTAACTTTTTATTATTATCCTTTAATAGATTATTTTCATTATTTAGATGAGTATTCTTATTATTTAATTCATCTATTTTTTTCTGCAATATCTGGGATTTTTCTTGTATATCAGATACATTTTTTTCTGAATTTTTTAATTTTTCAAGACATTCATCATAATCTTTTTTTAATGTTTGGTATTTCTTTATATCTATAATGTTGTTATTGTTGTATGCAACTAAAATTTCTTCTAATGCTTCACCAATTTTTATATCATTTTTTTCTGCATTTTCTTTAAATTTTTTCCATTCTTCAATATTTTTTAATCTTGCAGTAGCTTGCCCAGATGTCATTGTTACACCAAACATTTTTTTTTAATTAATTCAATTGTTAACATAATTTCTAAATTTGTTAACATTTTATTTTCTTGTTATCTTTTTGTTAACATATGTTTTTTTTTTAATATACTGATAATATTAGAATATCTGTGATCTTGTTATATCATCTGTACTCTCTTTATCTAGTTATTTTTTTTGTTAACATTTTGTTAACAAATTTCCTTAAATAATTTTCTGTATTACTTTATATTTATACTTTCGTTAACTCATATTATCATAATGTTAACTTTATGTTAACAATTCCTTAAGTTGATAACATAATGTTTTCAAAAATATTTTATTTTAAAATTTATGTTAACCACATTTAATTATTGTTAACATTTTGTTAACAAAGAATTTCATGATCAATTGTTTGAGTTTATTTATGAATTTTTATATAACATCAAATTTTTTTGTTAACAACTTGTTAACAACTTGTTAACGTATTTTTTTCAAAAATATTTTATTTTATAATTTTAGTTAACCACATTTAATTATTGTTAACATTTTGTTAACAAAGAATTTCATGATCAATTATTTGAGTCTATTTATGAATTTTAATATAACATCAAAATTTGTTTTGTTAACAATTAGTTAACAACTTGTTAACGTTATGTTAACATTTTCTTTAAAAGCATTTCAATATAATCTTGTGTGTTAACAAAAATATTGATTGTTAACAACCAATAATTTCTTTTCAAACTAACAATAACCAAATGTTTTATTAATGTTTTCTGATGTTAACATTCATTTTACATATTTAACTTATTAAATTTTGTTCAAAATTTATATTATTATATGTAATTATTTTTGTTAACAACTTGTTAACACTATAAAAAAAGTAAAATTTATTAAATGTTTTTAAACATTTAGTTTGGTAAGGTCAAGTAATCTGTTAATCGAATGTTCTTTTGAATAGCTTTAACTTTATTCTCTGGAGACATAAATAATGCTAAATCAGCATAATTGTACTGTGCTTTTTTCAATGAATCTATAATTGTAGAAACTTCTGTTAGAGGTTTTAGTCCAGAATCTGATTCGACAAGTACATTCATTTTCTTAAATGACAACTCTTCAGGCATATCAATTATTACCTCTTCAGGTTCTAAATCTAATTTATTAGCAATTGACTCTTCAGCTTCAGTTAAATACTTTTTATCCATTTCAACTATTTTTGAAGGTTCATCGAATTGGGCGAGATTAATTGTATCTGTTTTCTTGTATAGATGTCTTGTATCTAAATTTTGCATGGTTTTTTCGGGTAATCCTGGCGTATTACGTGTAATATTTATTAAGTCTCCATCATCTAAATATCTTAATTCGTGTTCTGTTATAACATTATCTTCCAATAAACGTGATAATGATACTCTAAACATACTATTCACTATTCTTGTTGTATGATGTTGATATACAGTAGGGTACATAAAGTATCTGGCTAGTAATGTTGATTCAGCTGCTTGAACACCTTTGGGTGATAGAACTAAATTATCTTCATCATAAGTTAAACTATAAATTAGTCTTTCTGTATCTATTACACCATATGCTACACCAGTATAATAAGAATCTCTAGCAAGATAATCCATTCTGTCAACATCTAAATCTCCGGATATTATTTTTCCATACTTTGTTTTTCCATCAATTATGCTGGTAATTAATTTTACATCAAATTTTTCTTCAACAATATCTGTAATATTTGAATCGGATATTATCTCTTTTGTCACTACTTCATGTTTATGTTTCAAAGCTCTTTCAGAGACATGTGAAAAAGGCGAATGACCAATGTCATGTAATAGTCCACATATTCTTAATAATTCAACAACCTCTTTATCTAATTCTAATGTGGTTCCGACTTTATTTGCTAAAAAGAGGGTACCTATAGAATGTTCAAACCGTGTATGGTTAGCTCCAGGGTAAACTAAGTTTGTAAATCCTAACTGTTTTATCCTTCTTAGTCTTTGCATTTCAACAGTATCAACTACTTTGAGTTCAAAATCTGTTAGATGTAAGTCACCATGGATACTATCTCTAATAAATCCCATTTTTAACAACTCTTTTTATTTTATATTAATTCACTTACTTCTTTTTTATGTAATTTATGTATACGTTCTACACCTTTGATTTCTTTAATAACTTTTTCTACAGATTTTGGGACTAAATCTTCCCAATTATCATTATTTAATATTCTTTTTCTAACTTCCGTACCAGAATATTCTTCTCTATTGAATAATGGTGGTTGAATTACATTAATATTTTCTTCTCCAAATAATTGTTGAACAAGACTATTTCCTGAATAAACTTTGTTAAATGGTGGTGTTAACATTTTAACATGTCCTACCCATAGAGAATTGCATGCTATATCTTCTAAAGGTATAATATAATATCTAGAAGGATCAATTTTGTATTCTCTTAATGCCTTTGTCAACATTAATATTCTTTCGCCCCCGGTAAACGGGTTTGAATCAGTATGACTTTTTTCAGCACTACCTATCCCAATAATTAATTCATCAACTTCTGTTAAAGTTTCTTTAATTACACTTATGTGACCTTTATGGACTGGTTGCATTCTACCAATTAATAATCCTCTTTTGCCATTCATTGTAATTCACTTTTTCAATAATTTTTGATAATTGTTATTTATTTTATGTTATTCTAATATTTATAGTTTTCAATGATTTTTTAACAATAATTAGTTATTTACATTAAAAAATTAATTTTAATTAATATTTATTTCAGTATTCATTAATTTTTCATTCTTTTTTACTTATTTGAATACTTTTTGTCATATTTTCTAACAATTATTTTTAATAATTTTTCTGAAATTAAAAAACTTTAAATAGGAATTAAGATATATAGCATATTGTAGTTAATTTTTTCATAGTCCTTTAGGGTAGTGGCAATCCTACGAGACTCTGGATCTTGTGACGGCGGTTCGACTCCGCCAAGGACTATTTTATTTTTGTTAGGGTGTTTCTATGACTATTTATCACTCTGAAGATTTATATGACAATAATCTATTTAATCTAATTAAAAGAGATAATGCTATTATCCTATCTTTAAAAAAAGAGAATAATATCCTCATATCTTCTTGGTTAAATGGTGGTATTTGTTATAACATGGATAATGTAGTTAATCAAACTATTGGTAATGGGGATTATGAACAACTGGATGATGGAAATTACATTGAGTTTCAAAAAAATAAATTTATTCATTTAAATTTAAATCCTGATAAATCAACAGGTTTGATGACTTCCGCATGTATGGATAATATGGCTATTTCTAAAAAAACATATGAACAAATCACAGTATACTCTATTGTGACGGCAGGAGCAGATAAAAATGGTGTTAAAGCAGGAGATTTAGCATCATTCTACGAATATAATCATCATTATTTTAGTCATTTCGGTACTATTAATATTATAACAGTTATTGATGCAAATTTGGATGATGGAGCATTAGTAACGGCAGCTATAACAGCTACAGAAGCAAAAACATCCGTTCTTCAGGATTTAAAAGTCGAAAGTCAGTACTCTCATAACATTGCTACAGGTACTGGGACGGATGGTTTATGTATAATTTCTAATAAAAATAGTCAAAATCATTTAGAAAATGCTGGAAAACATTCAAAATTAGGTGAATTGATTTCAGTGTCTATCCGTGAAGCAACTAAAAAAGCTTTATTTTTACAAACATTTATGTCTGAAGAGTATCAGGCTACGGTTTTAAGTAGATTATCCCGTTTTAATATTTATTTTGAAGACTTTTTAAACGAATCTTCGATGGATGAGTTATCTTATGCATCTGTTTTTTATCATTTTAATAAGAATAAAAGAAATGTTGCATTTGTCAGTTCAATAATAAATTTAGTGGATGAAGTCCAGTTAGGATTACTTGAAATTGAGGATATTTCATTTTTGATTGTTAATTTAATTAATTCACATCTTGATTTGGATGTTAAAAACAAAAAAATAGAAAATGTTGGGGACATAACTGATTTATTAATAAAATCAATCAATCAACATTTATTTGATAAGAATAATGGGTAAATCAATTGTTTTGATGACATTTTGTGTAAAACTGCCTAGTAATGTTGTAGTTACGCCTGTTTTTCCATGTGTACCTAACATTATGGAATCTGCTTCACTTTTTCTTGTTAAAGTAACTATGTCAAACTTAGGACTTCCAAATATGGTCATACTTTCACAGTCCACATCATTTTCTAATGCATAATCAATGATTTCTTTTAAGTAAGCTTTAGCATTTTCTTCAAGTTCTTCATATGGTTTTGTTAAACTTTGATCAATAATGTGTGTTACTATTACTTTTCCACCAACCTTTTTTGCTAAATGAACTGCTTCATATCCTGCTTTTTTAGCTAGTTCAGAACCATCAGTTGGCACTAATATTTTTTCAAACATTTTCATATCTCCTAATTATTTTCCATTTCAATAAAGTTATTTGTAACTTTTTCCGGATCTCCCTCTTCTAATAGTTTTCCTTTATTAATTAATATGGTTCTAGTTGACACTTCTTTAACAAAGTCCATTGTATGACTTACTAAGATTATGGTGGTTCCGAATTCTTCATTAATCTTTTTAAGTGAGTTAGCTACTTGTCTTAATGTAACCGGATCTAAATCTCCAAAGGGTTCATCTAATATTAGAATATCCGGTTTTGATGCTAAAACTGTTGCCATAGCAACCCTAACTTTTTGACCACCAGATAATTCTATAAATTGTCTGGTAAGTAAGGGTAATGGTAAATCAAGAGCATCAAATACTGGTTTGGAATATTCTATTACTTCTTCAGTTTTTATACTAGGGAATAACAAATCTAGAACTTCAGGGCTTAAATTAATTTTTTCTAATCGTAATAAAGCTTCATGCTTGGATAAATCAGTTAATTGGTATATTATGTCTAAAGCTTCTTCACTAATTCCAATTTCATCTGCTTTTTCTTGAGCATATCTATAAACATCATCTGTTTTTGGAGAAATTTTGTATGCTAATTGTTCTATGATGGGTGTATGTGGTGTAAGTGCAAATTCTTGGTGCATGAATCCAAGATTTTTCCTAAGTTGCATTCTATGTTCTCCATATTCATTCATTTGAACCCATTCATCATTCAGGAGCATTGATATTGAACCTTCATCTGGTTGTTCAAATCCTGCTATCATCTTTAAAATTTCTGTTTTTCCTGAACCTGTTGGCCCAATTATAGATAGAATTTCTCCTTTATTAACTTCAAAGTTAACGTCTTCAATTGTCAGTACATGACCGCCTTTGTATAAGTAGAAATCTTTCATTAAGTCATTAACTTTAATAATTGGTTCTGTTCTGTCCATTTCTGCAATCGAATAGACTTCTTCTTCGTCTTTTAGGAAATCTGAAATAATTTTTTCAGGATCTCCTACTTCTATTACTTCTCCATTAAACATGAGCATGATTCTTTCAGCCATGTATTCCTGAATTTCCGGTTGGTGGGATACAATTATTACAGTGGTATTATATTTTTCATGAATTTTTTTAATGGTATTAAGTACTTCCTTTCTTTTTTTAGGACTGCTCATTGTGGCTGGTTCATCTAATAATAATATTTCAGGTTTTTTAGCTAATTGTCTGGCTAGAACAAGTCTTTGTTTTTCACCACCACTAAGAACGGGTGCAAAATGATTTGCTTTTTCTTTTAGTCCTACAGTTTCTAAAATGTCTAATGCTTCATCCATATATTCATCTTTGATATCAGTAATATCTGCTGTAGTCTCATCACCTGTTTTAATACCATATAATTTGTGAATAACATTTTCAACTGCTGTTTTAGACCATAAACCAAATGATCTTTGTAGATGTATAGCTGTTTTATTTTTTAATTCATTCTTATAATCATTATATGTTTCAGGAGTAATTTCCATATCATCAATAGTGATTTTTCCCTCATCAAAAGGTTCTACACCTCTTAGTATACGCATCAGTGTAGATTTTCCAGATCCACTAATTCCCATAATTCCAAATATTTCTTTATCTTTTATTTCAAAGGAAATATTATCTAATGCTTTGATCATGTTGTTATCTTTTAATTTGTAAATTTTTGTTAAATTTTCAACTTTAATCATTTATACAGCTTCCTCTTTTGATAACTCTAATACTATTTTGTTAATAATGAGTAATTAACTTTAATAATGTAAAGAAAATCTTATTTTTAATTCAGTCTTTTGTATTTATTTTGAATATTTTTTAATATTTTTTGATTATTATTAATTTTTTTTCTTATTTTTATGATTTGTCATTATTTTTTTTTTAAAAAGTAAGTTACGGGCAAGGTACATAGTTTCATTTCAAAAAATATATATATAATCAATTTATTAGATAGTAATGAGAATAATAAAAAAATAAGAGTAATGTTATTCTCATAGGAAAAGAGGAATAGAGACAACAAAACATTTGTATTGAAGTATTTTAAGGTTATACATATTTAATTGATTAAATGTTTATTGAGATAATTCTATTATTTTAAATAAGTGTTGATTTGATTAAATGAAATAAGTATATTATTTAAATGGAACTAGGTATAATATAGTTTCAGTAATTCTCTATAATCTTTTTCTTTCTAGATAAAAACTATTTTTAAATATATTTATTAGAATCCCAATAGAATTTTAATTCCTATTAAGATTAAAATGATTCCACCGATTATTTGGAATTTATCACCTAATATATTACCTAATTTTCTACCAATAAATATTCCTACAATACTGAATAAGAATGCAACAATTCCTATGATAGCACTAGGCACTAATGGATTTGTGTTAAGGAATGCGAATGTCAAACCTACTGCAAAAGCATCAATACTTGTAGCTATTGCCAGCACAGTTACTTCTTTAAAACTAAAATTATCTGTAATTTCTTCTTCATCATCACTTAAACTTTCTCTAATCATATTAAGTCCAATAATTAATAATAATATGAATCCTATAAATGGTGCGATGAATGAAACAAGATAACTTATGGTATTTCCACATAAGTAACCTATTAATGGCATTAAAGCTTGAAATCCACCAAAGAATATGCCATACCATAAAAACTGCATTTTTGTTAAATTTTTCTGTGTGAAACCTTTAGTAATTGAAACACTAAAAGCATCCATTGCTAATGCTATGGCAACTAGCACTATTGAAATGTAATCCATTTAATTCTCCCAACAAATTTCTGATATAGTTTATCTTTTATCTTTTACATAACTTTTTTGTCAAATTTTTTGCATGTTTTTTCTATAAAAATTTATCATAGAATATTTAATTTTTGAAGGTTTATGTAAAAAAATAATTGTATATTGAAGCATTCTTTGAAATAATTTAATGGTGGTGATAAAACTATTTTTTTTAATATGGAATATGTATATGTGCTACTGTTTTTATTATTTTTTAAATCAATAATTTTTTTTGGAGAAGAACAATGAATAGTTATTAATTAAAAATTTTTTCATAAACTTTGAATGAGATGATACCTCTATCTTCAATGAAGACTTTCATAGAATCTACATAATTGAAGTCATATGTTGTATATATTTTTTCTATAGCCAAATTATTTGTGTTTAAACTCAATCTAATGCTTTTAATTGAATTTTTTTCTGCTAAATCAAAAGCATATTTTAACATTTCTGTTGCAAAGCCCTGTTTTTTATAATCTTGATTTACAACTACTAAATGAATTACGTAAATGTTATCGTAAGTCGTGTTGATTTTCCATTTGATATTTTCATAACCTTCATTTGCTTTATTGTTTATAACTATTGAAGAAACTATTTTGTTATCAATCATTCCAACATACAATTCTCCTGATTCAATAGCATTAACAATATGTTCTTTTTTAGGATATTTTCCATAAATCCATTCTGGATTTGAGGTATAGTCTTTGATTTGTTCAATAACAATTTTATACAGTTCTATAACTTCCTGTTTGTCTTTTTTTTCTGCTTTTCTGATTTGTAACATTATTATTCCCCGAGTGTGACTAGTTTTTATTGTAGTTAAAAATATGGTTATGGT
This sequence comes from uncultured Methanobacteriaceae archaeon, assembly GCA_964620575.1. GTDB lineage: Archaea > Methanobacteriota > Methanobacteria > Methanobacteriales > Methanobacteriaceae > Methanosphaera. Next base: position 22,417 of record CAZUHM010000002.1, on the reverse strand, counting down.
GTAAGAAAATTGAATTTATTTTTTTACTAAATCTGTACTTTTTTTGGATTGGATTTTATTTTATTCAGCTTATTTTGGGTCTTTTTAATTGTCATTTTTTCTATAGTTTTTACTGTTTATATCATGTTTTTTAATTCATTGTTTTATTATTGGACTTATTTTTTAATTTTTTTTCATTTGTGGATTATATTTTATGTGAATAATTTTTATTTTGTAATATTTAATTTTTTGTGATTTTTTTTTAAAATTTATTAATACTATAATTTTATTTCGTTATAGAGGAGTATAGCGAAATAAATAATTGATTTTTTATGGATCATTAATAGCATTTACTTTTGTTATTTAATTTCGAATTTTCATTTTTCGTTGATTAAACATTAAATAAACTAGTATTTTCTTAAAAAAATTAATATCTTATTAAGATGATACATTAATATAATTATAACAACGGTGATAAAATGGAAATAAAAAATATTTTAGATGCATTATCCATAAGTGGAGTAGAATCTATTATTCAATATTGTGAATGCACATACAAGGATAAAAAAGTTGAATTCAGGTTAATAAATGATGAATTTGGTGTAATTGATGAAATTGAATATAAAATAGGTGAAGATGAATGGTCACTGGAATTTCCTGATGAAAATGATGAAGACTCATTATTACTATTCAATGCAGTTAACGAAGCACCATATGAAGTATTCCACAAAAGTGATGTTGGAGCAAAATTAACCTTAAATCATGAAAGTATCAAACCGCAAAATATACCAGCTCACTTAAAAAACTTGGATTATTATGTGGATGAAGAAGACGGTGTGTTCCACTTCTTATTAATTAAGAATGTAGTTAACTTGGATTAATTTCATAAAATATCAGCTCCTTATTTTTTATATTTTAAAGTTAGAATGGTGTTAAAATGAAAATAGTGGTTATTACTGGAAGTCCACATGAAAAAGGCACATCCAATTTACTGGCAGATGAATTTATTCGTGGAGCTGAAGAATCAAAACATGATGTTTTCAGATTTGATTCGGCTTTTGAAGATGTTCATCCATGTACTGGCTGTGACAAATGTTTTAGTGGAAAATGTGTATTTGACGATTCGATGGAAAAATTAAATCCTCATTTGCTTGAAGCAGATCTTATAGTTTTTGTCACACCATTATATTATTTTGGAATGAGTGCTCAACTTAAATCGGTTATTGATAGGTTTTATGCAAATAATTCCAGGATTATGTCAAATGAGAATAAATCATTATTATTTGCTACCAGTTGGGATGCAAATGATTGGACAATGGAAGCCTTACTAAATCATTATAATATCCTGGTCAAATATCTTAATTTTGAAAACATGGGAACTATCATGGCTACTGGTTGTGGCGTAAGAAGTGATATTGAGAATACTGATTATCCTAAACAGGCATACACTATAGGAAAATCATTATAATACCTTAATCTCCTAAAACTTTTTTTGGTAATTTGTTGATGACTAAATGCTTATATATTTCATTTGATAAAATTATTATGATAAAAAAAATAAAAAAAAGATAAGTAACTTGTAGGAGTTAGTTTAATTTATTTGAATTACTATGCAACATTTAATTATATATTTTTATTGTTTGCTTTTTTGTAAAGCTTCATAACAACGTTTACATAATATTCTAGGCAGAGTATCATCTAATTTTTCAGAAGGGAAAGGATAACCTCCAGACCAAACATCCATTTCTTCATGAATTATATGATCTTCACATAATCCCATTCCACAAACGATACATATTGCAACTGCATCATTATCTTTGCCTTCTTTTGCACATACATAACATTTCATAATTTCATCCTCCACTTCTAATATATGATTTAAAGCATTATAAATAGCTTAAGTAATCTAAAAATTACTAGTAATCCGTTAATTACTAAAACAATAAATATTTTTAGAAAAATAGGTAAAATAAAAGAAAATGGTGAATGTAATGCATGTTAAAAATAGGGGAGACATATGTCCTATATATGATACATTAAATTTATTTAACCGAAAATGGGTGATAGCATTAACAATAGATTTATTCAATGGAAGTACTCATTTTTATGATTTTAAAAATAACAATCCAGGATTAAGTAATCATGTACTTTCCAAAACATTACAATTTATGGAAGTTCATGGTCTGATATATAAGAAAATTTTTGAAGATCAAAGAAGCAGTACCGAGTACTATTTAACCAAAAAAGGAAAAAAACTCAACAAGATATTGTATGCAATGATGTCATATTCACTTGATGAATTAAATTTCTGCAATCTTAGCGATGAAAAAAAGATGGAATTAAAAAATCAATATAAAAAATCTTTGCTAATGGATTAAATTATTTATTTTTGATCATTTTTGCTTTGATTCAATTTCTTTAGCAAAATCTTCTTCAAATTTAATTTTTTTCAAAACATTGATAAATTCGCTTACAGGTAAAGCACCAGGAACCGGATATTTATTATTGAAAATAAAGTATGGAACACCCTGAATTCCAGTATCCTGTGCGACACGTTCATCTAATTCAACTTCATTATCAAACATTTTACTATCTAAAACCTTGATGACTTCTTCTTTATTAAGTCCTGCTTCAACTGCAAGATCCTGTAATACATTTTTGTTAGCTAATTCCAGATTTTTTGAGAAATATGCTTCATATAATAAATTCCTGAATTTATTTATAATATCTTGATTATTGCTTTGAATGGCTAATTTTGTTAAACGATGAGCATCACGAGTATTGGTAAATTTTGCACTTTCATATTTCATATCTAATCCTTCATCAACTCCCCATTTGGTTATTTTATTAATTTCTTCTTGAGCATTTTCTCTTGTTATGTTATACTTTTTAGCAAAACGTTCAAGAGTTGTTGATTCAACAGAATATGGTGCATTAGAATCCAGTTCAAATGAATGAATATCTAATTTAACATCATTTAATTCAAGTTCTTTTATAGCTTTATCAAGTCTTGTAATTCCTATATAAGAATATGGGCAGTTATAATCAATCCAATAAGATATTTTCATTTTTTATCTCCATTAATCATTGTTTTTATTCTAAAATTTATTCATTGTCTTTATTAATAATTATGAAAAAAGATATTTATTTATATTATTCTATTTTATAACCATTGAAATAATTTTAATCATTGGATAATTAATAAATCTGATATTGGCTATCTAAAATGATGTTTTCTTAATCAACTGGTGTACTATGGATTGAAAATGAATATTTCATATATAAAGAAGGACAGCGTCTAAGATACTGATATTATGAATTATATTCAAAAAAATGAACATCTATTGGTTAAAACAGTTGAAAGTGAATTTTCATCCTTTCAGAATCCGTATTTGATGTTGGAAATACAGTATTCTAAATTATTCTGTGAATAACAGTTTCAAAAAAAGTTAAATAATTTAAGAGATTTCTTTCTCTTAATAATCTATTTTAAGTGGTGTTCCCGCTTACACTTTCTTTTTCATTGTTTGATTTTTGATTGTTGTTTTCGTTTGGGGTGTTTTGGTGTGTGTTTGATGAATCACTTTGACTCTGCTGGTTGTTGTCTTGATTAATATTTTGTGAGTCTGTTGTCTGATTTTGCTGGTTATTGTTCTGATTGGAGAAATCAAAGTTGAAATTTGCCATTCCAGAGATTATTACTAATCCAACTAAGATAATAGCAGCAATTAAAATTATTACTCCCTTATTCATTATTATCCTCCCTTTATTATTTTATTCCAAAGTTCATATATTTCTTTATTAATATAAATACTTTAAGGCATTAATTATTCTTTTTTATCTTTTTTAAATAAGTACAGCTAATACCTTTTTTCAATTAATTCTTTCTTTCTACTGTTTGGATTTATTTATATTTATTTCATAAGAATAAGAAATTATTTTCTTACCTTGGGATATTTTAACTTTTTTATTTATTTAACATAAATCAGATATTTTACAAATATATAAATAATGGCTAATCTTTATATAATATTACACTCATAAAATTTATGGAATTGATAATATGAACAAAATAATTCAATGGGTTTTATTAGGAACAAAAGGTTCTGAAAATAGAATCAAAATCATTAAAAAGATTAAAGAAAAACCTTATAATATTAATCAATTATCAAAAGAATTAAATTTAAATTACAGAACAGTAAAGCATCATATTGCTAAACTTAAGGAATTGAAACTAATTGAGTCCTATGGGGAAAGATATGGTAAATTATACTTTTTATCTGACCTAATGAGTGAACACTATGATGAATTTATGGAATCTCTTAAAAGTATGGAAACAAATAGAGCAATGATAGTATAATTCCATACTAAAACTTTTTTTTTACTGATTTTTATGATGTCCGAGCTTGAAAAATTAAAAGCAGGATTGGATTACTGTATTGATGATGACGAAGTAGTTGCTATAAAAAACAATGCTGCAATCCAATGTGAAAAATATAATAATATCAGCCCTTCAGATAGGAAACAAAAAGTTTCACAATTAAAGAAGATGTTGGGTAAAGTTGATGAAACTGTTACAATAAAAAAGAATTTTAATTGCGATAATAGGAAAAATATTTTTGTCGGAGAAAATTTCTTAGCTAATTATAATGTAACGATTCTGGACGAGAATGAAGTTCATATTGGAAACAATATGATGATTGGTCCAAATACTTTAATTACTACAATTGGTCATCCAATATCTCCTAAAGGTAGGAGAAAACATTTGGGAGTAACAGCTCCTGTTAGTATTGGTGATGATGTTTGGATTGGAGGTAACGTGACAGTTTTACCTGGTGTGACAATCGGAAATAATGTTATTATTGGTGCTGGTGCTGTAGTAAATAAGGATATACCTGATAATTCATTAGCGGTTGGAGTACCAGCAAAAAGTAATTAAGAAAATCGAAAATGATTTAGAATAAGTATTTTATTAATTATAAGTTTATATTGGAAGAATTTTCTTCCATAAACTCTTTTTTTGTTAAATATTTTTTTGATTTACATTATATTGATTCAAAATAGTATATTTTTTACTTATTTTGATTTTATGTGGAAAACAATTATCCTCCTGTTAGAAGGATCGGAATGAAATATAATACAACAAATATTATTAATAACTCAACGAATAATTTTACTGCATCTTTTGTACCATTATCCATGTGTTCACCTTCCACTTTTTAACAAAAGTCTATTTTTAAGGTTTTGTTAAAAAATATAACATAAATATTTTTTTTTTTTATTATGTGTATATTATCATATGTTTTTTGACATATATAAATTTTTGGTATACCTAAATTTATCTACATTTTTTAAACAATCAGATTTAATGTGGTTCAAAACAAATATATACATAATAACAACTGGAAAAAACTGTATATTTCTATTTAATAAAATTGATACTTTGAGGGAATTGTTAACATATTTAAAACACTACTTGCTGCTGAAAAAAGATATGGGGGAACTCATTATTAAGACAGAAAATACGGATGGTGTCAATGACATACTGGGTAATCCAAAGAAAGCATTATGGAAAATGTCTATACCGTTAATAATATCGATGTTCATTACCAGCATATATAATATAGTTGATGCGATATGGGTATCTGGACTGGGTGCCGATGCTTTGGCAGGAGTGGGTTTTGTAACACCAGTATTCATTGCATTGATGGGAATTGGCAATGGTTTAGGTTCAGGATCTTCTTCAGCATTATCAAAATATATAGGAATGGAAGATAAAAAACTGGCAGATAATGGTGCAGTACATACAGTAATCATTACTATTATCGTGTCAGTAATCACTACAATCTTGTTATGTTTTTTCTTAAAACCGATATTATTGATAATGGGTGCCGGAAATACCATAAACTATGCAATGGAGTATGGAACAATTATTGCTTTTGGCTCAATATTGGTGATATTTTCAAATTCAGCATATGGAATGCTAAGAGCAGAAGGTGATGCAAATCGTACTATGTATGCAATGTTATTATCTTCAATTCTTAACATAATACTGGATCCTATATTTATTTATGTGGTGGGATATGGTGTTCAGGGTGCAGCTATGGCAACATTAATCTCATTGCTCTTCGTAAATTGCTTATTGCTTTATTGGTATTACATTAAGAAAGACACATATTTAAAAGCAGATTATTCTAACTTTAATTTTAGTAAGGCAGTTACATTTGATATATTGAAGGTTGGTTTGCCGGCCAGTCTGGAATTAATTAACAATGCACTCTTTGCTGCAATGTTCTCTTTGTTGTTGACTTATGTTGCATCAACAGATGCAGTTGCAGTATATTCGACTGGTTGGCGTATTGTAACTATAGGAACTACTCCTGTTCTTGCTATAGCGACTGCATTAATATCGGTAATTGGGGCTAATTATGGTGCTAGGCGATATGAAAACATAATGGTGGCTCATAGATATTCCATGAAATTATCCATAATTTTCAGTTTATTTGCGGTGGTTATAACATATTTCTTTGCAGGGGATATCGTATCACTATTCTGTTATGCAGGGACAAGTACAAGATTGGCACCCCAGTTAATTGCTTTTTTAAGTTGTATAGTTCTATTTTATCCTACTATGGCAGTGGGTGCACCCTCAACATATGTATTCCAGGGAACTGGAAAAGGAATAACTGCTATGTTTCAGACTATATTGAGGGAAAGTGCTTTTACAATAGGTTTCGCATATCTTTTTGCAGTAGTATTTGGCTGGGGAGAAATTGGTGCATGGTTTGGTATAATTGCTGGTGAGCTTGTTGTTAATAATATCACGCTCGTCTGGGCTGATTTCTATATTAAACGCTTAATAAAGTATAATTCTTAATATTTTTTTTAAAAAATTTGGAATATTTTTTATAAATATTATTTTTAATTTTTATGCCAAACTATAAATACTCCTACTATAAAATATTACAGTATAACTTTTCAAAAAAATAAAAAATTGAAGAAAACGTGATAAAAATGATAGAAAATAATATATGTCTATTGACTGACAGTTACAAAGTAACACACCATTATTTTTACCCAGAAGGAACAGAAAAGATATATTCTTACCTGGAAAGTAGAACAGGTGCAGAATTCAACAAAACAGTATTTTATGGATTACAATACATATTAAAAAAATATCTGGAGGGAAATGTGGTTACCGAAGAAAAAGTACAGGAAGCACAAAAAATAGTAGATGTACACATCGGTTCAGATATTTTTAATACAGAAGACTGGATGTATATTGTGGAAAAATTGGATGGAAAGTTACCTGTTGAAATTAAAGCAGTTCCAGAAGGAACGCCAGTGGATGTTGGAAATGTATTGATGACTGTAGAAAATACGGACAAACAGTGTTATTGGTTACCAAATTATCTGGAATCATTATTATTGCAGGTATGGTATCCATCAACAGTTGCTACATTGTCAGCAGAAGTAAAAAAATTATGTAACTTCTATCTGGAAGTAACAGGATCATCAAAAGATAATATGGAATTCATGTTACATGATTTTGGATATAGAGGAGCAACTTCAACAGAATCATCAAGATTATGTGGTTCAGCACATTTATTAAGCTTCTCAGGAACTGATACTATACCTGCATTATCTATACCTATGAACTATTATAATGACTGTGATGTGGAAGGATTTTCTGTTCAGGCAACAGAACACAGTGTAATGACATCACAAGGATTAGAAAATGAAATGGAACAAGCAATAAACGTTGTTACACATGCAAAAAATGGTATATTATCCATTGTGATAGACAGTTATAATTACAGGAACTTTTTACAAAATGCCTGTTTTGAAGGAAATAAACTTAATGATGAAATAATCAACTTTTTAAATAAGGAAAAAACAAATAAAATAGTTTTCAGACCAGATAGTGGAGAACCGGTTTCAACAACAATTGACTGTCTGGAAACAATAGGTGAAGGGTTTGGAACAAAAATGAATGATGAAGGATACAAACTATTTGATGCTAATGTAGGATTATTATGGGGTGATGGTCTAAATTATCATAAAATCAGAGATATTTTATTTGGAATGAAAACTAATGGATGGGCAGCAGAAAATATTATCTTTGGAATGGGTGGAGGATTACATTCATCTGTAAACAGGGATACTCAGAGAAATGCATTCAAATGTTCAGCACAATATCGTAATGGGCAATGGTTTGACATATTTAAAAAACCATTGGATAGCAGTAAAACTTCTAAAAAAGGACGTTTCAAATTGATAAGGGAAGATAAAACTTTCAGAACAGTACCTATGGATGTTGAAGGAAAAGATGAATTACAAACAGTATTTAAAAATGGAAAAATAGTATTTGAAGAAGATTTCAAAACAATCAAATCAAGAACACGAGATTATTCATTGTATCCAGTAAAAATTTAGGAAAAACAGTAATGGTATTGGGTTATAATTTAAATCCTGTACCAATAAACTGTGCAATATCTTTACCAAGTTCATCATTAATGTCTACATTAATAACGGATGTTGTTCTTCCATTTTTACGACATGTTGCATGGGCAAAAAGTTTATTTCCTTTTGAAGAACTTAAATAATTGATATTCACTTGTTGACCCACAGTAGGTTTGTGTAAATGATTGGATAAAACAGCAAATGCATAATCTGCAAGTGTAAATATGGCTCCACCCATTACTGCACCATATGCATTTCTATGTATGTCTGTAAGTTCTAAACTGCAAGTACATGATTCTTCGTTAAGTTCATCTAATTTAACGCCATTGTTGGTGGCAAATTTATCGTCTTTAAAAAATTCTCTAGCTTCTTCTAATGAGTTAAATGTTGTCATAATAATCTAGAATAATCTATGTTGCTTCTAATTTAAAAAATTAGTTGATTTTATTACAAAAAGTGATATATGGAAGTTTTTATTCTTATTTGATGTTGAAATTTTTAATTTGTTTATCTAGCTTTTTCTTATTGTGTAATAGTAAAAAATTCTTTAAAATATTATTTTATTATTTTTATTCATATACTTAGATTAAGTATTTATTTTCTTAAAATATATTTTATTAATAACTATTGACTTAAAATGAGGGAAAAAGATGAACGAAGAACAACAATTAAAATTAATTGAAAAATGTCACGCACCTGAATTTGGTATGTTATATGCATTAAATAAGGACATATCTGACGAAGACTTCGAAAAAGCAAAGCCATTTATGCAAAAATTTTCTCCAGCAACATTTGATGATGTTATGAAAATATCTGGTGATCCGCATGGATGGATGTGCACAAGAGAAAATGCTCCTAAAGTGGAAGAAGCTTTAGGTATCACAGAAACATTGGATAAAATCGATGCAGATAGACAAAAACAGCGGGAAGAATTTGATCAGAACAGAGGAAAAAAAGAGGAAGCACAACTAGAACTTGAAGAAATTTTCTTTAAAGCTGATAGACCACAACAAAAATTATCTAACTTACTTAAAGCTGCTCAAATAGTATATGATCCAACAAACAGTTTCAGAGATAACAGTTACTATGGTGGAGGACACCTATTTGTCATAATGAAAAACAGTATATGGTATGTTATGAATAACGGACGTGAAGAAAACAACTGGAACATGAACAATATTGAAATAGAAGAAGCCGGAGGGGCAATTGGCTTTAAAGTTCCATATGATGAACACGTACATGATTTAATTAAAATAGTTTCAGATGAAAACGAATATTCTGGAGACACATATAAAGAACCCGAAATAGGTGGATCTGGTGGTTCATGTAGCATCTGATTCTTTGATGTTGGTATTAAAATGTATAGATCATGAAGAATTCGGAAATCTTTATGCATTGAATGAAGAAATAACAGATGAAGAAAAAGCATTGGTAAAGGATTATTTTAGAAAATACGAACCGATTGATTTTAAAAACATTATGAATATTGAGGGAAATCCTCATGGATGGATGTGTAAAGAGGAGGATGTAAGTACTGTAGAAGAATTATTGGGCATTACAGAAACCTTGGAAAAACAGTTACAACATAAAGAGGAAGTTCAAAAGGAACTAAACACAAAAAGAAAAATCAAAGATGAAGCGATGGGCGAAATTGAAAACATATTTTACCAAGCTCCACGTCCAAATAAATTCCTGAAAAAATTACTAAAAAAGGCAGATATTGTTTATGACCCTGGAGACAGTTACTTAACAGATCATGAATTTGGTGAAGGTCAATTGTTCTTAATAGAAAAGCAATACATATGGTATATCATCAATAATGGAAGAAAAGATGATGATTACACATTGAATAATATTAAAACTTCTGGTCCTGGAGCAGTTGGTTTTAGAATTTCCTATGATGAACATGTTCATGATTTAATTAAATTGGTTTCGGAAGAAAACTTGTACAAGGGAAAATAATTTAATGGAAGATTAGGGGGGAATGTTTTAGAATGGAAATTAGATTAGAAAGAAGAACTGATTTTAAATCGGTTGAAAATTTAATTAGGGAAGCATTTTGGAATATTTATAGGCCTGGTTGTTATGAGCATTTCATCGTTCATAAATTAAGACATGACATGTCTTTCATCAGTCAATTAGATTATGTTATTGAAGAAGAGGGAAAAATTGTAGCACACATAGCATATTCTAAAAATGGAATATATGATGGTGATGAAAAAATAGGTGATGTGGTAACACTTGGGCCAGTTAGTGTACATCCCGATTATCAAAAAAAGGGTTATGGAACTAAAATAATTGAATACACCTTAGAAAAAGCCAGGGAATTGGAAATACCTTATATTTTTGTCATAGGTGATGAAAATTATTATAAGCGTTTTGGTTTTGAAGATGCATCAAAATATGGTATTCAGTTTAATGATGTCACCGATGAAACTCCTTTCTTTATGGTAAGAATATTTGATAAAGATAATACAAAATTAATAAAAGGTATTTATAGGGATAATGCTTGTTTTAAAGTTGATGAGAATGAATTAGATAAATTTGATCTAGAATTTCCACCAAAACAAAAAGAAAAAAGGGAAGGTCAATTAGATTTATAATCTTTTATCTACAATCTAATTTTTTTTTACTGATATAAATCGTTTATGAAACTATCTATGTTTTCAGGATTTCCTGTAAACAGTATCAGATCATCTATTTCCAAGGGCAGGTTTGGACTGAATCCTACTAATGTTTTGTTATTGCGTATAATTGATGTAACTGTCAAATCATATTTTCCAAATTCATATTCATCTAACTGTTTTCTTTCAGTTACATATACGGAATCCACATTTAAATCTGTTATTCTTTCTGATAATGTTGCGGTAATCTCTTCTGGTGATACACATCTGAATGTGTTATAATGATCTGAACGTAAAGTGTCTATTGTATCCAGAATTTCATCAACATTTTTGTTATAGTAATCCATAAGTCTACTAAATATCACAATACTTGTTTCAAATTCTTCAGGAATAACTTCGTCTGCACCTAATTCATATAATTCGTCAACATTTTTCAGGTATCTTGTTCTGACAATAATATGAATATCGGGGTTTATTTTTCTTGCAGCATCTACTATCTTATGTGTTGAATCATAAGTGTTTGTTGCTATAACAATACATTTTGCAGAGGTTGTCTTCAACTCTTTCAGCACACTTTCATTTGAAGCATTTCCATAAATGATTGGAATTCCTAAGGCTTTTTCTTTTTTAACTAGTAATGGATTCGTATCAACAACTATGTATGGTATGTCATAATGATCACAAGCCCGGGCAATATTTTTACCGTTGACACCGAATCCTACAATCACAACATGATCTTCTAATTCTTCTTCATAGTGTTTTTCATGATTGATTGTAGTTAATTTCTCTTCTATTTGGAATCTAGGAATTTTTTTGAATAATTCAATTATTTGGGGTGTTGTTTTCTGTAATAATGGTGTGGCAGACATGGTAATTATACTCACTGCTAAAAACATTGTAAACATTTGAGTACTTAATAAGCCATATTTAATTCCTTCACCGGCAAGTACGAATGAAAATTCTCCTATCTGACTTAATAATAGGGATATCGGAATAATAGTTTTAATGGATAATTTTAGTATGCGTCCCGTGATGAACGTTGCTGCAAATTTTATTATCAATACCAGAATTGCTAACAATATAATCAGCACAATATTTGAAATGAAATATTCAACATTTATCATTAATCCGATAGATATCAGGAATATGCTCATGAAAACATCCTGGAATGGTTGTATGTAACCAAGTGTTTGATGACTGTATTCAGTGTTGGATATGATTAATCCAGCAAGGAATGCACCAAGTTCTGGTGAAATACCAATTGCTGATGTGGCATATGTTGTTCCAAGACAGAAAAATAATATCAACAGCATGTATAAGTCACGGTTTTTTGTTCGTGCTGCTTCATGCAATGCTTTGGGTACAATCCAGAATGCTCCTGCAACTATCACAATTGACAGACCACTTAACAGCATTATTGTGTAGGGTAAAGTGCTAAAGTCAATGCTTTGTCCACTGAGTAATGGTGTTATTAAAAGAACAACAATTACTGCAATGTCCTGAAATATCAGAATACCTAAAGTTACTCTACCTTGTATTGAATGTGTTAATTGCTGTTTTTGTAAAAGTTTCATTACAATTGCAGTACTGCTGAAACAGATCAGAAAACCTAGGAATATTGCTTCATTAAGTGGAATCTTTGCTATGCATGTTATTACTGTAACAAGAAGTGTTGTTATTATTACTTGTAGGAATCCGCCCAAAACGGCGTAATGTTTTATTGCTGAAAATTTTTCTATTGAAAATTCCAATCCTATAATAAATAATAGAAAAATTACTCCTAATTCTGCTATCTCGGTAATTATATCTGTAGAATTAATTAATTGTCCTAATATAATACCTGTTAGAAAGAGTCCTATCATGGATGGGAGTTTAAGTTTATTAAATATTAATAGGATTATAACAGCAGTAATTAATATAAATGTAATACTTTGTAGTAATGTTAAATCCATAAATATTTGTCTTCCTTTCGTTTAAATTTCTTATTTTATTTTATGTGATTTGATTTACTTAATTATTCTTGTTATCTATTTTATCTTAATTTGTGATTAAAAAGTATCTTTTCAAATATTTTGTATTGGAAATAATTTTTAGAGAAGGAATAATTATGTGAGTTAAATAGCCTAGTTTATGTTAAAAAAAGTTAAATGGGATTTAATCCCTGATTTAAGTATTGGTAGTATTATTACTTGGGTTTGTATTTGTTTTGTTGTCATTTGTATTGTCTGTTGGATCAGGTACTTCACCAGCAAATGCTCCACCAGTGATGGTATTGGTTGTACCGTCTATTTCATAGTAACCAATGTTTTTTCCATTTTTGAAGAAAGTAATAATATAGTATAGTTTTCCATCATATGTTGTTTGTGATGTTGTATATGTTGCATCTTGATATTGTGAAGGAAGGGCACTTACTGCGGTAGTAACTGCCTGTGCAGTTGAGATTTTTGCTGAATTCTGATTTGTATTTGTGCCTTGGTTGTTGTTTCCGGAATTTGATTGAGAACTGCTGGAAGAAGATGAAGATCTAACGTTGCTGGATGAACTTGATTGGCGATGTATATTTTGTCTTGGTGTGGAAGCACTTGTATCTGTTTTTACAACATCTTCATCAATTTTTATTGATGCTGGGGAATTTCCCTCAGAAGATATGTCTAATTGATCCGTTGCACTATCTGTAGGTGTGTCCTCAGTTGCAACACTTGTCAATGTATTTACTACATCCTTTGTTTCACTTTGGTATGTTGCAGCAACAATACCAATTAATGCAACAATAAGAATTGCTAAAATAATTTTATTATCCACTTTTCCACTCCTTTATTTATTCTTTTAAAAATTTTGTATATTATATAGTTTATAGTTTAACATATAACTTTCTTATGCTATTACTTCTCAAGACCCCATCATTTTAAATAGTCTTTTTCAACAAAATTATATTTATGCAAAGAAAAGGAATTACAAACCTACCATTACATACGGACCATACACCACCTTGGCTATGGAAAAGGATGGTCAAGTTATCTGGAGCTTTGACAGAAGTCATCCTTGAAGAATATGGTCAGGAGGAGTTTTTAAATAGAATTTCTAATCCGTACTGGTTTCAGGGTTTTTCATGTATCATCGGATTTGACTGGCATTCTTCAGGAACAACTACAACAACATGTGGTGCATTAAGAGCTAGTTTAAACCCTGAAGAACATGGAATAGCCGTATTGGGTGGAAAGGGTAAAAATTCTTTGAAAACACCAAATCAAATATCCGAATTATCAGACACGTTCAATATATCTGATAAAACAACGAACACTCTTATTAAATCATCTAAATTATCGGCAAAGATAGATAATTCCTGTATTCAGGATAATTATACATTATATCAACATAATTTCTTCTTGACAGAAAAGGGAAAATGGGCTGTTGTTCAGCAGGGAATGAATTTGGATAATAAATATGCTAGACGTTATCACTGGATGAGTACTGATTTGGATGATTTTCTTTTTGATCCTCATACAGCTATTGAGTGTGATAAAAGGAATGATGAAACTTTGAATATGGCTTCCAAGAAAAGTAAGGAAGTTCAGAAGATTAGTGTTGATTTAATTAATGATAATCCTGAACATTTGAGAACATATTTTAGGAGAAAGGATCCAAAACAAACTTTGTTGTCTGACTTTTTTGATTTTAATAATGATGAATCAGATCCTACTGGTTTTCTGAATCAAAAAGCTTTCACAATGCCTGCTCATCATGAAGTTTTAGACATGGATTTAAGTGACAACGAATTTAAAGTTTTGAAAAAAGCTTACGAACTGCAACCTAGGGATTATAAGGAATTAATTTCTTTAAAGGGTATTGGTCCTAAGAAAATTAGGGCTTTAGCATTAATTAGTGATTTGGTTTACGGTGAAGAAGCTAGTTGGGAAGATCCTGTAAAGTACAGTTTTGCTCATGGAGGAAAGGATGGTTTTCCTTATCCTGTAGATAAAGAAGTTTACGATTATTCTATTGAAACTATAAAAGATTCCTTAAAACAGGCAAAGTTATCTGATAAAGAGAAATATGATGCAATAAAAAGACTTAAAAAATATATTAACTAAGAAAATGGAAATTGATTTATTTTTTGAGATACATAAATAAACTTAACTATAATTTGAGGTTCTAATATGCAATCAACAATAGATGTTTTAAAAAATAGAAGAAGTACTAAGAAATTCAACGATAAAAAAGTATCTAGAGAAGATTTAGATAAAATTCTAGAAGCGGCAGTTAATGCACCTTCCGGAATGAACGTTCAATCACCAAAAATTCTTGTTATTCAACGGGAAGATATCATTGAAAGATTTTCCGAATGGAATAAATCATTTTATCCTGAGGAAATTCTGAAAAATTTACCTGATGATTTCGATCCGTTTTACAATGCTTCTACATTAATCTTTGTTTTAGCTGATAAAACTGTTAATACTCATGTTGAAGATGGTTCATTGGTTATTGGAAATATTTTAAATGCTGCCAGTAGTCTTGGTTTAGGTTCCTGTTGGATTCATAGGGCAAGAGAGGAATTTGAATCATTACAAGGTAAAGAATTATTAAAAGTTTGGGATTTATCTGAAAATTATGTCGGTATTGGACATGTTGTTTTAGGTTATCCTGCTGATGATTATGAACCTAATGTAAAACAAATTAAAGAGGATTATGTTGTATATCTTGATGATATCATTTAAATATTGATTTTACTTTCCAGCTTGTTGATGATTCTACTTCTTCCTTAAATTTTTTTAATTGAGAAATTTCTTCTTTTAATGTTTCTATTTCCTGTTTTAATTTCCTGTTTTCTTTTTCTAGGTCTTCACATTCGAAAATACTTTGTCCAAGTTCTGTTGATAGTTTTTTGTAATTGAATTTTTGTTGTTCAAGTTCTTTTTTTAGAATATCGTTTTCCTTTGTTAAATTTGTTATTTCATTATTGTCTTCCATTTCAATCACTTTTACTTTTTGTTTTATTATATGTTTTTTAAAATATATCATTTTTGAATTGATGAATTTAGGTTTACCTAAAAATATATGGTGGTTTAATTATATATCTATATATGAAATACGTGAATTATGAAAAAAAATTAAGGAGTAAAAAAATGTCTCATTTAATAGAATTTTCAAATGTTACAAAAGAATATAAAACAGGAGATAATGTACTAAAAGCAGTTGATAATCTAAATTTCACGATAAATGAAGGAGAATTTGTAGTAATACTAGGACCCTCGGGTTCTGGAAAATCAACATTATTAAATTTGCTTGGAGGATTGGATTCAGTAACAAATGGAAAAATAACTGTAAACTCTGAAACGATATCCAATTTCAATGATGATGAATTAACCAAATATCGTACAGAAAAAATTGGCTTTATATTTCAATTTTATAATTTAATACCTAGTTTAAATGCTTTAGAAAATGTTGAACTAGTGAATGATATTCTTGAACAAAAGATTATAGGTGAAGAATATTTAAAGGAAGTGGATTTGCTAGAACATGCAGATAAATTTCCTTCAGAATTATCTGGTGGCGAACAACAAAGAGTATCTATAGCAAGAGCAATTGCAAAAAAACCAGCCCTGTTGTTATGTGACGAACCTACAGGTGCCTTAGATTCAAAAACAGGATATAACATAATCAACATTCTTCTCAATCTGTCTAATAATAAAACAACAGTTGTTGTAGTAACACATAATATTGAATTATCAAAATTAGCAAATAAAGTGATTCATCTTAAAAACGGTCAAATAGAAAATATAGAAACAAATATTTCACCAAATACAATTGATGAAATAGAATGGTGATTTTCATGCTATTTAAAAAAATGTTAAGGGACATGAATGAGCATAAAACACAATTTTTAGCTATTTTCTGATGTCTTTTTTAACATTATGGATATTTACAGGAGTAGGCTCAGAAGTAGCTGGAATTCAACAGACTGTAGACCAGTATTATGAAGATACTAACATGGCTGATGTATGGATATACTCGGAAAAAATAGACAATGCTACATTAGAAAATATTTCATCAATATCTACTACAAAAACTGTAGAAAGACAGTTAGTAACTACTTCAACAGCAAATATTTCAGGAAATCCCACATTGTCATTGCATTTTATAGAAAACAATACAATTTCCAAATATTATCCTGTGGAAGGAGATAACATTGACATGGATGATGAAAATGGTATATGGTTGGATAAACGATTTGCCGAAGCAAATAATCTAAAATTAGGAGATAAAATAAAAACACAATTCAATGGGATGACAATTGAAAAAACAATTAAAGGTCTCGGATATTCTCCCGAATATGTTTATGCACAAGGAAATAGTTTAATCCCTGATTTTAACTTATATGGATTTGCATACTTATCATATAAATCATTAAATGTGGATGATGTACCATATAATGTGGTGTTAATAAAAACGGATGATTCTGGTTATCAGGATAAATTAGATGAAAAAATAGATTATGATACTTATCTTCCCTTTGATGATCATCTCAGTGTAAAACAATTCCAATCAGAAATAGATCAACATAATACAATGGGAAATATGTTTCCAGTTATATTTGTTGTCGTAGCATTACTTACTTTACTGACAACGATGACAAGAATAGTTAATCACCAAAGAACACAGATTGGAACACTTAAAGCATTAGGTTTTTCAAATTGGAAAATAACTTTACATTACATATCTTATGGATTCTATTTAACATTAGTAGGATGTTTATTGGGATTAGTTATTGGACCAAATACTGTTCCTTATTTGTTTTTCCCATCAATGAGTGCATTTTATACATTACCTGAATGGAACGCAGGTTTTGCGATGAAATTTATCTATGTGGCACTCCTCCTAATAGTATTATCAATAATATTTACATATGTCACATCAAGAAATATATCTAAAGAAGCACCCGCCAGAACATTATTGCCTAAAATACCAAAAATATCCTCACGGGGAATCATTGAAAAAAGTAAATTTTGGAAAAAAGCAGGATTTAATATACGCTGGAATTATAGGGATATAAAAAGAAACAAAATTCGTTCATTAGTAACAATAATTAGTATTATAGGATGCACACTTTTATTAATCTCGGCATTTGGGATGAATGATGGGATGAATGACATTAAAACATGGCAATATGGTGGTATAAATCATTATGAAACGCAAATATTGTTGGAGGATAATGCGACTACATCACAGATTGATAATATCACTTCCACTTATAATGGTACACAAGTAATGAATCAACAAATAGAAATTGAAGCAAATAATGTTACTAAAACATCATCATTAATGGTATATAATGAAACTGATTTGATTACACCTACGGATATTCATATGAATTCTATGAACTTGCCAAAAGATGGTATTAGTTTAACAGAAAAATCTGCGGAACTGTTGGATGTGAAAAAAGGAGATACAATTAAATGGCATCTTTATGGAAATGATAAATGGGTTAACACAACGGTAGATGAGATTTATGCTGATCCGACAACACAGGGCATTACTATCCGACCAGATAAACTAGAAGAATTAGGTTATAATTTCACACCTACGATGATTGTAACCAATCATACTGTAAATGATGGTGATGGAATAAGTAGTGTAAATAATTTTGTCGAACTTCAAAACAGTTGGGATGACTTAATGGAATCAGCAAATTTGATGATTGTAATTTTGTTGGTGTTTGCAGTATCTTTATCTGTTGTTATGTTGTACAGTTTGGGTGTTTTGGCATTTACGGAGGTTGAACGTGATTTGGCTACTTTAAAAATTATCGGTTTTAAAACTAAGAAAATACGTAGATTGTTCTTAACACAAAACCTGGTTCTTTCAATATTTGGTTTTATATTTGGAGTTCCAGTAGGGTATTATGTTCTAAGAATAATGATGGATTCATCTGGGGATACATTTTATTATCCTATAAACTATTCATTTACAACAATTTGTTTGACTTTTGTCTTGGTAATAGGTTTATCAATCTTTGTTAATTTACTATTTTCTAGAAAAATAAGGAATATCGACATGGTCAAATCTCTAAAAAGGGCACGTGATTAATCATATTTTTTTATTAATCATTATTTATCTTTTTTTTATTAAAATAATAGGATATTGCTTTTTTATTTAAAAATACTAAATAAATTTATTATATACTATTAATAAAATATTATTTGTTTAATGTTCAATTAAACACCGAGATATTATGTTAAATTTATAAAGATACATACTATAAATTAATGTATATCTGAATATTATGGTCTAACAAAAATGTTAGAAGATTGAAGGCTTTTATTTTTACATATTAAGCTTTTAAAAATAATTATATCCTATACAAAGATAAATATGGTTATTTTTAGGATAATAATTATATTTATCTTTTTAATTATTTTTTAACAATTTATCTATTTTTCTAGTTTTTTCACAAATTATATTAATACTTAAACCAAATATAGTATTACTATTATTATGACAATTAATAACACACGATTTACAAATGAATTCAAAGATTTAATAGAAAAAGAAAAAAAATCAAATCAAATAATAAAAGCACAAATAACAGGTAAAAAAGATGAAATACTTGAAGTGTCAACTAAATATCCATCTAATCTTACAAAAAATATGCCTATCGAGATAGATAGAATACCGGCAACAGTACTCGAAATTAACAACAAAAACATGACA
The DNA here is from genome assembly GCA_964620575.1 of uncultured Methanobacteriaceae archaeon. Taxonomy (GTDB): domain Archaea; phylum Methanobacteriota; class Methanobacteria; order Methanobacteriales; family Methanobacteriaceae; genus Methanosphaera. Next base: position 2,642 of record CAZUHM010000002.1, on the reverse strand, counting down.
ATAAAGCTATTAAAAAAATCAAATCTAGAATTGAATCAGAAAGTAAACATACAAAACATCCAGAAAGATATAATAATTCATAAACTTCAAGAAACATTTGACAATATAAAAGACAACAAAATCAATAAAGAGAACAGAGAATCATTAAACTCAATAATCAATTATAAAGAAGCAACATATGATAATAAAAAAGTAAATGTTTCAAAAAAACTTAATGAAAATCAAAGATTATCTGTTGAAAAAGCATTACAAACAGATAAATTTCACATCATACAGGGACCTCCAGGAACAGGAAAAACACATACAATCATAGAAATCATAAAACATCTACATGAAGAAGGAAAAAGAATTTTAATTACCACCCATACACACATAGCTTTGGATAATATTATAGAACGACTAGATTCAATTGATACGCAGGATATTTTAAGGATAGGACAACCAGGCAAAGTTACAGAAAACTCGTTAAAATATACTATGGATGAACAAATTAAAAGACATGAATTATATCCTCTGATTATAGAAAAGGAAAAAGAGATAAAAAAACTGGATAATCATTTTGATAATGAAATAAATTATATTTTACAAAAGGACTCTAAGAAAAATAGTTTAATAAATAAGATTTTTAAACATATTTTTTCTAGCGATGAAAATGAAAATGGACTAAAGAATAATGAAAGTTATGGAACCAACAGTAATAATACTGATGAGAAAAATGAACTTAACCTTGAGATAGATAATATTAAAAATAATATTCAATCCGATATATTGAAGAATATAAAAATTATAGCTTCTACAGTACTTTCATCCAGCAGTTTCATTACAAAAGAAATTGAGTTTGATTACATGATAATGGATGAGGCAAGTCAAGTACCAGTTTATCTGGCATTAATCCCTTTGATGAAGACAAATAAATTCATATTGATAGGTGATAATAAGCAATTACAACCTATTCAAAATAATAATTCATCATACCTGTTGAATAAATCCATTTTCAATTTATTAATAGACAAATATCCCTCTAATCACACTTTTTTAAATATACAGTATAGAATGAATCATGAAATAAGTGATATTGCAAGTAAACTTTATTATGGTGGAGAGTTATTGACGGGGGATGCTGTGAGGAATCAAAGAATTAAATTAGATCATAATAACTTCCTATTGAATGAGGATGTAATTACTTTTATTGATACTTCTAATGTTGATTTTAATGAATCAAATGTTAGTGGGGGCTGCTGTAATAAATATGAGTCATATTTAATTAGGGATATTGTAAAGTCTCTGATTCATAATAATATTTCCAGTGATGAAATAGGTGTTATAACTCCTTATAAGAAACAAAAGATTTTTCTTCAAAAATTATTTCAGAAAGAGGATGTTGATGTAGAGTGTGATACGATTTATAGGTTCCAGGGAAGGGAGAAGGATGTTATTCTTTTAAGTTTTTGTAAAAGTCAGGATAGATCATTAACAAGATTTCAAAAGAAGTTTTTAGCTGATGAAAATCAATTAAATGTTTCCATAACTAGATCTAGGAAGAAGCTGATTATTATTGGGAATTATTCTATGGTTTCAAGTGCGTTGAATATAAAAAAATTAATTAATGAGATTTCTCCATTGAATATTATTTATTTGGAGGATGTTCTTTAATTATTCCTGTCCTGATAATAACATTTATATACTACAATAAATATAACTATTGTTATATCTTTAGTATAACTAAAGATTTTAATTATTCTACAGTATCTGGAATTTAATGTTTCATTAAATCTAGGTACAATCAAATTAATTTAATCAATCTAATACATGTTTTTTATAGAAGAAAATATAACAGTGTTATATAATGATTTTATAAAAAATATGCTAAAAGAGAAAGTATAAACAACAAAGAAATAAATTACAAAAACAACAAAATAATTATATAATAGAAAATAACGATAATAAAAAAGAACGATAACGAAAAAATAGGAAGTGATTACATGGTATACGAAGTAAAAAACAAAAAAAATATAGCAACATTAGGATTACACGCAGGACAAGAAGAAACTGATGAATCAGGTTCAAGAGCAGTACCAATTTATCAAACAACATCCTATGTATTCAAAGATACTGATCAAGCAGCAAATCGATTTGCATTAACAGAACCGGGAAATATTTATTCAAGACTGACCAATCCAACTACAGCTGCATTTGAAGAAAGAATAGCTGCAATTGAAGGTGGAACCGCAGCATATGCAACATCATCAGGTATGTCTGCAATTTTCTATACAATAATTAACCTAACAGAAGTAGGAGATAACATAGTATCGGCAGACAACTTATATGGGGGAACATTTGAACTATTTGAAAACACACTAAAAAATCTGGGAAGAACAGTAAAATTTGTAGATTCACAATCACCAGATGAATTTGAAGCAGCAATTGATGATAGAACAAGGGCAATATATGTGGAATCTATAGGAAACCCAAAATTAGATATACCTGACTTTGATGTATTATCAGAAATAGCACACAAAAATGGAATACCATTAATTGCAGATAATACAGTAGGAATAGGCTCAGTAAGACCATTTGACCATGGTGCAGATATTATTTCAAGCAGTGCAACAAAATATATTGGAGGTCATGGAACAACACTT
>CAZUHM010000001.1:13886-42489 GCA_964620575.1 uncultured Methanobacteriaceae archaeon | reverse complement strand
AAGCTCTTGTTGTTCCTTCAGGTAAGATGATTAATGGTTGTTGTTGTTGTGCCATTTTATTACCTCTAAATAATTTAATCTATCAAATTTTTGTATATAATTTTAGTTTAAATATTTCATTAAAATAATTTTTTTATAATCAGTCTATATTCATTAATGGGTTTGACATTATATAAATACTTTACGATTATTTTCTGTACTGAATACAGAAAAAGATTTAATGAAAATAAATGAAAATTGAATGCGAAAAAAAGTAATTAAAAATTATTGTGCTACATTAAGTATATGTGCTACAAAAGAATAAAAACGGCTACAAAATCATATTGTGCTACAAAGTTTTTATTTTATAAAAACTGTTTGTTTTTTTTTTCAGATTTTTCTATTGTTCTGTCATAAACTTTCATAGAACTACTTTGTCCGGTAGTAACTCCCTTATCTGAAGTACTCTAGCACAAAATATTATTAATTATAAGAAGTATTCTATATTTTATGTGTATTATATGCCAAGTCGTATAATATGTGATTTAATTTTTCATTTTCATTTTCATCTAAAAATACTGTGAGATTATTTTCCCATTCCCTTGTAATTTCAAGAAAATTTGATATTAACGTTTTTCCTGTTGGAGTTAAATAAAGATTTTTGATACTTTTATTTTTTTCGTCAACTTTTCTTTCAACATAATCCTTTTTTTCTAATTTTTTAATCATTTTAGTAACATATGGTTCTGAAACAAACAATAAATCGGCTAATTCCCGTTGAGATAATGGTTCGTGGAAAAAAATGTTGAATAAAAAAAGAAACTCGCCGTGAGAAACATTTTTATCTTCTAATTTATCTTTTAAAAAATCGTTAAATTTTATCAAAATGTACTCCATATATAGAACTTTTGGAATAGATAATATTTTCTCCTCTAAATCAAATGTGTCCATGATACTTCTCACCTTTATATATTCATAATTATGTCAATCACATTATTTAATACATCATAAATCGTTATATAGAAACGATACAAAAAAAATAATTAAAAAAATTGGGGTCAATATACTTTGTAATTAAAGTATACTGTTAGTTTGATAGGATTGTTATTCTTTACTTTTTTCTATAAGAATGTGAATAGGAAGTTTTGTAATCCTATTTTTTCGACAAGTTCTATTTGTTCTTCGCTCCAGTACATGTCTTCTTCTTCATCTTTGAGGTATTCTTTCATAAGATCATATGTTGTTATGTCAAAGATTCCTGATTCCATTAGGTCTGTTATTAGTTTTATTCCATCTACAGATACCTGATAGTCTGCTTTGATAAATTCCAGTACGTCTTCATATATTGGTTTTTCAGGTTGTGGCTGTTGTACTAATGTTCCGCCAAGGTCTAATATTCTGTCCATGAACTGTTCTACAAATTCAAGTTCTTCTGTTGCATGCTCTGCGTATTTTTCTTCTAGTTTTGTGAATCCCTGTGCTCCGAATATTTTTGATTGGATTCTGTGTTGGAATGAGTTTGCGGATAATTCAGTTATTATCATCTGTAATGTTTTAATTGTTTCTTCTTTATTTGCCATGTTTTTTTACCTCACTATAAATAATACTTAACCTGAGTTAAGCCTATTCTATAATATAATTTTTTTCATATATTAAGTTATAGTTTTTTTGAATGTAAAATTTTTTTAGTATTATGTTCTTTACTGATTATATGAATTAGAAAAGTAAATATCGAGTAACCCATTATTTTTATCAAAAATCATAAGCATATACCCTCATATGTTTCATCATTCAATAGTATAAACAAGTACATAAACTATAAAATGGAAAAAAGAACTATAAAAGAGTTGTAAAAATACTGTGAATTCATCAACATGTAAAAGTACAAAGAAAGAACAAATCATGCAAACAATATATAACGAACAAAAATAATTGTTACACAATTCATAAAAATAAGAAAAAAAAGTTCGAAGAATGTTTATTCTTCAAGTTCTACAGGGTTTTTTACCCATATGATCCTGTCACCGTCTCTAGCACGTTGACAATAACCTCGTTTTTCAAGTGCCTTGAGTGTTTTAGCAAAACTTTCTTTTTCAAGTTTTGTGAAACCCAATCCCATAAGATAGTCATACAATTCACTAGCACTTTGTGCATCAGGTAAAAGATGATATATCTGTGACTGGAAACTAGTTAAACCAGGCAATGGTTTGGAAATCATTGCAGAGAAGTAATCTTTATATTTACCCATATCACCTATTTGAGTGTCTTTGTTATCAATCACTTCATGCAAATGATTAATTTCCTGATCTAATTTTTCATTGTCCTGTTTTAATACTTCCGCTTTTTCTAACTCGGCTTTTAATGAAGCGATTTGTTTTTCATAATCAGACTTTAAGTCTGCTTTTTCAAGTTCTAACGTGCGTATACGAGGCTGTAAATCTTTAAGTTTATCCAATTCCTGGTTTTTATCATAAAGCAACTGTTTATGATCGTCAATGTCCTTATTTTTCCTGTCTACAATATCTTTAAGCTCTCTTATTCTTGCTGAACTTGATAAAACATTGTCATTACTTTCTTTAAGTTCTTTCTCAGTATCTTCAAGTTTAACATTAATGTTTGCAATTTCTTCAGTTTTTGAATTTAATTGTGAAGATAATTCATTCATATATTCCAATTTTTTATTGGAATCTGAAACTTCACTTTTAAGAGAGTCAATGACAACATCCTTTTCGGATAATTTAGTGTTTAACTCATCAATATCATCATCTTTGAGTTTAAGTTTGTTTTCATACCTGCCGATTTGATTGTTTAAATCAGTGACAAGTTCATCCTGTTTGTTAATAGTGTCATCTTTGGCTTTAATGATATTTTCGGATTGATTGAATTTTTGTTCTTCTTCAACTATCTGACTTCTTAAGATGTCCATATCCTTGTTTAATGAGTCGATAGTAGCTGTCAGTTCATCAATTTTATATTTTCTTTGATTTAATAATGCAACATATTTTGAAATTTCCTGATTTTTCTCTTGTGCTTCTTTAGAATAGTTTTCATTGAGTTTGAATATTTCATCATCTTTTGATTTAAGTTTGTCATCAAGCATTATTGCATCTTTAGCTAATTGATCTTTAAGTTGTTTAATTTCTTCCTGGGATACCTGGACATTGTTACGTAATTCTTTAATGGTCTCTGTTTTTGATGCTGATTCGTTTTCTTTTGTTTTAAGCAGTTTGTTTAATTGTGAAATTTCAATGTCTTTGAGTTCAAGTTTTTGAGGTAATGCTGATATTTTATCTGATTTATCCTGAACTTCTCTTTTTAGTTTAGATATTTGAGTTTCATTGATTTTTTTAACGTTGAATGATTCTTCTTTAAGTTTGTCGTAACTTGTTTCTTTTTCTTTAAGTAACAGATCCATTGATTCTTTTTCTTGTTCCAATTGATTTAGACGATAATTTTTATCTTTTAATGTTTTGTTGAGATATTCATTTTCAGATCTTAATTTTTCATTACTGTTTGAAAAGTTTGTGATTCCTTCATTTAATTCATTGATTTGTTTTGTGGATGATTTACGTAACTGGTTGTAGTCTAATTTAAGTTTATCGAATTCAGCATCTTTTTCATATAATAATCTTTTTGTTTCTTTTAATTCATCCTGTAATCCTTCAGAATCTTTTGATGCTGTTTCATTAATTTCAATTCCATCAACTTTCAATTTTAATGAAGTGATTTCTTCATCTTTATCTACCAATAATGCTTCCAATTCCTTGATTTTATCTGTATTTGATTCATCTTCAATACTTAATGAATTAATCTCCAGATCTTTTTCTGTTGATTTATCTTTAAGAACATTTAATTGCTCTTGAATTTCTTTATTGGCTTCTTCCAATTCATTATACCTTGATTCAAGATTTGCATATTCTTCAGTTTTCTTATCATATTGTTGTTTAAATGATTCTACCGTAGCATCTTTTTCCAGTAAATCCAATTCTAAAGCATCATATTCCTGAGTTTTATGTTCAAGATCCTTTCTGATTTTTTCAAATTCTTCCTGAGCAATAGTGTTCTCATCTTTCTCAAGAGTATCTTCTTCTACTTTAAGTTTTAATTGAGCTATTTCTTCCTCTTTTGAAGAAATCAATGTTTCTTTTTCAGAAACTTCTTGTTTTAATGATTCGATTTCTGTGTTTAATTTAGATTCAATGACAGATGTATCAGGTAAATCTTCATTTTGTGAGTCTTTTAATTTGGCGTTTTCATTTTCTAACTCAGCTAATTTATATTCATTTACCTTATTTAAATCCCGAACACGTTGTAATTCAGATTGTACTTCAATCAGTTCATTTGATTTTTCTGTGAAATCTTTTAATAATGAACCCATACTGTCTGATGAATCTATATTATCATTGATATCTTTTAAAGACTTGTTTTGTGCCTCTAATGTAGAGATTTTACTGTTAAGTTCATCAATTTGTTTTGTATAATCATCCACCAATTCATCAGAGTTTGAAGATTTTAATTCTTCTATTGTTTCTTCTAATTCCTTAATTTTATTATTTGAATCTGTTAACTCTGACTCTTTTGTTTGTAACATCTCAGCAGAGTCTTTTCCACCAAGATTATCCAGTTTTTCTGTTAAAGATTCAATTTCTTTCTCATATTCTTTTATTTTCTGATCTCTTCCAGACACTTCAATAGTTAGCTGATTCTTTAATACTGGAATTTCCTTAAGTTCTTCTGTCTGTCTATCTATAACGGAACGTAGTTGAGTTATTTCTGTCTGTGATGTTGTGCTCTTAAGTTCTTCGTTTTGATTTTTAAGTCTGTTGATTTCTAACTTCAATTCTTTTTCTGTTTCATTAGAAGAATCCACATCCATATTTTTCAGGAGGTCTATTTGTTTTTTCTGATCTTCGATAGTTGCATTTAATTCATCTATTTGTGTTTTGTATTCGGATACATCTGTTGAACTATCTGATGATGGTACAGCAGTAATTTTAGAATTAAGTTCATTTATTTCCAATTCTTTTTCTTTTATTTCAGTATCCTTCTCCTGTAGTAGAAGATCCTTTTCTTTAAGCGCAGTTTCTTTTTTGTTAACTTCTTCTTTGAGTTCGTTAATTCTTGCTGCCAGATTGGTGTTTTGATTTTCATTTTGTATTAAAACATTTTTAACAACTTCGTTTGTTTTAATATCCCTATTTTCTTCGTTTAATTGTTCTTTGAGACTATTAATTTCTTTGAAACAAGATTTTACTAGTTCTCTCAACTCTTCTGTTTCAACATCCTTTAAAAACGCCATTGTGATCACTATTTAATATATATCTAATTCAAACTTTTAAAGTTTTTCTTTACTATCAATTAAATTTCAATTATTTTTAAGAAACAAATAATTTTCAACCATATATGATACAATTATTCCCAACAAAAATCCTCCAATTACATCAGAAGGATAATGTACTCCAAGATATAATCTTGTTAATGCAATAATAACTGGAATAATAAATAAAATCCATTTCTTATATTCTTTAGACAATACATAAGCCATAGCTGTTGAAGTTGATGTGTGACCTGATGGAAATGATGGGTCAACACCTGTACTTAATAATATTAATGAATTCAATTCCGTGTATGGTCTTGGACGTATTACGATAAATTTAATTAACTGTGTTATAATTGTTGATATGACTAATACTACAAACATTCTTTTTGCAACGGTTTTTCCTTTTTCTTTACCGAAGAGGTATAATAATGCAATTACTATTATCCAAAAATAAATTGTTCCCATATTCGACATCTGCAATGCCAGATTATCCAATATAATATTATGATAAGACAAATTAATTGATTCTAAAATAAAAACGTCCAGTGAATGTAATATGGATAACATAACATCACCTTAAAAAAAGAAAAAATGGAGTAGAATTTATAAGTATAGTTTGGATATTAACTGAGCATTTAATATTGAGGCACCTGCTGCTCCACGGATAGTGTTATGTCCAACAAGAGTATATTTGAAACTGTTTTCAAAGACATCTTCTCTTACTCTGCCTACAGATACACTCATTCCATGTCCTGCATCCCTATCCATACGTGGTTGAGGTCTGTTTTCTTCTTTTCTTACTATTACTGGTTGTTCAGGAGCAAATGATATATTTTCTTTTTGAGGTATTCCTCTGAAGTCATTCATTGCTTTTTCAATATCTTCTACTGTAATGTCATCTTCTTCAAATTCTATTGCAACGGATTCTGTATGTCCATCAACTACTCCTACCCTGTTACATGATGCACTTAACGGGAAGTTGGCTTTTTCAACCAGTCCACCGTTTGCTTTACCGAGAAGATGTAATGTTTCTGATTGCATTTTTTCTTCTTCGCCGCCAATAAATGGTATGATATTATCAAGTATTCCCATTGATGGTACACCATTGTATCCTGCACCACTTACTGCCTGCATTGTTGTAACTGATACTCTTTTAAATGTGAACTTGTCGAATAACGGTTTTAATGTTAATGTTAATGCTATTGTAGAACAGTTAGGATTTGTGACGATACAACCGTCCCATCCATTCACATCTTTCTGTACTTCCATCATTTCCAGGTGTTCGGGATTTACTTCCGGAATTACTAATGGAATGTTTTCTTTCATACGATTTACACTAGCATTTGATGCAACTATGAATTTTTCAGCAAAAGCTGCTTCCACAGGTTCTGCCAGACCTGCAGGCAATGATGCGAATACAAAATCAACATCATCACTTACTTCTGAAGGGTCAGTGTTGACAATTTTCATGTCTCTTACTTCTTCAGGTATTGGTGTTGTCTGATGCCATGTTACTGCATCTTCATATCTTTTTCCTGCAGATTTTGCAGAAGCTGCTACATTTACTATGTTAAAGTCCGGTATTTGTGATAATAATTGAATAAATCTTTGTCCTACCATTCCAGTAGCACCGAGTACACATACATTTCTTACCATATTAATATCCCTCTGTTAAATTATTTTATAAACCCAGTACATCAAACATGTCTGCTACCGGTTTATCCTGTTTTGACATCTGGTAGTTAATTGCTCTTATTACACCGTTGACGAATGCCTGTCTTGTTGAAGCTCTGTGAATTACTTCTATTCTTTCACCGTCACCACAGAACATTACTGTGTGGTCTCCTACAATGTCTCCTCCACGTACTGCATGAATTCCTATTTCATCTTTTGGACGTTTTCCAACCATTCCTTCTCTTCCATAGCATGCTGTGTCATTAAGACTTAAATCAAGATTTTCTGCAACTATTTCTGCTGCTCTTTTTGCTGTTCCGGATGGTGCATCCTGTTTGTTGTGATGGTGTGCTTCCACTATTTCAATGTCATATTCATGACCTAATATTTTTGCTACCTGTCCAACAATTTCAAAGAATACATTTACACCTGTTGCCATGTTTGGTGATATGACTGCTTTTATGTTGTTTTCTTTAATGGCCTTGTGCATTACTTCAAGCTGATCGTCCTGTATACCAGTTGTACCTACTACAACGTTTACTCCACATTCTGCACAGGTTTTTACTGTTTCCACAGCTGCTGCTGCGATTGTAAAATCTACAAGTACGTCCGGTTTTACAGATTCGAGTGTTGCTTTTAAGTCTTGTGAACCGATGATTTCCACACCCATTGTTCCCAAACCTATCTGTTCACCCAAATCTTTTCCTGCTAACGGAGAGTTAGGCATTTCAATTCCCATAACTACTTCCATATTTTCCTGTTCTGATACAGTTCTTATGATTTTTGAACCCATATTTCCTGCACAACCAGTTACTGCTACTCTTATCATTATTTCACCTTATATTACTCCATGTTTTTTAAGTACTTCACGTAAAACTACTTCGTTTGCTTCACTCATTTCTTTTAATGGCATTCTAAGTCCGCCAACATTTTTGCCCATTATGTTTAATGCTCTTTTTGCCGGTGCAGGACTTGCTTCAATAAACATTACATCCATTAAATCAAATAATTCATTTGCCAATACTCTTGATTCGTCATATTTTCCTTCAAGTGCTTTTCTTACCATTGATGACATTTCGTTTGGCAATACGTTTGCTGCTACACTGATTACTCCTTTTGCTCCTTGAGCTATCATAGGTAATGTTAATGAATCATTTCCAGATAATACTGTGAAGTTATCGGATAAGTTTTCTTTTTCCAGTTCATTAAATACTGATGCTAATTTGTTTAAGTCAGGATTAGCTTCTTTGATTGCTACTATATTGTCCAGTTTTGCTATTTCTATTGTTGTATCTACGGATAAATCTATACCGGTTCTTGAAGGTACATTATATGCAATTATTGGAATGTTGTTTGAATCATTTAGTAATTTGAAGTGGTCATATAACCCACTTTGTTGTGGCTTGTTATAGTATGGGGTTATGACTAGAGCAGTGTCTGCTCCTGCATCTTCTGCATATTTTACTAAATCCATTGCTTCTGCTGTAGAGTTGCTTCCTGCTCCTACAATAGAAAGTGCGCGACCGTTTACCTGGTCTACCATTATGTCAATTACCTTTTGATGTTCTTCATGGGACATTGTTGCAGATTCACCAGTTGTTCCTGCAGCAAGAATTCCTTCAACGCCACCTTCTATAAGAAAATCGATTAAATTTCTATATTCTTCTTCATTAATATTTTTATCATCGTCTAATGGTGTAACCATAGCGACGTGTGTACCGTTTAAATTCATTGTAAAGTCTCCCTAATTAATTCATATGCTCTATCACCATCTTCCCAATCAACAAATACTACTACAGCTGTTTGACTAGATGATAATTCAACTATATTTATGTTATTTTCATGTAATGGGTTGGTTATGTTTGCTATGATGCCTGGGGTGTCAATAAAGTCGTGACTTACTACAGAAATCATTGCAATTTTTTGTCCTAATGAAAGAGAACTTAATGTGTCTCCTTCTATTACCAGTTCATGTAATAGATCATGTGCCTTTTTAGCATCTTCCTCTCTGAAGAACAATGTGATTGAACTTTCTCCAGTTGAAATGCCATAAATGCTTATGCCTTCACTGCTGACTTTATTTGTTATATCTGCGATAATTCCTTGCTTGTTCATAAGGTCTTCGCCTACTACGGCAATTACTGATAACTCCTCGTTCAGTTTCATGATAGAAATTACTTCTTCTTCCGGGTGTGATGGACCGATTATGTCTGTTCCGTTAACTCTTAAATCACCATATTCAAAGCTTATTATCTTTGCTTTTATGGTCGGATCCTTATATCTTAGAGCGTTAGGATGTAACACTTGAGCTCCATAGTTTGCCAAGTCTATCATTTCTTCTACAGTAATCTTGTCTAATTTTTCGGCAGTGTCTAGTTTTCTTGGGTCAGTGGACATTACTCCTTTGACATCAGTTACTATTACTACTTCATCAGCTTCGATACAATGGCCTAATAAGAATGCTGAAACGTCACTTCCTCCTCTTCCGAGGGTTGTAACTGAACCTTCCAAATCCTTTCCAAGGAATCCGCATATTACTGGGACTATTCCCTGATTTATTAGTTTAGTTATGTGTTCCTGCACTCTTTTTTGTGTTTCTTCCTTATCGATTTTTGCATTTAAGTAGTCACTGTCTGTTATTACAGGCCATTTTTCACTGAATGGATCAATAAATTCAGATTTTACCCCCAAGGATTCTATGGTTGCTGCCATTATACGTACACTTTGCATTTCTCCCATGGCCAATATTCCTGCCAATTGTTTTGAAGTTACTGTATCACCAATAGATTCTTTTACTAATTTTATTGATTCGTCAGTAGTTTTGTTTATTGCAGAAACTACAACCACTACTTTGTTTCCTTCCATATATTCATTTACGATTGAATGGGCTGCTTTATGTATTCTTTCACCGGTACCTACAGAAGTACCTCCGAATTTCGCCACAACTATTCCCATAATTTCACCTTTAATAATTGATATAGATTTTTAGATAAACTAACAATATAGTTATTCTTAATTATATATGTGATTTATATAATAATAAAATTAATGGGTAATTTAAAATAAGGATTAACTTTTAGAAAGAAATAAGTATTTTTTGGAAATTTAAATAAAAATAGAATGTCTGTTAAATAAATAATTTAAAAAAAGGGTACAAATAAGTAAAAAAACTTATTGTTCTAATAAATGTGTTGCGTATCCAGCAATTTGATTTCTTAAATGTTTTGTGGATACTGTAGAATATTCAGCAACCATTTGTTTGTTGTTTTCAAAATCATTATTGAATTTGTCACCGTGTAATTCTAATAATTCTTTTGCTGTTCTTTTTACAAATGTTGTTCTAATGTTTCCCATAATCAAACCTCCAATATAATTTAAAGTAATTTTTTTATTAACGTAATAAATTATAAATATTTTTTCTGCTCTTCCTTACTTATTTCTGCTAACAAAGCAAATATTTCCACTACTTTTTCTGTGTTTATTTCTTTATCAGCTACAGCATTTCTTACCTTGTTGTGTATAATATTTTCTCTGGAAGCGTCAAATAATTCCTTATTTAAGGCCTGTTTGGATGTTATAATATCTTTAGCTAATGATGTGCGTTCAAGAATTAAATCCAATATTTTGTTATCTATTTCATCAATTTTATTTCTTGAATCGTTTAACAGTTTTTCTGCTTCTGTTTTATCCATATTATCACATTTGCTATTCAATTACTACAGATCCTTTATTGTCCGGTTTTGTTTCGATTAATCTGCCGGGATATTTAGATAGTGCTTCCTTAATTTCATCAATATTTGAAGAATTATCTAGTAAAATAGTGAATGCAGAACCTGTTCCAGATAATCCTGCAGCTTTAGCACCTAGTTTTAGTGCATCTATTGCAATTTGACTATCTAAATTCAATGATGAGCAATATAATAAGCCATTTAAGGTCAGAGCTTTTTCAATATTCTTATTTGTTGCATTAGAGAATGCAATTTCCACAAGTGATGCCAAAGATTTCATCGCTTTCACATCAGTCTGTGCAGTATATAAAGATTTGTTCGGTATATATATTAATATTTTCCCATAATCAACAAGGTAGTCATGCAAAATTTTTCTTTCATAGTTATCAGTTATCTTCCAACCACCATAAAATGAAGCAGAAGCATCATCATATGCACCTGTTTTTGTTACTCCACATTCCAGTGATGCATCAATACCCATGTTAAGTATTTCCTCTTTTGTTATGTCTGTATCTTCCAGTTTCATGTTTATTTCTTCAAGCAATGCCAGTATTGTTGCATATACTACTGAGTTTGAAGCTGCACTGCTACTTGACAGTCCAGAACCGGCAGGTATATCCGATTTTGTTTCAACATTTAGTGTGATGTTGCTCACATCGAATCCAGGTACCTTTTTCAATCGGTCATATGCTCTTTTTACACATAATTCCATTAATGTTGTATCCATGTCGGGATAGTCCAGACTTTTACATATTGCAGTTATTTCTTCGTCAGCATCCCTGTTCAATACAGTTACTTCGGCTGTCACGTATAATTGTATCCCAAATGCTGAACCTTTACCCATACTTATTGCATTTATTACTGTTGCTGAAGCGGGTGAACGTACTTTAACCATGATATCCTATCCATAAAATAATTATTTATATATATTATATAGTAACTTAATATTATTAAAAGAAAGTAACATAATAAACTGAATATATTATATAAAATTTTTGGAGATGAAAATTATGACAGTAAAATTAGAAGTTTTCACATCACACTCATGCCCTCATTGTCCTAAGGCTATTGCAGTTGCAGAAGAAGTAGTTCCTGAATTTGGAGACAGCGTTGAATATGAACATTACAGTGTAGAAGAAAATATGGACAAAGTTCAAGAATATCAGATTATGTCCGTTCCTACATTAGTTATTAATGGTAAAACAGCATTCATCGGTGCTCCAACCAATGAAGAATTAACTAAAAAACTTAAAAAAGCTGTTTTAAGAGACAAATAACCTTAACCTTCCAACATTTATTTTATTTTTTTCTATTATATAATTTTTACAATTTTTAAAGCGTATTTAATTAATTCCATATAAAATTATTAAACTAGTTAATACAAATATAATATTTAAATTAAATCAGATAACTTTAAATAATATTAGGTTGGGATTAAAATAGAACATCATGTAAACTCTAAAGAGAAATCTGGAATCACAACAGGAAGTGTTTCAACAGCAGCAAGTGTTGCAGCTTTATTAACAATTACTGATAAATCACCAGAAGTTGTTAAGATTAAAGCTCCGAAATCAGAATTGACTGTTGAAATTAAGGAATGTAAAGCAATTAACCCAAACCAAGCCACAGCCAGTGTAATCAAACCTACTTATAACGATCCTGATGTTACAAGAGGTATTGAAATCATTTCCGAAGTCACCCTAACTGACAACAGTGGTAATGTGGAAATAACTGCCGGTGAAGGTGTGGGACGCGTAACAAAACCGGGACTTCAAATTCCTGTAGGTGAATTTGCCATAAATCCAGTTCCACGTAAGATGATTGAAGAGAATGTTAAAAATTATTTGCCTGAGGGTAAGGGTGCAATTGTCAAAATTATCATTCCTGAAGGAAAAAGGTTAGCTCCCAAAACCATGAACAGCAGATTAGGTATTGTTGATGGAATATCTGTTTTAGGTACAACCGGTATTGCAAGGCCTATGTCTTCCAAGGCATATACTGATTCCTTACGTGTACAGATTGATGTTGCTATTGCCAATGATTTTTTTGACTTGTTGTTTGTACCGGGCAATATCGGTACCCGTATTGCAAAAGAAAAGCTGGAAATTGAGGATGATGAAATTATTGAGATGAGTAATTTTGTCGGATACATGCTGGAAGAGGCTGATAAGACAGAGAAGATTAATTCCATAACTCTGTTTGGACATGCAGGTAAGTTAATTAAGATTGCTGCAGGCATATTTAACACCAAACAGAGTGTTGCTGATGCACGTCGTGAGATAATGACCTGTTATGCAGGTCTTGTTGGTGCTGACACTCAAACGTTAAAGGACATCTTTGAGTGCATTACGACAGAGGATGTTATTAAGATATTGGATGAGAAGAACATTACTACTGATGTTTTTGAGTTGATTTCCGATAAGATTATTGAGTTATGTGAATTGAAGTTCAACATTAAGTTCAATGTTATTATTGTTAAGATGAATGGTGAAGTTTTAAATCCATCAAGAGTGGACAGCATTCCATTTACATGGAAATAAGAAGTGTTTTTATGAATATTTGTATTGTCGGTCAGTATCCCCCACAGGTTGGTGGTGTTGCTACTTATACTAAGCAGTTAGAGGAGAAACTCCTTAGTGAAGGACATAATGTTTATGTTTTAACTTATAAGCAGGAGGGTGAAGTGTCATCCAATGTTTTTATGGCTAAAAGTATCAATATTCCACTGATTCGAGGTTTTTCTTTTATTGTTTCCAGTTATTTTATGTTAAATCGTATTGTTAAGGAATATGATATTGACATTATTCATGCAAATTATATTTTACCCCCAGGACTAGTTAGCATATTTAATAAATCCCATGCCAAAAAAGTGATAACTGTTCATGGTTCTGACATTAATATTTTACCTAACAATAAAATTTTAAGACCTCTTATAAAATTTGTATTAAATAAAGCAGACAATGTATATTTCGTAAGTGAAAAATTAGAGGAAAAAGCTATTTCGTTATGTGGAGAAAAGTTAAAAGAAAAGACGGAAATCACGCCAAACACTGTCAATACCGAAAAATTCCATGAACTAAAGGGAAAAAGAAAAATATTAACCTCATACAATAAACCAGTAGTGGTTTTCATAGGTAACCTGGTAGAACAGAAGGGTTTAACATATCTTTTGGAAGCCAAAAAGATTTCAAGAACTGATTACGCATTACTGATATATGGGGATGGACCTGAAAAGGAAAAATTGGAATCATACATGAAGTCCAATAAGTTAAAAGACACTTATTTAATGGGTAAAACAACAACACCCGAAAAGATAATACCTGAATCAGACATTATGGTTCTGCCATCCGTATCAGAAGGGGCAAGTATTGTTGCATTAGAAAGCATGTCCTGTGGAAAAGCCTTGATATCTACCGATACAGGAAATATCAGTAGCGTTATCAGCAGTGAAGAAAATGGAATCATAGTATCTCCGGAAGATAGTGAAGCATTAAAGGATGCAATAGATGATTTGGTAAATGATAAGAAAAAAAGAGAAAAAATAGGTAAAAATGCACGAGAATTAATAATAAATAAATATTCTAAAATGAATATACCATACTTAGTTAAATAATTATTTTATCAGGGGTGTAATCTTGAGCAATATAGATCCAAAAATTCAGGAAATAATGAAGGAATGTTATCCATACATAGAAGAATATAATCCTGCACAACAAGCTGTCATAGATTCAGATTATATTGAAAGAAAGGACAATTTTATCATATCAATACCTACTGCCAGTGGTAAGACCGTGCTGGGTGTTCTGGCTATGCTCAAAAACCTTTTGGCTGGAGGAAAAGTAGTTTATGCCGTGCCATTGATATCATTACAGAATGAAAAAGTTAAGGAATTTAAGGTATTTGAAAAATATGGTTTCAAGGTTGGCAAACATCCCAGAAGTTCTGATATTTCAGTCATGGTCTTTGAATCCTTCGACGTTCTTACAAGATTTTCCCTTAATACGTTGCACGAAATTGACCTTGTTATTATTGATGAATTCCACATGATTGGTGATTATTCAAGAGGACCTACAATTGAATGTGCTATTACAAGAATTAAAGAACAGAACAAGGGAATCAGAATTATTGCATTGTCTGCAACTTTACAGAATATGGATGAGATGGCTCATTGGCTTGAAGCAGAAGTTGTTACACATGATTACAGGCCTGTACCATTGCATAAGGAAGTTTTATGTGCAGAAGAATATGGTACCAAGGACAAGAACAACCTCGTATTTAAGATATTGAATGATTCCCTGAATGATTCATCACAGATGTTAACATTCGTTTCAACCAGAAGATTTACCGAATCCCTAGCCCAAAATATGGCCAAAAAGATTGGCCGTTACATTCCTGATGGTAAGAGGGAAATTTTCAAGGACATTGCCGAGGAGATACTGGAAGTTCCAAAAAGAAGAAACACCAATCCTACAGAGGTTTGTTACAAACTGGCAGAATGTATTGAACATGGTATTGCCTTCCACCATGCCGGCCTGTTTGACAGACAAAAGGAAATTATTGAAGAGGAGTTCATTAAGGGTAATCTGCTGATGATTACTGCCACTCCTAGTTTAATGTATGGAGTTAACCTTCCATCCAAGAACGTGGTTATCAGAGATTACAACAGGTGGACAGATCAGGGACAGGTCAATATTCCTGTTTTTGACTATGAACAGATGTCAGGTAGGGCAGGTCGTCCAGGTTTTGATAGTGAAGGACATTCTTATCTTATTGCCAAGACTTATGATGAAGCATTTAATCTGGAAGAGTTTTACGTTCATGGTGAAATTGAGGTTACAAATTCAAAATTAATCGATAATGATGATGCAGTACTTAAACAGATTATTACACAGGTCTCAAGTGGTTTTGCAAAAGATATGGATGAATTGATTGAATTTTTCAACAAGACCTTTTATGGTTTCCAGATTTCCCATACATACAATACCATGAGTTTCGGTTTTTCGGACGAGTCAATCAAATATGAGATTTCCAGTGCTTTAGAATATCTTATTCAAAATGGAATAATTCGTCTGTCACCTTCAGGTTTACAGACAACACCATTTGGTACTTTAATTTCCAAAAACAATTATGCCGTTAAAACTGCAGTTAAGTTAAAGGATTATTCCAATATGATGGGTGATGAATTTAATATCGGTTCACTGATTTATGAGATTTCAAGAACTCATGACATGCCTAAAATCAACACCAAATTTAAGGCAAATAAGGACAATATCAAGGAAGTTCTAAGTAGACATGAGGTATATGTCAGTTTTGTTCAGAATAATGAAGCTACTGCTGCAAGTTTGATTGAATGGATTAATGAACATAAGGAGTTTGAAATAGAAAATTATCTGAAAGTTTATGCTGCTTCAACCAGACGTGCCAGTTATGAAGCTTCCAATTTAGTTAAATACTTCTATGAGATATGTGAGGTAATGGGCAATTACAAATTCCTTAACGAAATAGACAAACTCAGTTCAAGGTTATATTACGGTGTAAAAGAAGAATTAATACCATTGGTTGTTGGCATTAAACGACTCGGAAGACAAAGAGCTCGAAACCTTGTAAATGCATTTGGAACGGATTTAAGCCACGTTAATGTTAGTGAACTAATGAAAATTGAGGGAATAGGTGAAACCACTGCCAATAACATAAGGGATTTTTACAACAAAAAATATTAAATAGGAAATATAATCATAGAAAGTATTAACTATACTTAACATTATGGGGTAAAATTATGACTGAAGTTTATCCAGGTATAAGTCTTAATGATTTAAAACTATTGCTTAAACACGAAGTTAAAGAAATTACTCTAGAAGATTTATATTATTTGTCTTTTCGATTTAATGAAGAAAAAAAATATCTGCCACGAGAATATAAAAAAAGATATACAGAAACCGTTTTAGATGTTATGATAAAACGATTCACTTCATTAAAAAATAATACTGAATCTTATGATGGTATTTTATCAGATGAAGACGTTGCTAAAATCAATAAATTACTAAAAAATGATAATAATAGTGTTACGTACATGTTAAATATTATGGTTATTTATGCAACATACTTCCTCAGGGAACCGGTTCATTTACCGGGAACAGCTTTCCCAGGCAGTGTAAGCATATATTGTGATGGAAATGACTATTTCTGTCCGATTAAAAAGAATCATATTAATAATGAAAAAGCTGTATGTAAATATTGTATTGCACAAACAGTAAAGGAGTAATTGAAAATGTCAAAAAACATATATGATGAAAAAGTTAAAGAAAGAAAACAGATTCATGAAGAACTCCTCCAAAAAGAAATGAAAAATCTTGAAAACAGAATCAGAGATGAAAAATACAATGTTGATACCATGTTAGCAAAAACTGGTATTACTGGAGTTTATCATGATTTAATTGATTCCAAAGATAAATTAAATTCTGAACGGCAAAGAACGTTCAATAAAGCTTACCATTCAGTTGATGTCGAATTATATAAATTAAATAAAAAAATAGACAACAAAGTTAAGATGGTTAATTATAAATTTAATGAGAAAAAAGACCAAGTTTATACCAAAGTACTTTATGAGATGATGTAGTGGAAGATTTATCCTCCACCTACTGCATCTGAACTCATTTCTGATGTTACACTACGTTTAATTTGTTCTTTAATATCATCAACAGATAACTCTTCGTTATCGTCACTATTTTTAGTAGTTTTGACATATTTTTCATCAGTCAATTCAACATATTCTGTATTATACCATAATTTTGTTAACTCATCAATAGCAATAAGCACCCATGAACCATTTTCATCTGTTTTTATATCTAAAACTTTCCCTATGGTTCCAACGTTACTGTAAATAATAAATGAGCCAACTTCTATTTCATTTCCTATCTTATCTGTAACGGACATAAAAAACATTCCTTAATTTAATATATATTAATGCATTATAAATTAATTTTTAGAATTTTATTCAATGCTGTTTCATCACATAATCCTTGCCGAACGATTAATGGTTTTTCCTGTGTCAAATCCACTATTGTTGATGGCTGATTATTTTTCATTACCCCATAATCTATATAAGTATCTATTTTCATACCCAAATGCCCAATTATTTCATCTATATTGTCTGGTGTAGGATTATCGGATATGTTTGCACTAGTGCTTGTTATTGGAAAATCTTCTGTTAAAATATGAGCAACTTCATTATCCGGTATTCTCACCCCAATTACTGGAGAATTGGATGTTAAAAGAGAATTTACTGTGTTTTTTCTTTTTAGAAGAAATGTGTATGGTCCGGGCAATACTTCCATAAGAACTTTTTTAATTTCCTCATCTAAATAGACATATTTTTCCAATTGCTCAATATCATGGAAACAGACAGATATTGCTTTATCGAACGGACGCTGTTTTGTTTGGTATACTTTTTTTATTGCGTCTTCATTTCTTATATCAGCTGCAATACCATATATTGTATCGGTAGGATATACCACCAAGTTACCGTCTTTCAAAGATTTTACAACATCTTCAAGACTGTTTCCATTATTATAGTTTAAGACCTTCATCATATCATTTTAAAAAAATGTTTACTTATTCAATTATATATATCTTAATTTATAAATAAAATAGTATGCTAAACGATAGATTACGACCACAGACAAACAAAATTACCAACCAAATTGGTGAAAAGATTAGAATAGACCCGAATATAGTGACAATTATAGGTTTATTGATAAGTATTTTTTCAGGAGTACTTTTTGCATCAGGTAATTTAGCAGCAGGAGCATTATTTATAATCATTAGTGGAGTATGTGACTTAATAGATGGAGCCATAGCTCGTTCACAAAATCGTAGAACGAAATTTGGAGGATTTTTAGATTCTACCTGTGATCGTTTCGCTGATGCAGCGATTATTATCGGTATAATATATAGCGGATATGTAGATCCCATTTTAGGAGCATTAGCAATACATGCATCTTTAACTGTAAGTTATGTTCGTTCAAGAGCAGAACAGGAAGGAATATCCTGTTCTGTCGGAATAGCTGAAAGAGCAGAAAGATTAATGCTCATAGTACTAGGTTCATTTTTAGCAGCAGCATTCGGCGGATCACACAATATCATGCTTATAACAATACTATTACTAACAGTTTTAAGTTATATAACTGTGTTCCAAAGAATATACCATACATTAAATAATTTAAATAATTAAACTCCTTTATTTTTTTAATGATGATTAATTTTAACCCTGTTAATATTTTACTTGTTTTATTTTTTTTCAACAAAATGAATGGATGATAAAATGACTGTTTACAATACCATAATCATAGGTGGAGGCAGTAGCGGATTATTATCTGCAATACACCTTAATGACGATAAAAGTGTTTTATTAGAAAAGAATGAGATTTTAGGTAAAAAAATTCTCATTACGGGTGGAGGAAGATGTAATCTTACAAACAATAGTCCTTTAGAAGTTTATATGAATAGTTTTTATAATAATGGAAAGTTTTACAGAAATGCATTTAGTAACTTTTTCAATAAGGATATTGTGGAACTTTTAGAAAGAAATGGATGTAAATGCAAAGTTGAAGAGAATGAACGTGTATTTCCAGTATCTGACAAGTCCAAAAGTGTACAGGAAACTTTCATAAAAATTTTAGACAAATCAGAAACTGAGTATCGTTTAAATTCAGAGGTTAAAAAGATTAAAAAAGAGAATGATATTTTTATAGTTAAATTGGACGATTCAATGATTCTTAAATCGAAATATCTGATTTTAGCCACTGGTGGTAACGCTTATCCCAGAACTGGTTCTACCGGTGATGGTTATAAGTTTGCCAAAGCTTTAGGTCATAGTCTTTCAAAACAGATGGGTGGCTTGTCTCCACTTAAAATTGAAGAAAAATGGATTAACGCTCTTCAGGGAATAACTGTTGATGTCAACTTAGAAGTTAAATCCAACAAGAAATCAGTTGTGAAGGACAATGGATCCATAATATTCACACACAACGGTATTAGCGGTCCTGTCATTTTAAACAACAGCATGAATATTGAGAAGTTTTTGCGTAAGAATCAGGATGTGAAAGTCAATATTGATTTATGTGAGAATTATTCCTATGAAGAGTTAGACAGAAAATTACAGGACGACTTTGCAGACAGGAGCAATAAAAGCATTAAAACCTATTTACATAATTATCTGCCAAAACGTATGAGTGCCGAGTTTCTAAAGCATTTGGATATTGATTGTGATAAGATTTTGAACCAGGTCACCAAGAAGGAAAGGCTTGTTATCAGGGATTCACTCAAAAGGTTAACGCTGACAGTTGCTGAAGTTCTTGAGAAGGAAGCTTTTGTTACAAATAGTGGAATTAAGAGAAAGGAGATTGATCCGAATACCTTTGAATCCAAGATTGTTGATAACCTGTTTATTGTTGGGGAACTTATTGAAGGATGTGGCATCAGTGGTGGATTTAATCTTCAACAGGCCTATTCAACAGGAACTCTTGCTGCTAAAAGTATAAGAGAGAGGATAAATCATGATACATATTAGTTATAATAGAAGAAAATATCAGGAGGACATGATAAACAACATCAAACTCTTGGATAATGTTGTTGAGATTGGCTGTCATATTGGTACTTCCACCAGGATTATTTCCAGGTTAAATCAGGACGGCACGGTATACGCTTTTGACAACAGCCCCGAAAGTGTTGAGGCCATGAATAATTTAGGTATTGAATACAGCAATATACAGTTTTTTAAGGCTGACGTCAGGAATGAAGAAGTGTTGTATGATTTTGCAAGAAAATATGATAAGATTGATGTCTTGTGCGTGGATTTAGGTGGAGGTTATCATCCAGACACTGTTTTTAAAGTGTTTTTCATATGGTCTTCCATCCTTAAGCCTCGCGTAAGCCTTATCAGAAATAGAGGTCTGATTGATTTTATTAATTCCTCAACATCTTCTGAAAATATTCAATCTGATGAAGGTTTTCTTGAATCATCAGCCCAAAATATTGTTCCTGAGAATTTAAAAGAATTAAAATTATGGTCAGATAAGCTGTGAATATTCATTTTATTAAATAACAAGAAGATAAGTGAATAAATGATATATCAATTAAAAATATAGTCCAATATCTTAAATAAATGAAATAATAGAAAAAAAGTTTAAAAGAAAACAAACAGATATAATACTATAATGTATGATTATGGAAATCATATAATAATAAAAAAAAGTGATACAATGATAGGAAAAAAAATCAGACTTGAAAGAATTATAAACCGTAAAACTGGAAAATGTGTTATTGCACCAATGGACCATGGAATATCCGGTGGACCAATACCTGGATTAATAAACATGACAAAAACCATTGACTCAGTAGCAAGTGGTGGAGCAAACGCTGTATTAATGCACAAAGGTATGGTACAAAACGGTCACAGAGGATACGGTAAAGATATTGGATTAATATTACACTTATCTGCAAGTACAGATTTAAGCATAGACCCATACCACAAAGTACAAGTTACCAGTGTGGAAAAAGCAGTACAATTAGGAGCAGATGCTGTAAGTGTACATATAAACATCGGATCAGAAAAGGAACCTGAAATGTTACAAAGTACTGGTAGAATTGCAGAAGAATGTGCAAAATGGGGAATGCCTCTCTTAGCAATGATGTACCCAAGAGGTCCTAAAATTGATAACGAACACGACCCTGAAGTAGTTAAACTTGCTGCAAGAGTAGGTGCAGAACTAGGTGCAGACATTGTTAAAACAAACTACACCGGAGATCCTGACACATTCAAGGAAGTAGTTGACGGTTGTCCTGTACCTGTTATCATTGCAGGCGGACCAAAAGTAGAAACAGACCAACAATTGTTAGAAATGGTTGACGATGCAATAGGCATAGGTGCAGCTGGAATTGCTATTGGAAGAAACGTTTTCCAGGCAAAAGATCCTGAAAAAATGACAAGAGCTTTAGTTGAAATCGTTCACAACAGAATGGAACCTGAAGAAGCTTTAAAAATTATAAACGAATAAGGAAGTAATACAGTATGAAATTTGCATGGGTAAGACCTACCGGCACATGGAATGATCGTAAGGAAGCCATAGTAAGTTCACTGGAATCCGGAATCGAATATGTTTTAGATTCTGATAATGCAGACAGCATAAAAGAATTGGGAAATGTTAAAATAGTTTCTGATTCAGAAGATTCCGATATTTTATTACTGGGAAATGATGAAAAAATATCTGTTGTTGATGTTAAAAAGGCTCAAGAGAATGGTAAGGAAGTTGCAGTTTATATAGAAATCAACAATAAAGAAGATGAACTTCTTGTTTCAAAACTTGGAACAGTTGCAGATTATGTTATACTCAAAGGTAAAAACTGGAAAGTTATTCCTCTGGAAAACATTATTGCAAGTCTACAGGAACGTAACTCCAAGATTATGGTTGACGTACCTAACTATGAAGAAGCAAAACTGGCATTGGAAACCATGGAACACGGTTCTGACGGTGTTTTATTATCATCCAATGACGGTAATGAAATCAGAAAGCTAGGTGAATTGATTGAAAAGACTTCCAAAGAAATGTATGAACTTAAAGAAGCTACCGTTACTAAAGTTGAAAGTGTAGGTCTTGGTGACAGAGTCTGCGTGGATACATGTTCCATAATGGAAGTTGGTGAAGGAATGCTTGTCGGTTCCTTTGCATCAGGTCTCTTCCTTGTTCACAGTGAATCACTGGAAAGTGAATATGTTGCTTCAAGACCTTTTAGAGTAAATGCGGGGGCAGTTCATGCCTATGTTATGACGCCAGGAAACAAGACAAGATATCTTTCAGAACTTGAAGCTGGAGATGAAGTAATCACAATTAACACCAAAGGAGAAGCAAAAACTGCTATCATCGGACGTTCCAAGATTGAAAGAAGACCATTACTTATGATTGAAGCTGAAAATGACGGTCAGAAAATCAGAACTTTAGTTCAGAATGCTGAAACCATTAGAATGGTTTCTGATAAGGGTGAACCTTTATCTGTTGCTGATATTAAAGTTGGAGATAAGATTTTAGCTTATTTCACTGATGGTGCCAGACACTTTGGAATGGCAATAGAAGAACAGATTATTGAAAAATAATTATTATTTTAATAACTACCATTGTATTATTCTGATGAGAAATTTCCGGATTTCTTGTCAAAACTTTTTTTTAATTTTTTTAATGAGGGGATTTTGTTTATGCGTGCCTTTTTAGCTATAGAAATTGAACCATTTATAAAAGATAGAATCAACCAAACACAGGAAACTATCAATGATTGTGATTCTGCAAATATTAAATTTGTTGAAACAGAGAATATCCACCTGACTTTGAAGTTTTTTGGTGAAATTGAGGATGATAAAGTAGACGAGATTACTGATATTGTTAACAAAAGCATTAAAAATTATGAAGCATATAGTATTAAAATAGTTAATATAGGTGCATTTCCTAATATTTATCGTCCAAGAGTAATTTGGACTGGAATAAAGGATAAAGAGAAGACTACAATCAAATTAATTGAAGAATTAGATAAAAAATTCAATAAAATTGGATTTAAGAAAGAGAAAGATTATGTCCCTCATATCACTATTGGAAGAGTTAAGCAGGTTACCGATAAGGACAAACTTAGCCAAACACTCAAGAAACTTAAAAAGGAATATCATGGAAAGATGGAAGTTAAACGACTTTGTCTTAAGTCAAGTAAACTGACTCCTAGTGGACCTATATATGAAAATGTTAAAGAATTTGATTTATGAGGAAAAATAGAATGAAAGTTGTTGTAGGAATTAGTGGAGCAAGTGGCGTAATTTATGGAATCAGACTGCTTGAGGAATTAAAGAAGGTTGGTGCAGAAACTCATCTTATCATTTCATCCATTGCAAAGGACATTATCGAATATGAAACCGATTACAGTGTGGAGGATGTTGAGAAAATTGCAACATACGTCCATGATGAAGATGATTTGAATGCTATTGTCAATAGCGGCTCGTTTAAGTTTGATGCTTCTGTCATTATACCTTGCAGTATGAAAACATTGTCTTCCATCAGTAACGGTTATGGTGATAATGTTATTACCCGTGTGGGTGATGTGACATTGAAAGAAAGAAGAAAACTGATTATTGTTCCTCGTGAAACTCCCCTAAGAACTGTGCACTTGGAGAATATGACCAAGCTAAGCAGGGAAGGTGCCATCATCCTGCCTGCAATGCCAGGTTTTTACCATAAACCTGAAAGCATAGATGACCAGGTCAATTTCATTGTCGGCAAAATATTTGATATTATGGACATCAATAATAACCTTTTTACTAAATGGAAACAATAATATTAATTATCGTATAACAGATATTGGAGACTTTAAAATGTATTTCGAAATTACGCCTGATGATGAATTCATCAAAACAAAAAAGGTACCGGGTCCTACAAAAGAAGAAATAAGAGCATTAGTCATAAGTAAAGTCAGATTAACTGATGAAGATGTTGTTGTTGATGTCGGCTGTGGAACTGGTGGATTAACATTAGAGTTTGCAAAAAGAGCACGCAAAGTATTCAGTATTGACATGAACCCTGATGCAATTAAAACAACCAGAAAAAACCTTGAAAAATTCGGACTTCAAAATAAAGTTGAACTTCTCGAAGAGGAAGGTCTTGCAGCACTCGATGATCTTGAAGACTTTACCAAACTTATGATTGGAGGCAGCGGTGGAAACTTGGACAACCTAATTGAAACAGGTTATCTTAAACTGCCTGTTGGAGGTAGAATTATTATCACTTCAATAGTTTTAGAAACGGCAACAGATGCAGTGCATATGCTTAAGGAATTAGGAGCAGAACCAGAGGTTGTAACAATAAACGTTTCCCGTGGAACAATATTAGATCGTGGAGTAATGATGAAAGCACTAAATCCTATTACAATTGTCAGTGCTAAAAAAATATAATATTTCCACAACCTTTCTCCCCCACTTTTTAGTTTATAAATTTTTTTTGGGTGATTATTATTTACGAAGACATATTGAAAGATATAGTACCTTCTATGGAAGATAGGCAGAAGATATTTGATTTTTCTGATAAGCTTATGAACATACTTCAGGAATATGCCGATGAAAATGATATTGACATCAACTGCAGATTAGTGGGTTCAATGGCTAAAAAGACCAGTTTAATGGATAAATCAGATATTGACATTTTCATTAGTTTTCCATTATCATATTCTGAGGAGGAATTGAAGGAGTATGGTTTACAGTTAGGTAATTACTGTATTGACAAAGTTAATGGAGACAGAGAGTTAAGATATGCTTCCCACCCATATGTTACTGGTTTGATTGATGAGTATGAGGTAGATTTTGTACCGTGTTATGCAATCAGGGATTCCAGCCAATTAAAGTCTGCGGTAGATAGAACCATTTTACATACTGATTATGTGCAGGGTCATCTGACTGATGAAGAGGCAGATCAAGTTTTATTACTTAAGAAATTCATGACTAGCGTAAATACTTACGGTGCAAACTTTAAAGTCAGTGGTTTTTCAGGTTATCTGTGTGAATTGTTAATCCTTGAGTATCATAGCTTTGAAAACGTAATTAATGCAGCTGCCAATACCTGGAAGAATGGTTTCAGGATTGACTTAGAAAATTATGGTACCTGCAGCAAGTTTAATGCTCCCATGATAGTTATTGACCCTGTTGACAAAAACAGAAACGTTGCAGCAGCATTATCTTTGCAAAAATTATCTGAGTTCATAATTGCCTGTCGTAACTTCTTAAGAAATCCGTGCAGAGAATACTTTGAAAAACGTGAAATTAATGTTTCAAGGGAAGAGTTACTGTCTGAATTTGAGTCAAGAGATTCTTCATGTTATGTTTTATCGTTTAACGTGCCTGAGCTTCCGGATGACGTGATTTATCCTCAGATTAGTAAAACCATGAAATCTTTGGCTAAAACTTCAGAGTCAAACGGTTTCAGTCTTATTGACAGCAATTTTTATATTGATTCATGTAATGTTGCTCATATTATCCTGGAATATGAAGTTAACAGGTTAAGTGGTGTTAAACTTCATAATGGTCCTTCAATAAGATATGAGAAAAACGGCATTGACTTCAAGAAAAAGTATCATGATGCCTATATTAAAAACGATAAATGGGTTGCAGTTGCTGAAAGAAAATATAAGAGTGTTTCCGAGTTTATTGAGAATATTGTTAAAGTGGAAAATAGGAATGTTTTAAAGTTGGGTAAGAATGTTCGGGATGAAATTACATACAATCACGTGCTGGAAAGTGTGGCTAGCGTGATTAAGAAAGAAAAAGATGAGGATTACAGTAACCTGTTTATGCATTTGCATCCTGATTACATGCTCAGAAGATAATTTTACATTATTTTCTTTCGTAAACAAATTTTGGTACTGCATCATCGAAGGGGTCGAATGTTTCTATGTCCTTGATTAACGTTGATTTCATACTTACCTTTGAATGAAGTGTGGACGGTAATCTTAGGATACGTTTTAAATCAATGGATACTTTTGTATCTGTTATGTTCATGTTTATTCTTGCAACTGCACTCATCACCTTATCAAATCTTCTTGGACCAATATTTCCCCTGAATAATCCCCACTGATCTTCTTCCAGGAAGTGTCTGAATTTTAGAACGTCTTTTAACAGTTTTTTGTTTACGTTATCCAGTTTTGATTTTTCGTTTAAGTGAAGTATTGTGTATTTTGACCATTTAGTGAAGTTTTTTGAGTATCCGTATGGTATGATGAAGTGTTGCAGATTATTAAATCCCAATGCATTTGTTAAATCCGGTTCTTTTGCTCCTATCACATACTGAACTATCTGCCCTCTCAGTTCACTGGATGCTTCCATTATGTTTTCATCCAGTACTCTTACGTGATATCCTCTTCCTGAGTAAATCATGTTAATATTCTTCAGTCCCATTTCTCCCTTAAGAACGTCCTTTATCATGAGAACTATTTCTTTTGCCTGGTTGAGACATTTATCACATACTTCTCCCTCATTACAGTCACATGTTCTTATCGGAACGTCTTTTGCATCCACGTCAAATACCAGTTCTGATTTTTTCCATCCTTTTCTTTGTTGTGGTGTATTGTAGAATGCCACTGAACAGTATGATGCGAAGGGTTGTTTTGCTTTTATGAAGCGTTTCAGTCTTAGGGCATCCTGGAAGGTTTTATATCTGTCGTTTGGTCCCTGACCCATATGGTCAAATCCAAATTCTCTGCTTGTCAATGAGTTCAGTACAAAATCGGGCACGTCATTTACGTCCCATTCTTCCCTGTAGAATATTTTTCTTTCATAGTTTGTTGCAGGTTTTAGTTCAATTTCCATCCTGTTTCACCTGCTCCTGGTTGTTTTTATCTTTCTTCATAAGTCTTCTTTTTCTGTTGTAGTAGGTCAGTGGATTTCCTATTTTTTTACAGTCAATACTTGGTGTGCAAAGTTCGGGCATGTGCAGTTTTATTTTTTCACAACTCATCGGAGTGTACCATTGTGTTTCTCCTTCATGATCCAGTTTTAGTTCTGTGTGCATTCCAAATCCAAGTTTTGAGTTTATGTTCACTTTTTCCTGTGGTTGATCCTTGAATAAGGGTGGACTGCATGATGCTGCCGCGTCGTATATCATTGGTATTATTTCGTTGTTTGTTATTTCCAGTGATGGGTCTGCATCGGATAGTTTCATGTTCTGTTCCTGTTTGGAGAATATTCCGGGACATAGTCTTGAGTATGATACGAATGGTGTCAGAAAGAGCACTATTGCATCGTTTCGTCCACCGCTTTTTATTCCGTTCAAGCATTTTCTTACACATGGTGGGAATGCTTCCAGTTCATAGTTTACTGGCTGGTCATCAATATAATTAGAACTTCCTGCACCTGCATATTTTAGGTTTTGTGCTTTTTGTTGTACTTCTTTAATGTTGTCTGCCAGATCAAGCAGCACTTGGTTTGGTTCCACCATCCTTTTTGACATTTCATGCACTGTTTCGATGTACTGTTTTGTATGTAATCGTATGAGGTTCAGAAGTATTTTTGATTTTATTTCCACTCCTGCCGTTACTTCATACATTGTCTTTGGGTCTCTGTTATTTATTAGGTGGCCGTATTCCATTATGAAATCTTCGTATTCTATGATTACTCTCCCGTTTGACAATAGTAACTCGTTGATATCGAGTTTTCCCATGTCCAGTACTTCTTTGAGGTCTGTCCAGTAGATGTTGTTGGTGTCTATGAGTTGGTTTAATGCTTTTCGTAGGAAGCTTGACTGGAAATCGTTTGGCTCTGATTTTAGTATTCCTAGTCTTTGTGATATTATGTCTTCTTCACAGTCAAGTACAAGCTTTGTTTCATGACTGTTTGGACCATATTTTATTGCTACTGACTGACATAAGAGATAGAATGACACTACATCATATTCATATATTTCCGGGTTGAAGAGGTATTCGTATTTTTTTTCCTGTGATTCTGTTGATTTTCTGAATAATGACCATTCAAATCTTGCTATCGCTAATTCTTTTAATGTTTCTGGTAAGGTATGTGGATCGTTTAGGTTTTGACCTCTTGTATGGTCTACTATGTGCATCAGATCTTTGTTTCTTTTATCGAGATTTTCTACCTGACCTAATTTGCTGACTATTTCTTTAGCATCGCTGCTAAATGGATTTATGTATGGTGTTTTTATCATGATATTATAATATCTATGTATACATTACTAATATATTTTAGATAAGAATCCTTTTTGTAAAATTTCTTCGTTATATAATATTAACCAATTTTTTTAGAAAATATAGCAAATTAAATAAGTTATCCCAGATATATATTATTAATATCTAATTTTTTATAATGTTCATC
>CAZUHM010000001.1:0-13876 GCA_964620575.1 uncultured Methanobacteriaceae archaeon | reverse complement strand
ATGATGTATTTAATATAAAGGATATTTTTTTTTATAAAATCATTAAAATTAAAGAGAAATGGAGAATAAACAAATATGAGTAAGTTATTTATTTCATGTGCATTACCTTATGCAAATGGTCCCTGTCATTTAGGGCACCTACGTTCTACCTATATTCCGGCAGATATCTATGCCAGATATAACCGTATGAACAATGTAGATACTGTGATGGTTTGTTCAACAGATGAACACGGAACACCAATCGCAGTAAGAGCTGAACAGGAAAACATCAGCCCAAAAGACATAACAGACAAATACCATGAATTGATAGGTGATGATTTAAAAGCTTGTAACATATCATTAGACAGTTTTAGAAGAACTACTGATGAAAATCATTACCAAATGGCACAGGAATTCTTCAAAGAATTATATGATAAAGGTTACATCTATGAAAAAACCATAGACCAACTTTACTGTGATACCTGTCAACGAAGCCTACCTGACAGGTATGTTGAAGGAACATGTCCACATTGTGAAAGTGAAGGCGCCAGAGGAGATCAGTGTGAAGTGTGTGGTCGTCACTTAGACCCTACAGAACTAGTGGAACCTCACTGCTTAATTTGTGATGGCACACCCCACGTACAACAGTCCGAACAGTACTATTTCAAATTACATGAATTTGAAGAACCGCTGAAAGAATGGATCAACAACAATGAAAACATTCCAAAAAACGTGAAAAACTTCGCTAAGGAATGGGTGAACGAAGGTCTTAAGGACTGGATTATGACCCGTGACATGAACTGGGGTATTCCCGTTCCATTAGAAGATTCTGAAGGAAAAGTATTATATGTTTGGGCCGAAGCATTTGTAGGATATCAGTCTTCTGCTGAAACGTGGGCATTGGAACATGGATTTGATTGGAGAGAATACTGGGATGACAAAACAGTTCACTTCATTGGAAAAGACATCATTTATCATCACACCATATTCTGGCCTAGTATGCTGATGGGAAGAAACTACAAATTACCTTACTCCGTTATCGGTGGAGGATACTTATCCCTTGAAGGACGTAAAATGTCCACAAGTAAAGGATGGGTCATATGGGTAAAGGATTTCCTTGAAAAATTTGACAGTGACCTTTTAAGATATTACATGATTATAAATGCTCCTCTTAACAAGGATACTGATTTTTCATGGGATGACTTCCAGAGAAGAATCAACAATGAACTGACAGACAACCTGGGAAACTTTGTTCACAGAACATTCACCTTCACCAACAAGTTCTTTGACGGTAAAGTACCAGAACCTGGAAACTATACCGAGGAAGATAAGGAATTTGAGGAAAAAATCAGGCAGCTGCCTTCAAATGTAGCTAAATACATTGAAGAGTTCCAGTTCCGTGAAGGTTTACAGGAAATAATGACTGTTACAAAGGATGCCAACAAATACTTCAATGACAAGAAACCTTGGAAAGGTGTTAAGGAAGATGAAGCTAGTGCAAGAACCTGTTTATACTTATCAAACCAGTTAGTACATGCATTGGCTGTTGTGTTAACACCATATGTTCCTGAAAGTACTCAGAAAATACGTGAAGTATTAGGTATGCCTACAGATGTTGTTGACGGTTTCATGAACTTTGAAGACAGAACTCCAAATGTTAAATGGGAAGAAGCTGAAGAGTTCCTGGAAGCTGGCCATGAAGTTAAAAAGGCAAAACCATTGTTTAAGAAAATTGAAGATAAAGTTATTGAAGAAGAAAAAGAGAAATTATATGCTCTTGATGAAGCAGAAGAGGAAGATGAAAACATGAGCGATTTAATAAGTATTGATGAATTTGGTAGAGTAGATTTAGTTGTTGGACAGATTAAGGAAGCTGAAAGAATTGAAGGTTCCAAAAATCTTCTTAAATTACAGGTTGACTTGGGAGATGAAATTAGACAGGTTGTTGCAGGTCTTGCAAAAAGATATGATCCTGAAGAACTTGTTGACAGAAAAGTTATTGTTGTTGCAAACTTACAGCCTGCAAAATTGTTTGGTGTGGAATCAAATGGTATGTTACTTGCAACTGACAGTATGGAACTCTTGACCACCGAAGGAAATGTTGGTGAACATATAAAATGAGCGAAGCCTTAGTGACACAAAGTGAGAAGTTTCTTAAAAGGATTCAAAGTAAACCTGTTATTGCCGAGAGTATTGAAGATATTGACAGTTTTATGGAGATATTCACTTATCTTAAGATGAACTTGGAAAGTCTTCAAAATCTTAGGAACAAAATGGAGATAAGAGGTTTTACTTCTCCTTATAGTGCTTTAAAAAGATTTGGAAAGGGAGGTAATCCTACTCAGGAAATTATTCCTGATGATGTGCATGACCAATCCAGGCATGCCCAGTACTTCCGTATTAAAGCATCAAATAAGAAAAATATCTTAGATCAGGTAAAATCAGCTATTGCTTCACATAAAATAGCGATAGGTCACTTAGAGGAATACGCTACTATTACATGTAATAAATGTAAACAGAGTTATAAAAAGAATAACATAGAACAGCTTTTGAATTTTGATGAAAATTTTGAAGTTGAAAGTATTGAATGTGAATGTGGTTCTAAAGATTTTGATATTCGATCTAACAATAGTGGTATTTGCAGGTTAGAGCTGATCAAATACCTGCCATTGGGTGGAGAATATTTACTTAAACGTTCACAACTTACCAAATACAGTGTTGAAGCTTACAGATCCATTATTAAAGTTATGAAACAGGAAAAACGTGGATTGGTAAAGAGTGTTACTGTTATTGCTAAGGTTAAAGATGAAAAAACAGGCAATTGGGTTAGTAAAAAGGCAAATATTGATTATGCTGATGAATCTAATTATGAACTGGAATTACGTAAGCGTTATGGACCTAATGCACGTATTGAACTACTTCAATTCAATCATAAGAAGCCGTCTTTGATCAATGATAAATATGTTCAGAATGCTTTGGCTATTGCTTATCTGCAGTATTCAGAGAACATTGTTAAGCAGAATATTGATGACATCATTCCTAAACATATAAAGAATCTGGATAAGGTTAATCAGTATAAGAAACTGTTAGATGAAGCAAGATGTGATGCAAGTAGGCTTGCCAGAGAAGCTGATGAACGTATTGAACTTGAAGAGGAGTTAAAATACATTAAACTTAAGAAGAATAATTTAATGAATAAGGACAGGGTTTTGGACAGGGAACTTCGTGAAGATCTTGAGAAGAGAGTTGAAATTAAGAAGCATTTCTATATGGAAACTCCTAAAACCTTGCTTTTATGGGATATTTTCAAGTATTACTTAACCACTACTGAAAGTAGAAGGAATAATTATTCTGGACCTTTCCCTAATTTAAGGCCTACATTGGATTCCAACCAGATTAAAGTATTTGAATATTATTTCCCGAAAGATGTTGTCACTCTCCTGTTGTATCATGATGAAAATATTGATTCCTTGAATAATATGAAAGAAACAATTCATTATAAATCAGAACTTGAGACTAAAATTAAGAATTTACATTTGAAGCCTAATCAGGAAGCTATAGGTGCTGTTGCTTTACATAATAAATGTAATATTTCACTTAATAAGGCAGCTGATTTGTTACATGTTCCTCTTGAAGAAGCTACTGAAGAAAAAAACAACCTTAATAAGATTGAAAAACCTACTACCAAGAAGGCTAAAAAATTCTTAGAATTAATTAACAAATAATAAGAGATGCTTATATGAGTTTTAAAGTACATGTAAATAAACCATTATCATCTAAATTGATTATTGAGATTTTGGATGAAAATCCTGATCTTGAAGTGATTAATTGTCCTTTAAGTTTATATGAGAGAACTTCCGAGATATATTTGGATGCTTTAAGTGAGTTAGGCATTAAAATTAATATTATTGAAAGTAGGGGACGACCTAAGAAGTATGATGATGAGTTAAAGAATACTATTGAGGATATGTTACGATCAGGTTTGTCTGTGAAGACCATAGCTTCTAGATTGAATATTGACAGCAAGACTGTTTATTATCTTAAGAAAAGTAAGTTGAAACAAGGTCCCAAATCAAAATATTCTGATAAGACTAAAGAGGAAATTGTTAGGTTGAAGAATAAGGGAACTCCTGTTAAAGCAATTTCTGATAAGTTAAATATTCCTGTTAGAACGATTTATTATATTCTTAAAAAGAGTAAAGAAGCAGAAGGTATGTAATTATGTTGAATTCTACACAAGTTTGGTTAGTTTCTGGATTTTGTGGACTTATTGCTTTTTTAATTACTTTTTTAGTTATGCCTTCCCTTATTAGAAGGTTGAAAAAAGCTGATATTGTTGGCAGAGATATTCATAAGATCAGTAAACCTGAAGTTGCTGAGATGGGTGGTATTGGCATTCTTTTAGGTTTTGCCATTGCCATTATGGCCGGTGTTTATTTATGTCCCCAGTATCAATCACAACTGACTATCACACTGATTGTTATTTTACTTACTGGAATTATTGGAATGGTTGACGATCTGATAATGTTGTCTTCGAAGGAGAAGCTGATATTGTTATGGATTGCAGGTCTTCCTATTATGTGGGTTACTCCACCTAATGTGGGCATTATCTATATGTTGCTTATTCCTGTGGCTGTTACAATCGCATCCAATCTTACCAATATGTTGGCTGGTTTGAATGGTATTGAAACAGGTCTTGGAGTTATTGCTTTAACGTCCTTAACTTTATCCTGTGTTATCATGAATAAGTTTGATGTTGCTATAATTTCCTTTTCAATGCTTGGTGCCTTAATTGCATTTTTATTCTATAACAAGTATCCTGCAAATGTTTTTCCGGGTGATGTCGGTACTTTAATTATTGGTGCCTGTATTGCCATTATTGCATTTATCGGTAGGGTTAAGATTATTGCATTTATTGTGTTGTTACCGAATATTATTGATGGACTTCTTAAGTTTTATAGTGCCGGTGTGATGGAACGTCAAAACTTTAAACCTACAGAGGTTAATAAGGAGGGAGAACTTGTTGCTCCTTCAACAGGTTTTAATTCACTTATCAGGTCTATTCTTAAAAGGCCTATGAAGGAAAAGCAGGTTGTTTATATTATCTGGAGTATTGGATTGATATTTGGATTGATTGGTATTATTGTAGCTTATTTTGCTAGGGGTACCATAGTATAACCTCCTTTTTACACCCATTTTACTGTTTTTGTCTCTATTTTATAGCTGTTTGTTTCTAAATTTTCATAGTATGTGTCTTTTTGTTTTTGGTCAAATGTTTCTGATATTGTTTTTCTGACATAATAATTTACCCTGTATCCTATGATGTATTTTTCCCTGCTTGTTAAGTCGTTGTTTGTATGTAGGTTTACCTGCAGCGTGATGTTTTTGTTATTTTCTTCCATTGTTATGTTTATTATCCGGATGTCTGTTGGACTTAGTAGTCTGGTATAATTTTCTTCATAGAGATTGTATGTGTCGTTGTAGTACATGGCATATCCGTTTTTGTCTATTCCTGTCTGTGCTCCCAGTTGTGCTGCTGTGAGTATGGTGTTTTTTTCTGTTTCGTGAAGTATTGCGTTTGTTGTTGCCAGCAGTATTACCAGTATTATTGATATCATCAGTATGTATTCTGCTGTTATTTGTCCGTTTTTATTCATTATTCTTTCTCCAGAATACCATATTATTTCAAAGAGATTTTTAAGTAGATTGTCTAATTTCTATTGTTTGATTATTATTTGTAAATTCATATACATTTCCTGGTTGTAAATTTATTTTTTCGGGATTGTGTTTTATTTGAGTGTTCAGATTTGTGTGTGTTATCTGATAATGTGAATTGATGTATACGCCTGTCTTGTTTATCTGTACAATGTATCCTTCCTGGTTAATTGTTTCTGGTAGCTTATATTTTCGTGAAAAACCGTCCTGTCCAGTGTATACATCACTTATTATTCTACTTATGTCTTTTGTTATTATTCTGGCTTCTTTTCTGTTTTGTGTTTCTTCTATCGATGTAAATTCCTGTGTTGATATTGATATCATCATTGTGAAAATTGTTATTAAAATCATCAATGAGATGAACATTTCAATATTAAGAATACCTTTTGAGTTCATAATAATTATTAATTGTTCATATTATATAAAGATTTAATAAAAAGTATATATATTATGAAAAATATAAGAAAAAATAACAAAAATTATACAATGTTTAGGAGTGAATAATAAGAATTATGAATTTTAAAAGAAACAATAACAAAGAGATATTATTAAAATTTAAACAAACACACAACCCAAGAGAATTAGATGAAATGCTATACGAATTTGAAAAGGAGATGAACGAAAACAATGACACTTACTTCTTAAAAGAATCAGAAAATCCATTCATTTACTTCCTGGAATATGCCAAACCAGAAGAATTGGTAAAAAGACTGAAGTTAAAAAATGAATATACTGCAATACCTGTAACATGTGTTTTAAGTAACATGAACTACATAACTGCAACAATACTTAGAAAAATAAGGCATAAAATATGTTATCAGGACACATTTAAAATAAACTGTCATATAAACACGTTCTGCATAGAACAGACAAAAGAAACTTTAGAAAACGAATTATCAGATAGAATACATAATGTAACAAAAATCGATAGAACAGTAAACAATCCCGTATGGACAATAAACGTGTACATTGTCGGAGACATCACAGCAATAAACATCACCAACATAAAAAGCAACAGAATAAGTAATATGTGGACATGAAACAATTAAAGTAGGTTCATACCTATTTTAATTTTGATTTAACAACTCTTGTAAGTTATCTTGCAGAGCAATAATCTTATCACGACTGGACAAGTCAGGATCTACATCGAGCATGTTCATAATGCGTTCATCATTTAATGCTGTAAAACCCATACTCTGAACATACTTGTTTAATTTATTACGAAGGTTCTCATCCTCAATATCTTCAGGATCAAATCCTAAATAACGTGGAAGTTTACCGGATGATGGAAATGTTGTAACACACCTGCTGATTTTTCTTTGATTCTGCCTTCTGTCAAGAATGGTTTTATAATCGTCACTAAGAT
Organism: uncultured Methanobacteriaceae archaeon; assembly: GCA_964620575.1. GTDB lineage: Archaea > Methanobacteriota > Methanobacteria > Methanobacteriales > Methanobacteriaceae > Methanosphaera. The sequence continues at coordinate 6,816 of CAZUHM010000001.1, read as the reverse complement.
AAGGATCCAAGAATGGAATTCCAACATCACTCAATGCAATTACCTTTATGTCACTGAAAGACAATGGTGTTTCAATCAAATCCTGTGTTCTGGATGCTATTGTACCTCCACTTCTGTGAACTTTAGGTCCTTCACCAATATAGAGACCTGAATCGACAAATGCTTTTCTAACTGCACTGGCAGCAGTATATGTTAAAATTAACGCTGTCGGAGTTAAAAACTGTTTTAATTTTGTAAAGAAATCTACCGTATATAATTCAGGACATTTAGCAGGACTGAATGGGTCTAAAAATACTGCATCATACTCTTTATCATCACAAACTTTCAGATAATCTCTTGCATCACAGACATGTATATTTATTGTGACATTAGAAGGAATAGAGCTTATAACCTTATTATACTGTAGATAGTCGTGTTCAATCAAGTAAGATTCTATGGCCTTTTTCACAAATTTATGTGATTCACACATGTCCGGTATGAATAAAGTTGTTGCTACTGTCTCCAGAGAGGATTCTACCATATCAATTTCAATTTGTACGTCGCTGTCTTTAAGATAATCAAGTAATGCTGATACGTTATAACCTATCCCACTGCAAATATCCAATACTTTAATCACTGTATTGTTTTCTGCTTTTTCCAAAAGTTTTGAAGGAATAACAAACTTTTCAAATGCTTCTGTACGTGCGCCGAAAGTACTGTGTAATGTTTCAGATCCTTCATCCCTCTGGTCTGATGATAAAGTAAAGGAACCATCATCTGTCTGTATGAGAAATCCCAAAATTTCATCATTAAACAGTTCCCTAGCATCTTTATGACCATCTGCTTCCAATTTAAAGACTTCTTGAATAAGTTCTTTATTACGATTATTAATTTCTAATCGTGATGATTCATCTTCGTTGCTCATAAGTCCACCATATTAATATAAAAAAAATTAAAAAAAATTAACCCGATTTAAAAAAATTATCATATTATATGAATATATATTACTTATTACATTTAAAGATAATAAATATTTATATTACCAACCGAAAAAAATTTTACCCAAAATATTATTAAAAAAGATTACATAGAATTATAATAGATTAGGTGATAAAATGAATAAAAAACTTATAGCAGGAATAATTGTCCTAGTCGTAATCATTATAGGAGCTTACTTCGCTTTTTATTCTCCTTATCAAAATGAGATATTGTCCGAGAATTTTAATAAAGGATTACAAAATGCTAGTGCAACAGAAACTCAAATTATTTCTTTGACTCAAAAATTTAATAACCAGGAATCAACTGATGCAGATGTTTTGATGAGTACAATCAACAAGGAAATCATTCCAAAATATTCTGAGGAAATAAATCAATTAAATAGTACATATGACCAAGCAAATGGAAATGAAACAAAACAGCGTTATGTTGAACTAGAAATTAAACGTTTGAATGCTGAATCCAGAAACCTTAATGGTACTGTAACATATTTCAATGCAATCGCACAATATTATAGAGGAGAAAAGAGTGCTACTGATGCACAGGCTTCCATAAATAATGCAAGTACTGAAATGACAGAAAGTCAGAAAGATTTAGATGGTATCTATGTTGATATTAGAACATTACTGACACAAAATCCTGATTTAAATCAAACATTACAAGGATTACACCTGGAAAAACCATTCTATGGTGAAATGCGCGTACAAGCTCAAACACAGAATGTGACAAACGCTACAAACGTATCTGAAACCACTAACTAGTCAACATATACTTACTCCCCTTTATTTTTTAACTTTTTTTGAAGAAAAAATTAATAATAAGTTTAGATAAAATAAATAATATCTATTAATAAAAGAATTTTTTTAGAATGTTTTAACCTTTTAATGATTAAATGAAATTTAAGGATGTTTAATAATATGAGAACATTTAATATGTATGTTAAAACCATTATAACCAACGATCAAGGGAATATTCTACTTTTAAAACAAAAACGAGATGACAACAAGCAACGTTGGGATTTACCTGGTTCAACATTCACTGAAGAACAAAGTTTCGATGAAACAGTAATTACCAAGGTTCAAAAAGAAATAGGTTACTATGTATACCCCGGTAAAATAATTGGGGTGGGAGATTACACCAGTAAGAAAACAAAGGAAGTCCATGTGATAATGGAAGGAAACGTACTTAATGGTGAACTGTTATTATCCAAAGATTATGAAACATACGCTTGGGTAAAAATTGACAGAATTAGAGAGTATCCGTTAGCACCATGGTTACATGAATACGTGCATAACACAAAGGAACCTTTCAAAGATGTTATAACTGAAATAGAAGATCAGCAAAACAGCAGACGTAGCAAAAGGGAAATATTCCAGGAAGATGTCAGCGAAGAGGAGAGAAAGGAAACCGGATTTGGAAAATCTGAAAGTGGAATAAAAAGTTCATTCAGTATATTGAAAGACACTATTATAAGAACGTTTCATCCAAAACAGGCACATGTTTCACAAACTACTCCAAAGACCAGTGAATTATACCAGGAACCTGATATTATTCCGGAAAACAATTCTATTGAAGAAAAACTGAACATAAGACATAAAAAAGATGAACCTGATGAAGAGTATATAGAAGAAGCTCTCCTTAAATCCAGTGAAGATGATATTATCATTGAACATGACCCTTCAGATCTTCCTGACGAAGAAGTAGCTGATATTCAGGTAGAACATGAAGAAAGTGCCAGTGAACGTGGAGACATAATTATAGACCACGGCAGTGATGACATCATCATAGATCATGAAGATGACGAGATTATCATAGATGAAAATACGGCAGACATCACTACTGATGAAAAAACTGAGGATATTGTTTCCGGTAGCGGTGACATTATCGTTGAACATGATAATAAAGATAAAAATGAAAGAAAAGTCTTTGACATGAATGTTAACAAGGACAACAATACTTTAAGAGAACCTGAGATAAAGATTATCCGTAAAGAGGATGAAACTCCTTTAATCAGGAAAGAAAAAGAATCTAAAGAAAGAATTAGTTTCAGTTCCGAAAACTTCAGAACCGGATGGAAGGAAAGATTAAATAGAATTAACAGAACTGAAGCCAATAATGAGAAAAAAGAAGCTCCACGCCCAAAAGGAAGAAGATAAATCATTCTTCCACCTATTAAACATCCTATTTTTTTTATGTTGGTATTCCAATATAACGTAATGTTATCCTTATTATTTCAATTCCCACATAACCTACTGATAGGAAGTATATTACAGTCAATACTGATGCGACATAGCCAAGTATCATAAGATATGAATCTCTTTCTAATGAAGATACTGCTAACATCAGCATAGATAATGCCGGAGTAAAATCTGTAAACGGTATTGGTAACGGCAAAAATAACAGTACAGCCATTATTATACTTACTATTGCATTTAACTGCAGGAAGGATTTTTTTGTAGATAAAGATCCCCTAGGCTTTGATATTTTTTCAATATACCCCAACACTCTTTCCAGTATTTCAAAGAGTTTTGTTACGTTTGCTTTACTTATCTCATATTTTCCTATGGCATTTGGTATGTATAATGTTTTATTTCTTAGGAATGCTATTTCCAAGAGGATTATAAGTATTCCGAATGGTGTGCTGCTTCCAGGTATTGATGCCGGAATAAGAAATGGTGCCAGTAAGATTATGATTAAAAATTGAACTCCCTCTCCCGACATTACTTCTATCAATTCCTTTAATGTTAAGTTTTGATCAGGTAATCCCTGTTGAATTTCCATTAACTTTTTAGAAGTTGTTAATTGTCTTGGGAGATTTTCTTCTGACATAATAATCTGTAGAAATGTTATTTTGTGGTGTTTAATCCTCTCTTGAAAGGGTGTGTGAGGATGGAAATTCCTCTTTTATATTATTTTGTTAATGTTAATTTTTAAGACTTTTTATAATTTTTGATATATCAATATTTTTAATATCAGGTATTGCTTCAGTTGCTCCAGTTTGTGTTGTTGACTGTGCTGCTATATAACTTCCAATTATTCCAGATTCTTCAAGAGTATATCCTTTTATGTATCCATAGAGGAATCCTGCATTATAGGCATCACCTGCTCCTGTAGTGTCCACCGTGTCTACCTCGAATATTCCTATATTATATTCATCAGTTCCTTTCTTGATAAATGAACCTTTTGTTGAACGTTTTACTACCAGTATGTCCACTTTAGGTGCTACCTTTTTTACTGCCTTTTCAAAGTCATCTTCCTGTGTTGCAATCAGGAGTTCTGATTCATTGATTAGTAAGATGTCAGTATATGATATCAGTTTTTCCATGAATTCCGGTCCTCGGTTTACATATAACATTCCAGGATCAAACGCTACGGTTATCCTGCCTGCTATTTCATCAAGCAGTTCAAGTTGTGTGTTTACTGATGGATCATCAGGATTTAATCCTACAAATGAGGTAAGATGCAATAGTTTTGTGTTTAACAGGTATTCACGGTTAATGTCATCGTTTGATATTTTGTCGTTGATTTTTGGAGTTACATATAATTTTCTGTTACCTTCATCGTCAACAAATCCTATTACTTCACCCGTTTCTCCTTCTGCTATTAGCAGGTGATCTGTATCAACATTGTTTGATTCAAGGTAGTCCTTCATCATCTGCCCATTTGAATCGTTGCCTATTTTTCCAATGTATCCTGCATCCAGACCAAGTTTTGCAGTTCCTATGATTGTGTTTGATGCGGAACCCCCACATGATTTTGTTTCATTATATATGAATGTTTCCCCATCTGTCGGTGCAAATTGATTTACCTGACATAGTCTGTCAACATTTAATGCACCCCATCCTATGATATCTAAGGTCATACAATATTCTCCACGAGTTTTATTCCAGTATTTCCTTTAGGTAGAGCTTGTATTTTCCAAGGTTTCCACCATAATTTCCGGCCGATACCTTGATAACTCCGTCAATACCATTTAATGCTTCCACTCCTTTTTTAAGGGATTCTTCAGCATTTTCAAGTGTTAATGCGTTGATAACAATTTCAGGAATGTAGTTTACTCCTTCCTCTACTTTGGATTCGTCTCCAAGTTTTTCCTTTAATGACGGACAGTAAGGATGGTTTGTTGTTGGACCGATTTCAGGATAGTTGGTTTCCACTTTTGAACCTGCAGAGCATATGTCAAATGGTGTACATACTCCTTCCACTTCTGCCAGTGCTTCCAATGATTTGTATCCTGCTTCAAGCACTGCTTCTTTTGTACTGCAGTAATACCAGAAGTTCACTCCCATTATTCCTTCCATGCATCCGAGTTTTTGTTCTATGTAGAAGTCAGGTACGCATATAGGCACTCTTATCATTGTTCTTCCATCAAAGTCTTCTGTCCATTCATATCCATCTCCACAGTGTCCTACGTGTTCTGTTGTGTCTATATAGTCAAATGGGTCTATTGATGCGTCGAATATTTTTACGAATGGTTTTACCAGTATGTCCTGTCTTATTCTGAAGGATAATTCCTTGTCAAACTTGTTCAGGTCTTTTGTGTTGTACCAGAATTGAATTATTACTCCTGGCCTGTTGTCAGGTGTTTCTTCTGGTGTGAGGAATTTTTCCACTCCTGATTCTGTTCTTCCTATTACGGTACCTGGTGTTGCACATGCATCATATGCTATTTTTTCTATTGTTCTGTCGTCTTCTGCCGTGACTATCATTCTTACGCATGTTCCTGTGAATGCTTCACAATAAGTATCTTCTATATCAAAATCCATATTATCACTATCCTAAGTTTCCTATTTTTTGTCCTCTTACCTTATTTCTTGTTATTTTACTTTTGTTGGTTAATTCTTCCACATTTTCTTCTGTTATTAAATCTATTGATGCTTTTGTAAGCAGTAACTCTTGTGTGATGTTTTCATTTTTTGAGTATTCCAGTAGGGCATCCAATGGGTTGTCGTTGTATGAGCTTATGAAGTCATAGACCCCCTCTCTTGATTTGTCATTGAATATTTCTGCAATCAATGCTAGTATCATGTTGTTTGTTGATGTGACTGATATTTCTGCAGATTTTATGGAATGTATGTTTCCGTTAAATGATATGCTTATTCCATTGTTTTCTTTAGCATATTCTAATGCTTCACAGTCAGTTATGCTGTCTCCACTATACATCAGGTTTGATGCTTCATAGTTGTTTTTTTCTATGATGTCCAGTATTGCATCTCTTTTACCGATTCCTCCTACAGGCGTTACTGATTCTATAAGATTATTTATCTGCATATTTGATATTACTTCTGTGAAATAGTGGTCTATGTTTTCAAAGCTGTAATCAAATAGGATGTTGTCCCTAATGTCAATTAATGATTCCTGTTCCTGAGTGTTTAATTCATATTTGTCCAATTCCAGTTGTGTTGAATAAGTGTTGTCATATATGAATCCTGTTTTGTCACATAATGCTTTAATATACTGGTTATAACTGGTACTTACTATGTAAAAAGGCATTATGTCCTGCACATATTTTATCATTTCATAGGCACCGTTTACCATGTTAATGTTATCCTCTGAAAACTGAATTAAATCGTTTTCCGTTAAATTATAAGCTTTAAAGAATGGTAAAATAAGTTTTAATGTACTTCCAGCTAAGTATCCTTCGGTATTTCTTTCCACCAGCATGTCATCATAGTTGCTTAATATGCTGAAGAATTCTCCACCTTCTGGGATAAAATAGTCGGATATTTCATATGCATTATCGTTTATTGATAATGGACCTTCACAGTCTGTTACATAAAATTTATCTTTCATCTTTTTTTACGGCGAGGATACTGTGTCCTCTTTAGGGCACAGAGGAAT